>NZ_WHNU01000029.1:0-118484 GCF_009362305.1 Burkholderia sp. BE17
CGCAAACCAGCACCAGCACGGCGACACCCAGCGGCTTATGAATCGCCACCAGAACCGCATGCCGCTCGGAGACGGACGAAACCATCCCCACCCCGATAAACAGCATCGCGACGATCATCGCGGCCATCACCCAATGCAGCACCCTCGCCGGCAGACTAAACGTCGTAGAAATCTTCATCACCGCCCCTCCGAACTCAACTTGGCCACCCCCGCCACGCCAGCCTCTTCGCTGGTCCGCCGCAGATACGAATCCGCATAAGCCGCCGAGCGCGCCGCCAGCAACGGATCCCCCGACACCTGAATCCCCTGCGGCAGCACCGTCGGGTCGTAATTCACGTCGCGGCACGGCCCGCTGTCCTGCGCCTCCACGCGATCGAGCACGAGCGTGCCCGCATCGATCGTCGTCCGCTGCGCGGGCCAGACCTTCGTCGCGTCGTCCACCGGATCGCCGGGCTCCGCCAAGGTGACCAGCAGCTTCCACTTCTGCGCACCCGCCGCGATGCGCTGCGTCACGTCCTGCTGCAACACGTTCGGATCCGCGGCCGTCGCGACGTCCCCGGCGCCGGCCGTCTGCTCCGGCACGACGCGCCACCGCACCGCCTGCCGCTTGCCCGCCGCGTCGACGAAGTAAAACGCGTTCAGCCCGTAATAGCTCTCGGTGACGTAACTCGCGCTCGGTTTCGCACCCTTCACCCACTGCAGGAACGCGGCCGTCTCCGGATGCGCGCCGAAAAACGCCTTCGCCTTCGCCGGATCGGGCCGGGTCGCCACCGTCAGCTGATAAAACACCTGCGGCGTCGCCACCGGAAACACGGGCATCGCGTTCATCCCGGTCCGCCATTGCTCGCCGTCAGGCGCGGTGAGCTTCAGCGCGAGGCTGCGAATCGGCACGCTGCTGTCGGGCGCATACGGATTCCCGCCCGGCAGCGCGAAGCGCCCGACCACCGGCGTGCGCACCGCCTTGAAGAACGGCGCGACCGAATACGCGCTCGCGGCCCCGTTGCCCTCGAAGTAACCGGTCACGCACACGCCCTTCGCGTGATTGCGCCGGTAGCCCGGATGGATGCCGCTGTTGGTCTGCAGCGCGTCGACGAGCCGCTGCGGGGTCAGACGCGCCGGCGCGAACCACCCGCCGGCATACCCGAACGCGACGGCCACGCCGGCCACCGTGCCGCCGATCACGGCCCAGCGCCACCATCCGCGCCCGGGCTCGCGCTGCGGCGAAGAAGAGGAAGATTGCTTCATGGATGCACTCCCGATCGTCAGATCATTGTCGAACCCGCGTAGGACGCCACCCGCGCCGCTTTATTCCACGAAAAATTTTTTCCTATGCTTGATGGAATAATCGACGCGGACCGACGTCCTACGCGGCATCTCGACCCCTTCGGCAACCGGCCCGGCCATGCCCTCCACCGCCCTCGACGACGAAGCGTTGCGCGAACTCCTCCCCAGGCTGCGACGCTTCGCGCTCTGGCTGGCGCGCGACGTCCACGCGGCCGACGATCTCGTCCAGTCGACGCTCGAGCGCGCGCTGTCGCGCTGGACGAGCCGCCGCGACGACGCGTCGCTGCGCAGCTGGCTCTTCACAATCCTTTACCGGCAGTTTCTCGACGGCAAACGCAGCGCGAAGCGCTACGCGTGGCTGCTCGGCCGCATTCGGGACGACGACGAAGCGCACTGGCCGTCCGCCGAACGCGAATTCGCGGCGCGCGCGACGCTCGAAGCGTTCGGCCGCCTCTCCGACGAGCAACGCAGCCTGCTGTTGCTCGTCGCGGTCGAGGGCTTCACCTATCAGGAAGTCGCCGACCTGCTCGACGTGCCGATCGGCACCGTGATGTCGCGGCTCTCCCGCGCGCGCCAGGCGCTGCGCCAGCTCAGCGACGGCGAGCTTCCCGCTCCTTCTCTGCGATTGATGAAGAAATGAACACGCCTCCGAACGAACACGACCTTCAGGCCTATGTCGACGGCCAGCTCGACGACGATGCGCGCGCTACGGTCGAGCGTTATCTCGCGCTGCATCCGGAGCGCGCGGAACAGGTGAAGCAATGGCAGCAGGATGCGCAGCGGTTGCGGGCGGCGCTGGAGAGCGTGCGAATGCCGGCGGACAACCCGGCGCTCGATCCGGCGGCGATTCGCGCACGGCGCGCGGAACGCACGCGGATGCGGTTTGCGATGGCGGCTTCGTTCGTGTTCTGCGTCGGGCTCGGGACGTTCGGCGGGTGGCAGGCGCGCGGGTGGAACGCGGCGCCGGCTGTCGCGCCGATGAGCGATGCGGTCGAGGCCTACAAGATGATGGTGGTCGATCAAACGGCAAAGGTCGATTATCGGCCGACGGGTGCGGGCGATTTGCAGGGGTGGCTCACCCGGCGCGTGGGCGCGTCGGCGAAGCTGCCGGATTTGAGCGCGGCGGGGTTCAGGCCGGTCGGCGGACGGTTGTTCACGACGGACAGTGGAGGCACGGCTGCGATGGTGCTCTATGAGGACGGTGCCGGGCGAACGCTGAGCTTCTATCTCCGGCCAGCGGAATCGGCACATCGGTTGCTGCCGGCCGGGCAACGCGTGGACGGCGCGTTGCTGGCGCGGTATGGGTCGGCGAACGGGCTCAACTATGCGGTGGTCGGGCCGGCTGGGAGTCTCGCGGAGAAAGCGGTCGCGCAGGCGCTCGATCAGCAGACTTGAGTGGTACGATGCGCGCCCTGCCGGCGGTCGTTGGTGGCCGCCGGCGCCTTGAGGCATGCGGCTTTGCCAGCTTGAGCGTGGGCATGCTCACCACTCGAATGCACAGCGTTTCGAGTGACTTTGTTGGCCTGTTGTCCACATCGGAACCGCGCCGGCGCCCTCACCTTTAAAATCATCGGGTTTCGAGTCGTCGTGAAGCGGGATCTCCACATCGATCGAATCGCTCACCTTTGGTCGGCACAGCATTTCGGGTTGTTTTGGGCTTCGATATCCACAACCCTTCCGGTGAAACGAAGGGCCTGCGCCGGGTTCGATTGCTCTCACCGGTTGAGCGCACAGGGTTTCGAGTTCGTTGGTTCCTGGATATCCACAACGCATTCAACCTTGGGGCGTCGCCCGCGAATTCTCCACGTCATCCGATCGATTCGGGCAAAAAGCCCGCCAAACAAGGCATTCGGTGTGATCCTCCTTGTCGAAAACAAGACGCTCACCCATCCAATGCACAGAGATTCGACTGGATTGGCGTGCGGGTTGTCCACATGCCGCCTAGCGACAGCGGCAAGAACGGCGATGGACTTTCAGCGCTCGATTACGTCTTGGAAAACAACGCGATCGACAGTCATTCGAGTTCGCCGGAATCCGAGCCCAGCTTGCAATCCGAACACACGCTCACCAGCCGGGCGCACAGCGTTCCGAATCGTTTCGCGCGCCGGTTATCCACAAACGAAGGCTGAGCACGTTCGCGTCACGAGCACATCATCGGTATTGCCGCGATATGAGCATCGCATCAATGCTGTTCGATGACGTATTGCTCCGGACTGCGCCACGCAATCGAACGGTACCCACGTCGCACGACACTCGAGCGAAGCCCAGCCGCACCAGCGCCTCGACGACGGCCGCCACATCCGTCACGACAACAGCGACATCGCCGGCAATATCCATCACAAGCGTCTCATTGACGGGTGTCTTCATCGATCGCCTCGCCCAGAGTGAGCCATCTGACGATCTCCGCGAAGTCTTCGTCGGACAGTTCGCCGACATGATCGACAAACACCCCGTAGTCGAGATCGAACTTCACGTTGAATCGTTCGCCTTTGTAGCGGCAACACAAGACATCGGCTTCCGGGATCGACACGCGCCGCTCAAACACGATGTCGCCCGGGTGTTGCTGCAACCGGTGTACGACGGCATCGATATCGAGCGCGTCGAGTCGGATCAACGAAGAATCGGCCATGTGCCGTGAGCCCGTGCGCCAGGCCCTCGTATCCTGAATGCCGGCGATTCTACAGATACAGCGGCTCGCGCATCATCCGATGCGCGCCACAGCTTGCAGCTTCGTCTATCCATTCACCGCACGCAGTGCATATCCTGAGCGGATCACAGTCGGCGGACTGTGCTTATCCAAAGGTGTTAACAGGGTTCGTATACATACGTAGTGATAGTTAACAAGCCCTGTGCCTCACAGTGGATAACCTCCGTAACGCACTGAATTTTCAACACGAAGCAGGATGCATAACCATGGGCGTGTCACGTGAACAGCTCCGCGGAGCACAGAACAACTTTTCGTCGATTCACAGCCGCGACGACATATCCTCAATCGCTCCACTGTGAATCCAGAGGCTTGCAGGACGGTTATCCAGAGGGGCGTGTGGATAACCTCGCTGTGCCGACGCGTTTCGCTGTGACACCAGACATCAGGCACGCGCAGCAAGCAGCAAGACCGCACGCCCCACGATTCAAAGAATTTTCACAAAGGGGCTTGTGCTCTGCGAAAACCGTCTCTATAATTCGCGGCTTCTTAGGCTCGTAGCTCAGTTGGTTAGAGCACCACCTTGACATGGTGGGGGTCGTTGGTTCGAATCCAATCGAGCCTACCAACGAACAAAATGAAGGGGTCGGCAGCGCGAATTGCCTACAGGCAATCCGGCTCGCCAAACATACAAACGCCACGCGGCAACTTCGCGTGGCGTTTTTCTTTTTCCGGCCGAGACAACGCATGCTGCCCCGATGCGTTGCACGCGATCCACGGCATCGCATCCTCATCGGCATCCCGACCAGCAATACACACCGAGTAGAATCGTGTGCGCATCGAAGCGCGCTGCACCGCAAGCCGCCCGATTTCCGGCGCACCCAAACCGCATCAAAACAACAACGCGCGATTCGCGCGACTGAGAGCAAACGACCATGTCCGAGGTCACGACCACCGCATCGTCCGCGAGCAACGACGAAATCGCCGCTTATGTCGGCAAGAAAGCCCCGTGGTTCGAACGAAAGTGGGAGATCGCCGCATCGCGCAAGAACCGGCAGTCCTGGAACTGGGCAGCGTGCTTCCTGGGCCCGGTCTGGATGGCGTATCGATGCATGTATTGGCAGGCGGCCGCCGTGCTGGGCGTCACGCTCGGCATCACGCTGGTCGAGTTGCTGTACTTCCCGAAATACTTCGAATCGAGCACGATCGATCCGGTCACCATCGGGATTGCGGTCGCGCTCGGCTGGTGCGGGAACGGCATCTACAAGACGCACGTCGAACGCAACATCGAAAAGCTGCGCCCGAACGCGACGTCGAACCAATCGTTTCTCGCGCTGCTTGAAGCGCAAGGCGGCACGAACTGGCTTGCGGCAACCGGGTTCGCCATCGCGACGCCGCAGCTCGGTTTACTGATGGTCATGATCCACAACGTCATGGTCGCGACGCAGTAACAGCGACAACCGACGATCGGCAAAGCAGGGCGGAGAAGCAGGAAGAGATAGGCGGGAAGCGGGCGGAGGGCAACTTCGCATACGTGCACGACACGCGACGCCCCCCGCGTCACCCTCAATGCAAATGCTTCAACTTGTCAGGATTCCGCACGACATAGATCGCGACGATCTTCCCGTCCTCGATCTCGAGCGCCGTCGTCTGCAGCTCGCCATCCGATTCCAGCGTAACGAAACCCGGCAACCCGTTGATGAACCCCGCGCGCACGAGCTTCGACGCATGCGTGGCGAACAGTCCGGCCAGGTATTCGTGCACCTTCATCACGTGCTCGAAGCCGAACACCGGCTTGCCCGCGGCCGAGCGCTTGCCGCCGCCGTCCGAATGCAGGCTCACGTCCTCGGCGAGCATCGCGCCGAGCGCGCGCATGTCGCCGCTGCGTGATGCCGCGAAGAACGCCTCGGCCAGCTCGATGCCGCGCTGCTTCTCGACATGAAACCGCGGCCGCGCCTCGCGCACGTGCGTGCGGGCTCGCGCGGCGAGCTGCCGGCACGCGGCCGGGTCGCGCTGGATCGTCGTGGCGACTTCGTCGAACTCGAGGCCGAACACGTCGTGCAGCAGGAACGCCGCGCGTTCGAGCGGCGAGAGCCGTTCGAGCGCGAGCATCAGCGGCAGCGTGACGTCCTCCTGTTCATCTTCCTCGACAACCGGCTCGGGCAGCCACGGGCCGATATAGGTCTCGCGCTGGTGCCGCGCGGACTTCAACTGGTCGAGGCACATGCGCATCACCATGCGGCGCAGGAACGCCTCGGGCACGCGCACGTCGGTACGGTCGACGTCCATCCAGCGGATGAACGCCTCCTGCACCATGTCCTCGGCATCCGCGACGGAACCGAGCATGCGGTACGCGACGCGGATCAGCGTGCGGCGCAGCGGGTCGAAGCTCGCGGCCGCGTCGGCCCGTTCTTCGGCGCTGCCCTTGGCCGGATCGAGGTGCGTCATCAGGCCACCATCTTCGCGGCAGCGGCCTTCGCGTCGGCCGGCTCGATCCACAGCCCGAAGCCGACAGCGAGCCGGTTCCAGCCGTTGATCACGTTGATCATCAGCGTGAGTTTCACCTGTTCCTCCTGGCTGAAGTGGTCGTTCAGCGCCGCATAGGCCGCTTCGTGCGCGGCGTGGCCCTCGGACAGCCGCGTGAGCGCGTCGGTCCAGCCGAGCGCCGCGCGTTCGCGGTCGGTATAGCAGGGCGCTTCACGCCATGCGGAGAGCAGGTAGATGCGCTGCTCGGTCTCGCCTTGCTCACGCGCCTCGGCGGTGTGCATGTTAATGCAGTTCGCGCACGCGTTGATCTGCGATGCGCGGATCTTGACCAGCTCGATCAGCGTCGGCTCGAGGCTCCCGGCGGCGGCGACGGACACGGTCATCCAGTTCTTCATCAGCGCGGGCGCGGCGGCAAACGGATTGAGTTTCGCAGTCATGGTTCCTTCTCCTTTCGTGTGGGTTCCGGTGATATGACGAGCGAGCCCCCCGCAGGTGTGACATCGACACAAAAAATTTTTCCGGAGCGCGTATGGATACGGCTCGCGGGAGAAGGGAGGGGCGGTTTGGACGCGCACCGACGATCAGGAGCAGCCGGCGGCGCCGATCCAGTCCGATAACCGGCAACCGGGGGCGATGACCGCGCAGGTTGCGTTTCTCAGACGAATCCGCTCGTCACCGAGCCATCACGGTCGCCGCGCGGATGTCATGGGCCGTCAGTAGCCGCAACCGCCGGCATGCGCGTTGCGCGCGCCCGCACGGCCGCGTCCCGGCATGCCTCGACGGTCTGTCACGCACGCGACACGCACACGGCCAACACTTTCATTTGTCTTTCGACCGCGTTTCATCGGCATCCCGATTCGCAGCATTCACATTTCTGGACCATACTGTTCTGCACGGGCAGATGAAGTGAAGCCGCATCAGCGGCCCGGCGCGCGCGCCGGCTGTCCGACGACGCAGCAGTAGGTCGCACGTCAGCCGCGCGCATCACGCGCAAGGCTTTCCCTTTTCCGGCAACGCAACGCAGCGAATCGCGACGTGAACGGTAAACCGATGAGCCTCCATGCATCACAGCTTCAATGCCGTTTCCAGGACGTGCGCACCCATAGCGTCGCGTTGACCGCGACGCTATCCGCCGAAGACCAGGCCGTGCAGTCGATGCCCGACGCGAGCCCGACGAAATGGCACCTCGCGCATACGACCTGGTTCTTCGAAACCGTCGTGCTGATGCGCCGCGTGCCCGGCTACGCGCCGTTCAACGACGCCTTCCAGTTCCTGTTCAATTCCTATTACGAAGCGCTCGGCCCGCGCCATCCGAGGCCGCAGCGCGGGCTGCTCACGCGTCCGTCGCTCGACGAGGTGCGCGCGTACCGGCAGCACGTCGACGAGGCGATGCTGCGCGCGCTGGCCGGTGCCGATGCGGCGCTGCTCGAGGTGATCGCGCCCGAGATCGAGCTCGGCCTGCATCACGAGCAGCAGCACCAGGAGCTGATCGTCACGGACATGCTGCATGCGTTCTCGTGCAATCCGCTGAAGCCGGCATTCCGGCCGCGCAACGAGATCGACCGAATCGACGGGGGCGCGATGGCTGCGGGCGATGCCGGTGCGCAGCACTGGCTGCACCAGCCGGGCGGGCTCGTCGAGATCGGCCACGACGGCGATACGTTCTCGTTCGACAACGAACGGCCGCGCCATACGGCGCTGGTGCGGCCATACGAGATCGCGAACCGGCTCGTGACGAATGCGGAATTCGCGGCGTTCGTCGCCGACGGCGGCTACACGCGGCCCGAATTCTGGCTGTCGGACGGCTGGGCGACGGTGCAGCGGGAAGGGTGGCAAGGGCCCGCGTACTGGATGCCCGACGACGACGATGCGGCCGCCACGCGCGTCCGGCGCACGTTCGGCCTGCACGGCGTCGAACCGCTCGCGCCCGACGCACCGGTGTGTCACGTGAGCTTCTACGAAGCGGCCGCGTATGCGGAATGGGCCGGCGCGCGGCTGCCGACCGAGTTCGAATGGGAAGCCGCGTTTGCGGCGGACGGCATCAGGCAGATGCTCGGATACGTGTGGCAGTGGACGCGTTCGTCCTACGAGCCGTATCCGGGCTTTCGGCCGCTCGCGGGTGTCGCGGCCGAATACAACGGCAAGTTCATGGTCGGCCAGCAGGTCCTGCGCGGCAGCAGCATCGCGACGCCGCCCGGGCACGAACGGCCGACGTACCGCAATTTCTTTCCGCCGGCCGCGCGCTGGCAGTTCACGGGGGTGCGACTTGCGCGAGACGTCTGACCAGGCGGCCACGAGCGGTGGCCAGCAACCCGCCCGCGAATCGCGGCCGAGCGCGTTCGAGCGCGACCTGATCGACGGACTGTCGCGCACGCCGCGCAGCATTCCGCCGAAATACTTCTACGATGCGGCCGGCTCCGCGCTGTTCGACCGCATCTGCGAACTGCCCGAGTACTACCCGACACGCACCGAGCTCGGCATCCTGCGCGATCGCGCGGCGGAGATCGTGCGGCGTGTCGGCCCGCATGCGGACATCGTCGAATTCGGTGCGGGCTCGCTCGAGAAGATCCGCGTGCTGCTCGACGCGTTCGCGAGCAACTACGCGAACGCGCCGGCGCGCTACGTGCCGGTCGACATCTCGGCCGACTACCTGCACGGCGCGGCCGCGCGGCTGCGTTCGGCCTATCCGTGGCTCGACGTCGCGCCGATCGCGGCCGACTACACGAAGGCCGAGCAACTGGCCGAGTTGACCGCGACGCCACGGCGGCGCATCGGTTTCTTTCCGGGTTCGACGATCGGCAACTTCTCGCCGGAAGAGGCCGACGCGTTCCTGCGCGATGCCGCGCGGCTGCTGCGCGGTGGCGGCTTGCTGGTCGGCGCCGATCTCGTGAAGGACGAGCGCACGCTGCATCACGCGTACAACGACGCGCAGGGCGTGACCGCGCAGTTCAACCTGAACCTGCTCGCGCGCGCGAACGCCGAGCTCGGCGCGGACTTCGATCTCGATGCGTTCTCGCATTGCGCGTTCTACGACGGCGAGCGGCAGCGCATCGAGATGCATCTCGTCAGCGATATCGCGCAGACCGTGCACGTGCGCGGCCACGCGTTCCGCTTCGAAGCCGGCGAGCGCATCCACACGGAGAACTCGCACAAGTTCACGATCGACGGCTTCCATGCGATCGCGCGCCGCGCAGGATTCGAGCCCGATACCGTGTGGACCGACGCGGACAACCTGTTCAGCGTGCACTGGCTGCGCAGCGTCGACGATATCCGCGCGTAGCGCCCGCTCCGGCGAACCGCTCGCGCACGGTGCGGGCGGTTCGTACCCCGGGCACACCGGCGCGTTCCGATCGCCCGGTTTCGTGCCGAAAATCCCCCTTTACCGGCTCGATGCACCGTTGCAACGGTGCTGGAATGCCGCCTCTCCCTTGTCCCGCAAGGCTTTGCGGATGGCCGTAAACGTCCGTTACCGGTCTCGCATACCGGTTTCACCTGTGTCGGCGCCCCATGCCTAGACTCCGAACCGTATTCACATGACGCACGACACGTGCAGGGAGTCGCGAGATGAGCAAGAAACTTATTCTCGGTGCAGTTCTTGGTGTAGCGGCGCTGGCAACCTCGGGCGTCGCATCGGCCCACGTCGACCTGTCGGTCGGCATCGGCGTGCCGGGCGTCTACGCGGCCCCGGCGCCCGTCTACGTGGCTCCGCCTCCGCCGGTCATGTACGCGCCGGTCGGCTATCGCGATGACGGTTGGCGCGGCGATGGCTGGCGTGAGCGCGAATGGCGCGAACACGAGTGGCGCCGCCGTGAATGGCGCGAGCACGAGTGGCGCGATCGCGGCGGCTGGCGCGGCGGCCGCTGGGATTGAGCGGTGCGAATAAGCGGTTCGAATAATCAATACAAGAGGAGTGTGAACACATGATGCCCATTCGACACATCAGGCTGTGCGCCACTGCCGCCATCGTTGCGCTCGCAACGATCGGCAGCGCGCACGCGGCGGGCTGCATGAAGGGCGCGGTGGTCGGCGGTGTTGCCGGCCACTACGCCGGGCACCACGCCGTCGCCGGTGCGGTCGGCGGCTGTATCGTCGGCCACCACATGGCGAAGAAGCACGCGCAAGAGCAGGCCGCGCAGCATAAGGCCGCCGCGCAGGGCATGCAGCCGGCGCAGTAAGCGCAATCGTCACCGGAGCGGCGCTGCGGCGCCGCGACTGCCTGCTTCGTTGTTCCGACCACGCATGACAGGATTGCGGCGCCATCCGGTTTGATCTGACGAATGGGCGCCGCCCGCATCGTTACGATCATTTACAACGTGGTGTGGCGCGAATCGTGCGCGTTCCTAGAATGCAATCACACAAACGCGCTCCAGGGAGCACAAGATGAAACATCAACGATACCTGTCCGTACTGACCGCCGCGTTGCTCGCGCTCGGCACGGTTTCCGCGTATGCGGCTGCCGGCGGCAATGGCGGCGGCAACGGTGGCGGTCATGGCGCAGGCGGCTCCGGCGGCAACGCGGGCGGGATGTCCGCTGGCCACATGAGCGGCTCGGCGCTGAGCAACTCGAACAGCGTGCACGCGGGCGACCGCGACAAGGGCCTGGCGCGCGCGGCCGACCGCTCCGATACGATCGCCGATCGCGCCGGCACGCAGCCGGGCCACGGTCACACGCACGGGCATATGCATGGCCACACCACGCATGCGTCGACGTCCACGCATCATTCGCATCACAACGCATTCGGCCGCACGCTGTAAGCGCGGCGCGGCATGCGATGGAAGGGCGCTTCGGCGCCCTTTTTCATTGCGGCAACGCAATGCCGCTGTCGCGCAAAAACATCGTGCCGACCCGATTTGCAACCAGCCGTAACCGCGCCGCAAACGCGCAAGAATACAAATCGCTTTCACGCGGATAACCGGCGGGAAATCGACGCCGGGAGCGGGCATCGCACGGGTGCCGGCGCACAGCCCGATCCATGAAAAAACTCGCCTCATAAGCCGTTTGCGCAGCAGATCGATCTGCTCGCTCTGCGCGATCCTGCGACCCGGTCCTGGAAAAACAAAACCCCACGTTCCGAAAAACGTGGGGTTCGTCAGCAGTCTGGGGCGGCTCATCGTCACCCTTCGCCGCCCTTCATTTCAGCGCCCGGCGCTCGCCAGCGGCGCCGCGGGTTCGAACAACGCGTCCGCCTGCCTGACGCGCACGAAGCGCGCCGCGCCGTCGCCGCCCACCAGCGCACGGAAATGCGCTTCGCCGCACGCGAGCTTCGCGCGCTCGTGCTCGCTCGGCACGTTGCCGTCCGCATTCGGCGTATCGACGACGAAGTACAGCCGCTCGCCGCCGTCCTGTTCCGCGAGCACGGCCCAGTCCGGGTGATAGCTGCCGAGCGGCGTCGGCACGCGGAACCACGCCGGCAGCTTCGCGTACAGCTTCACGCCGTCGTGCGCTTCGAGCGCATCGGCGAACGCGCGTTCCGCGTCCGTCTCGCACACGACCGCTTCATGGATCGACTTCCGTGCATCGGGCCGCAGGTTGCGCAGATAGCCAGTCAGCGCCTCGCTCTCGAACGATTCGAGCGCATGCACGTGGCGCTCGCCGAGCTTGCGATACGCGATGCCCGCGACGAGCGCGAGCCGCTTGCAGCGGTTGATCGCATCGGCCGCGACCGCGATGAACTGCTGCGGATTCACGCGGAAATCGTCGAGCCGGCCGCTGTCGGCCAGGATCGTCGCGAGCGAGCGGCGCGTGAGCTGCGTGCGGTCCTGCAGTTCGGTGAGCAGGTCGGGCAGCGGCAGCTCGCCTTCGTCGATCAGCACCGTGCCGGCGCCGGCCACCTCGATCGCCTCGATGCCGGCCTTGCCGATGTCGATCTCGGCCTTGCGCCACTGCAGCCGTGCGCGCGCGATGTCCGGCGCGTCGTGCAACGCGGTCGCGCAGTCGCGCACGAGCTTCGCGTTGTCGAACTCGACGCGGTACACGGTGCGATGGCGGATACGGTCCCACAGCGCGCGGAAATCCTCGCCGAACACGACGGCCTTGCCCGACGCATCGCGCCGCAGCGCGATCGCGCGGCGCTCGTCCGCGTTGCGCACCGCGAAGCGGCCCGACAGCTTGCGCAGCGTCGCGACGATCGGCGCGCGCAGCATCTCGAACGCACCCGGCAGCACGAGCGCGCTCTGGCGCAGCGCATCCTTCAGCCGGTCGAGCACCTTGCCCTGCGCGTCGACGTAGCCCTGTTCGTGCAGATGGTTCCACAGCACGCGCGACAGCTCGATGCCGAGCGCATGCGCGGGCCCGTCGCCTTCCTGAACAGGCAGCGCCGCGAACTGGTGCTCCTCGACGATCCCGAAACGAATGCCCGTATCGGCTTCGATTTCCTTCTGCAGGTTTTCCGCGAACGACTCGTAGCGCTCGGTCGCGATCACGGTCAGCGTGTTCACGCCCGCGTCGCGCACGCGTTCGCCGTCCTGGTCGACGGCGAGGCGCAGCCCGCGGCCGAGCGTCTGGCGGCGCTCGCGTTCGGTCTGGATGTCGCGCAGCGTGCAGATCTGGAACACGTTCGGGTTGTCCCAGCCTTCCTTCAGCGCCGAGTGTGAGAAGATGAACTTCAGCGGCGTGTCGAACGACAGCAGCGCTTCCTTCTCGCGCATGATCAGGCCGTACGCGCGCTCCGCGTTCTCGCGGGCCGCGGCGCTGCTCTCGCTCGTGTCGGTCCAGCCGCCCTTGCGGTCGATCGAGAAGTAGCCGTTGTGCGCGCGCCCGACTTCGAGCGCGACGTCGACGCCGTCGAACAGCGCCCGGTAGGCCGGCACGCGCGCCGCACGCGCATATTCCTCTTCGAAGATCAGCGCGTAGTCGCCCTTCACGGGCATCCCGTTCTCGTCGTAGCGGCGATAGCGTTCGACCGAATCGACGAAGAACAGCGACAGCACCTTCACGCCGCGTTCCGCGAGGCGCAGCTCCTTGTCGAGATGCTCGCGGATCGTGCGACGGATCATCTCGCGCTGCACGGCGAGCGTGTCGATGTCGCCGAATGCCTCGCCGAGCGACAGGAACGCCTCGCCTTCCGGATGGCGCAGCTCGACGTATTCGGCGCCCTTCAGTGCATGCACCTCGCCGATCCGCAGCCCCGCGTACAGCGCGCGCTTGGTCAGGCGTTCGAGATCGTCGCCGTCGGTGGCCGACACGATCTGGCGCTTCACGCCGGCCGCCGTCGCGACGTCGAGCTCGACGCGCGCGCTGATCGCGCCGCGCCGGTTCGACACGCCGACGAGCCGCACGTACGGCTTGTTGTGCGCATCCTCGACGATCGCCGACGCGATCTCGATCTGCTTGACGAGCTTGCGCTCGTACGCGTCGACCGCGTCGAGCCGGTACACCATGTGGTGACGGTCGACGTGCGTCGCCGAATAGCGCAGCGTGCAGAGCGGCGCCATCGCGGCGAGCGCTTCGCGCCCGCGGCCTTCGAGCCCGCCGTCGACGCTCTGCGGCTCGTCGACGATCACGATCGGCCGCGTTGCGCGGATCAGGTCGATCGGCTTCTCGCCGCCGGTCTTCTCGCTGTCCTTGTAGAGGTTGTTGATTTCCTTCTTGTTGATCGCGGCCACCGTCATCACCATGACCTGGATCGCCGCGCTCGCCGCGAAGTGGCGCACCTGGCCGAGCTTCGCGGAGTCGTACAGGAAGTAGTCGTACGGCACGCCCGCGTACAGCGCGCGGAAGTGATCCTCGGTGATCGAGAGCGTCTTGTGCACGCCTTCCTTGATCGCGATCGAAGGCACGACGATCACGAATTTCGTGAAGCCGTAGCGACGGTTCAGCTCGAAGATCGTGCGCAGGTACACGTAGGTCTTGCCGGTGCCGGTCTCCATCTCGACGGTGAAGTCGCGCGAGCCGGGCAGGCCGGACGGCGGCAGCCCGCCGCGCAACTGCACGTCGGCGAGATTGCGCGCGAGCGCGTCGTCGGTCAGCGACAGCCGGTTGCCGACGCCCTGTTCCGATACCGCGAAGCCGAGCGAGCCTTGCGCTGCAGCCGTGGTGCCGGGCGCGGCGTTCGCGAGCACGCTGAAGTCGCCGCGATACGATTCCTGGCCGCGAAACAGGTCGCAGACGGCGTCGATCGCGTCGCGCTGGTAGTCGAGATCCGCTTCGAAATGCAGCCGCATCACAGGCTCCGCACGCGCTTCACGCCGTGCTGTTCGAGCAGCGCGGCGAGATTGAGCTTCGCGACGTCGTCGACGAAGCCGCTGTCGCGGAACAGGCACGTGACGTCATGCGACGCGCCGCTCGCGTCGAGCAGCGCGACGATGCCGTCGGCGAGCGGGCCCGCGTCGTCGCGCGAGATGCGCGCATCGAAGCACGCGACGATCGAGCGGCCGATCAGGTGCACGGTCTTGCCGGCTACCACGTGATGCTCGACCGGCGTGCACAGGTCGAGGCCGAGCTTCAGCGTCAGCTCGGCGAGCAGGTCGTCCTCGGTGCGGCCGGTCTTCACGTGCTCGACGGACGCGAAGAGCGCATGGTCGAAGTCGTCGCGGCGCGGATCCCACTCGATCACGTTGGTCGTGTCGAGCCGGTACACGCGGAAGCCGAGGTCGCCATAACTTTCCGGATAGTCGCGCGCGACCTGCTGCGCGGCGCGGCGCAGACGCTCCTTCGTGACTTCGGCGAGCGTCGCGGGCTTCTTCAGCTTCGCGCAGAAATCGGCCGCGCTCTGCTGCGTCTTGTCGCGGCGGTCGAGCGCTTCGGGCAGTTGCACGAGCACATAGCGGCGCGCGCCGCCGTCGGTCGCGTTCACCTGCATCACCGCGTGGCCGGTCGAGCCGGAGCCCGCGAAGCAGTCGAGCACGATGTCGTCGCCGCGCGTGCACCAGCCGATCACGGCCGCCGCGAAATCGACCGGCTTCGGCAGGTCGAACGGGATCCCGAGCGTCTTCAGCAGCGCGTCGTCGGAGCCGGCGAACGGCAGCACCGACGGCACGTTCTCGTACATGTTCTCGTCGAGGTAGTAGATCCGCTGCGGCTGCGTGCTTTCGTCCGCGCCGAATTCGATCTGGCCGCGCTCGATCAGCGCCTGCATCGTCGCGGGCGGGTTGCGCCAGCCGCGCGCCGGCATCGCGCACGGCTTGCCGGTGACCGGGTGGATCAGCGGCGTGAAATATTCTTCCGGCGCCTTCTTCTTGTTCGGCCATGCCATCGACACGAGGCGGTACACGCGGCCGTCTTCCGACAACCGGTCGTACATCACTTCGCCGCCGGACAGGTTGGTCTGCGCCTTCATCCACGCGCGGTATGCCTTCTGCGCGTCCTTCGCATTGCCGCTGCGGTACACCGCGTCATGCGCGGCATCGAGCATGCGCTGCGCATTGCGCTTCGGGCGCTTGAGCGGCGCCTGTTCGAGCAGCGTCTCGGCGTTGCGCGCGAACAGCACCAGCGATTCGTGCTGGTACGCGACGCCGCGCGCGTCGCCCTTCGGGTTGCGCTTGTCCCACACGGCGACGCCGAGCTCGTTCTCCTCGCCGAAGATCTCGCGCAGCATCAGCACCAGCGCATGCACTTCGTGCTCGTCGATGTGCACGGCGATCAGCCCTTCGTCGGACAACAGCGCGTGCGCGAGTTTCAGGCGCGGATACATCATGTTCAGCCAGTCGGTGTGGAACCGGCCGTTCGCCTCGGTGTTGGTGCTGCGCTTCGCGCCGCCCTGGGTCTGCCCGGTCATCGCCAGGTAGTGGCGGATGCTGTCGCTGAAGTCGTCCGGATAGACGAAATCGCTGCCCGTGTTGTACGGCGGGTCGATGTAGACGAGCTTCACCTTGCCCGCGTAGCTCTTGTGCAGCAGCTTCATCACGTCGAGGTTGTCGCCCTCGATCACGAGATGGCGCGTGTCGTCCCATGCGACGCTGTCGTCGGGGCAGGGGCGCAGCGTGCCCGTCGACGGCGTGAGCGCGGCCTGGCGCGCGCTGCGCTTGCCGTGCCAGTGGAAGCCGTAGCGCTCGTCGGCGTCGCCGACCGTGCGTTCGCCGATCAGCGCCTTCAGCACGTCGACGTCGACCGACGCGCCGTCGGGGCCTTCGGTCACGAGTTCGGGGAACAGCGCCTTCAGGCGCGCGACGTTGTCGGCGGTGAAATCCGTCGACATCGCCTGCGGGCTGGCCGCATCGAGTTTCTGCATCGTCTTTTCCATCGGAGCCCGGCCGCGCGCGCCAGGACGTCGGGCGTGCTCACGGCACCGGCGGCAATGGCCGCCCGGGCAAACCCGAAACGCTAGCGAGTCGGTCGGCGCAGGTCAAGCGCCGATGTGGGCCGAACGTACGTGCATCGGCCGCGATCGCCCGCCGGACGGGCCGCAAGCGGTTTCGGGCCGGTTCTCGCCCGGGCCGGCCGGCAGCCACTTCGCGGGCGTCACGCGGCACCGCGGAAAGGACGAAAAAAAGGGCACGGTCGGCGCAAAGCGCCGGCGTGCCCGCATGGAGAAATCCCGGACGGAGGGTACGGCGGGGGGGCCCGATGGGCCCCGCGCCGGATGGCCGGCCCCGAGATCAGAAACGCGTACGGACGCCCGAAGTCAGCTCGAGCTGGTTCTTCGCGCCGAACGTCGACGCGGCCGTGTAGCCGCCATGCAGCTTCATGTAGTCGCCGGCCAGGTACACCTCGGTGCGCTTGCTCAGGTGATAGAACACCGACCCGTAGATCGTCTCCTTGAAGCCGTTGGCGACGCCGTTGGTCAGGCTGAACGCGCCGAGGTTCGCGTTCGGCGTGAAGCCGTCCGCGTTGTTCGCGGCGTTCTTGATGCGCATCTGCTGGTAGCCGAGCTCGTAGTCGAGCGCGCCCTTCGGCGCGATCTTCATCGACACCGTCCACGAATCGTCGTGGCGCTGGCCGAGCGCGCCCTGGTCGCCGTTGTAGCGGAAGTAGCCGGCGTTCAGGCGCACGATGTCGAACGTGTAGTTGCCGCCGACCGAGAACGTCTGGTTCCTGAAGCCGCCGTGGTTCACGTGGTTGTAGAAGCCCGACACGTTGAACGGGCCGCCGTTGTAGCCGAGCGCGGCCTGGTACGCGGAGCCGGTCGCGAACTGCGTCGAGTTGCTGAACTGGTAGCCGGCGCTCGCGAAGATGCCGTTGCTGAACAGCTTCTTCCACGCGATGCCGTTGTTGTAGCGCGTGCCGGTCGGGCCGGCCGCGTAGAAGATCATCTGCTTGAAGTTGTTCGAGTTGGTCCAGCCGCCTTCCTCGGTCGACAGCTTCGCGGAGCCGTACGGGTCGCCGTAGATCGCCGCCGAGTCGCGCGCGATGGTGTTCTGGAAGCCGGCCGTCAGCTTGCCGAAACGTTCGTCCTCGACACCGACCCACGCGTCGCGGTCGAAGATCTGGCCTTCGTCTTCCATCTGGCCGTTCGCGACCACGAATTCGCTTTCGAGGCGGAAGATGATCTTCGTGCCGCCGCCGATGTCTTCGGCGCCTCGCAGGCCCCAGCGGCTGCCGCTGAACCACGGCTCGCCTTGGTTGCCCATGCCGATCACGTGATTGCCGTTCGCGTCGGCGTGGGTCCGGTAGGTCGGAAAGCTCAGGTCCATCAGGCCGTAGAGCTGCACGCTCGACTGCGCATGCGCCTGGGTGCCGGCGCACAGGCCAGCCGCCGCGATGGAAAGGGCAAGGGTTTTTCGTTTCAAGATCGTCTCCTCCGAGCTGCCGCATTGAAATCTGGTCGTTGGCAGTACGCAATGTATGCCGACTCTTGCCGGCCACAGCGAGAGGGCCGACGCGTAGCATCGTAGAGGGTGCAATCCTTCACGACGCTTTCCCGGACGCAAGAATCGGATCGGTGAAAACACCGAACGCGCAACAATCGCGAATCGGGCAGGCGCGCGGATGCTCGCCTGCCGGGTTTCCGGAGGCGTTTCGTGATACGAATCGATGTAAAGGGCGGAGAAAGAGCGCCCGTCAGTCGTGCGCGCTCTTCGCACGCAGGATGTAACCGAGCCCGCGCAGCGTGATGATCTCGGCCGTACTGCCCGCGAGATGCTTGCGCAGCCGGTGGATGTAGATGTCGATCGCGTCGGCGCTCGGCTCGTCGTCGAGCGCGAACACGCTGTCCATCAGCCGCGCCTTCGACACCGTCTTGTTCTGCTGCAGCATCAGCGTTTCGAGGATCGCGTGCTCGCGGCGGCGCAGCGCGAGCACGGTTTCGCCGCAGCGGAATTCGCGCGTGCCGAACGCATAGACGAGATCGCCGCACACGAGCTGCGCCGTGCCGACGCCGGCCTGCCGGCGGATCAGCGCGCGAATCCGCGCGACCAGCTCGCGCGACTCGAACGGCTTCACGACGTAATCGTCGGCGCCCGCGCCGAAGCAGTCGACCTTGTCGTCGACCGAGCCGTGCGCGGTCAGCATCAGCACCGGCACGTTGTCGTTGCGGCGCCGCAACCGCGCGAGCACTTCCTTGCCGCTGATGCCGGGCAGCCGCATGTCGAGCAGCACCGCGTCGTAGCGTTCGGTCTTCAGCACCGTGTCGGCGCGTTCGCCGTCGCCGACGCTGTCGACTGCGAAATCCTCGCCGCGCAGCAGGTTCACGATCCAGTGCGCGAGTTCGGCGTTGTCTTCGACCAGCAGGAGTTTCATGACGGCATCTCTTCAATCGTAGGCGGGCAGCCGTACGGTCACAACGATACCGCGATTGCCGGGCCCCGGCGCAAGCGACGCGCTGCCGCCGTGCGCCTGCGCGATCTCGCGGACGATCGCGAGCCCGAGGCCCGAGCCCTCGGTGTCGGACGACACGCGGTAGAAGCGCTTGAACACGTGCGGCCGCGCTTCGGCCGGAATGCCGGGGCCGTTGTCGACCACGTCGAGTACGATCGCGTCGCCGTCGCGCCGCGCGGCGACCGTCACGCAGCCGCCCGGCTGCGTGTAGCGCACCGCGTTGTCGACGAGGTTCATCACCAGCGCGGTCAGCAGGCTGTCGCTGCCCGCGACGTCGAGCCGCTCGCCGAGATCGGCGCCGAGGTCGATGTCGCGCCGCTGCGCGAGCACGATCGTTTCCTCCAGCACGCTCGACACCACGGCCGCGAGATCGACGCGATGGGTCAGGAGCGTCGACGGCGTCGCTTCCGCATGCGCGAGCAGCAGCAGCTTGTCGGTCACGTCGGCCATCTTGCGGCTGCTGCGCTGCATGCTGTCGAGCACCGACGCGAGTTCCTCATCGTCGTGGCCGCGCCGCTGCGCGTACTGGATCTGCGTGTCGAGCACCGCGATCGGCGTGCGCAACTGGTGCGCGGCGTCCGCGATGAAGCGGCGCTGCGTGGCCGTATGCGTGTTGAGCCGCGCGATGCACTGGTTGATCGCGTCGACGATCGGCCGCAGCTCGTGCTGGAGCCGCTCGGGGCGGATCGGCTCCAGCTCCATCGGCCCGCGGTCGGCGACATCGTCCTTCAGCTTCATCAGCGGGCGCAGCTCGAAGGTGAGGCCGAGGTAGACGAGCACCACCGCGAGCATCAGCATCAGCGACAGGCGCACGAGCTGCGGCCGCCAGATCGTGGCGACCATCGCGTTGCGCGAGCGCGTCGTCTTCGCGACGACGACCGTGACCGTCTCGATCTGCCCCTCGTCGTAAAGCTGGCGATCGTAGGCCACCGCGCGCAGCCGCACGCCGTCGAGCGACGTGTCGTACAGCGTCGGCTCGACGCCGTGCCGCGCGGGCACGGCGAGCGCCGGCGTGCCGGCCAGCAGGCGGTCGTGGCCGTCGATCACCTTGTAGAACACCGAATCCTGCGACGGCGATTCGAAGATCTCCAGCGCGGCCGGCGGCACATCGGCGACCGGCCGCCCGTTGCGCCATTCGACGTCCTCGCCGATCGTGCGCGCGGACGCGACGAGCGCGCTGTCCTGCACGAGCCCGGCCGTGGTCCGCGCGGTGTCGTACGACATCGCGCCGGCGATCAGCACGAACACCGCGAGCGGCAGCAGCAGCCACCACAGCAGCCGTCCGCGCAGGCTGTGCGCCATCCTGTTGCGCTCCTTCTCCGAAATGCCGAACCGCGCCGGGGTCGCCGGCGCGGTCGGGAGTGTCATGTCAGGCGTCCGGACGCCGCGTTCAGAACGCGGCGGGGCGCCACTTCAAGAGCCGCTTCTCGAGCCAGGTCAGCAGGTAGTCGGCGGCCAGCGCGACCACGGCCAGCACGATCATCGCCGCGAACACGCCGCTCGCGTTGAACGCGCCCTGGGCGGTGGAGATTAGCAGGCCGATGCCCTGCTTGGAACCCAGGAATTCGCCGACAACCGCGCCGACCAGCGCGAAGCCGAAGCTCACGTGCAGGCTCGCGAGAATCCAGCTCAGCGCGGACGGGATCACGACCGCCGTGGTGATCTGCCGGCGCGACGCGCCGAGGATCTGCGCGTTCGCGATCAGGTAGCGGTCGGCTTCGCGCACACCCTGGAACGCGTTGCCGAACACGACGAAGAACACCATCACGACGGCCAGCGCGATCTTCGACGCCATCCCGAGGCCGAGCGCGATCACGAAGATCGAGCCGAGCACCACGCGCGGAATCGAGTTCGCGATCTGGATATACAGGCCGAACACGTCGGCCATCAGCTTGTTGCGGCCGAGCACGATCCCGCAGATCACGCCGGCAACCGAACCGATTACGAAGCCGATCCCGGTTTCCTCGAGCGTGACCCATACCTGCGTGAGCAGCGGGCCCTGCGACGTGCCGTTCGCGAACCAGTCCTGGAGCTGCGCGAAGATCAGCGACGGCATCGAGAAGAAGAACGGATCGATCCATTTCAGCCGTGCGGCGAGTTCCCACCCGCCCAGCACGAGCACGAGCACGGCGATCCGCAGCGTGACGATCAGGTTGCGCCGGCGGCGCAGCCGGCGTTGCGCGGCGCGCTCGTCGTCCTCGAGCGTCGTCGCCGGTAGGGCGGTGGGGGGAAGCGTCATGTCGGTCATGCTCCTGTCCTTGCAGTTCTTGCCGTGCGGCGTATGCGTCAGCCGATCTGCACTTCTTCGCGCAGGTCGTGCCAGATGTCCTTGGAAATTTCGATGAAACGCGTGTCGTAGCGAATCTCCGACGTGACGCGCGGGCGCGGCAGGTCGATCTCGTACACGTGCTTGAGCGTCGCGGGGCGCGCGGTCAGCACGAACACGCGGTCGGCGAGCGCGATCGCCTCCTCGAGGTCGTGCGTGACGAACACGACCGAGCCCTTGTTCGCCGACCAGAGTTGCAGCAGCTCGTCCTGCATCAGCGTGCGCGTCTGCATGTCGAGCGCGGAGAACGGCTCGTCCATCAGCAGGATTTCCGGCTGGTTGATGAAGGTCTGCGCCAGTGCGACGCGCTTCCTCATCCCGCCGGAAAGCTGGTGCGGGTAGTGCTTCGCGAACTTGTCGAGGCCGACCTTGCGGATCCATTCCTCGGCCTGCGTATACGCGACGTCCTTCGAGCGGCCGCGGAACAGCGGGCCCGCCGCGACGTTGTCGATCACGTTGCGCCACGGGAACACGGCGTCGGCCTGGAACACGAAGCCGATGCGCGGGTCGATCCCGTCGACCGGGCGGCCCATCACGCGCACTTCGCCCGACACGGGCTTGAGCAGCCCGGTGATCAGGTTGAGCGTCGTCGATTTGCCGCAGCCGGTCGGCCCGACGATCGCGATGAACTCGCCGCGCGCGACGCTCATGCTGAAGTCGCGCAGTGCGACGGTAGCCTTGCCTTCCGGCGAAATGAAGCGGCACGACACATTGCGAAACTCGATCGCCGGTGTGCTCGGGGAGACTGCCTGGGTCATCGCATTCGTCCTGCGGGTGAAGAGGGCGTCGCATCGTGACGCAACGCCGGGCCGGTCAACCGGGCCGGAACGGGGAGCGCGCGGCGGCGGGATCGCCGCCGCCGCTGCTTACTTCGCGTTCACAAAATCGTTCGTGTAAGTGCGCGCCAGGTCGATGTGCTTGCCCTTCACCGACGGATTGAACGCCGACAGCACCTTCAGCACGGTCGCCGGGCCGTCGGCCGGCATTTTCGCGTCGGCGGTGAACATCGGCAGCGACGCCTTCAGCGCGCTCACGTACAGCGCCTTGTCCTTCTGGTAGTCGGCCGGCATCTTCGCCGCGATTTCCTCGGCGCTGTGCGTATGGATGAACTGCATCGTCTTAGCGAACGCGTGCGCGAGCTTGGTGGCTTCCGCCTTGTGCGAATCGGCCCATGCCGACTGCACGTACAGGCTGGCGGCCGGATAGGTGCCGCCGAGCGCCGCGCGCGTGCCGTCCAGCGTGCGCAGGTCGACCAGCACCTTCGCGTCGCCCATCTTCTCGAGCGCGGACACGGTCGGCTCGGTCGTCATCCCGGCGTCGATGCGGCCCTGCTTGATCGCGGCGATGAAGCTCGCGTCGGCGCCGACCGGCAGCATCGTGTACTGCGTCGACGGCACGCCGTGCGCGAGCGCGAGGTATTGCGTGAGGAAGCTCGTCGACGAGCCGAGGCCCGTCACGCCGAGCGTCTTGCCCTTCGCGTCGGCCATCGACTTGAAGGTCGGTGCGGCCTTGGTCGACACCATCTCGACTTCGCCCGGCACCTGGCCGAACACGGCAATCGCCTTCACGTCCTTGCCCTTGCTCTGCAGGTCGATCGTGTGGTCGTAGAAGCCGACGACGCCCTGCACGGCGCCCGCCAGCAGCTCGTTCTCGGCGTCGACGCCGGCCGGCTGCGACAGCAGCTCGACGTCGAGCCCTTCGGCCTTGAAGTAGCCGAGCTCCTGCGTGAGCCGCGCGGGCAGGTAGATCAGCTTCGCGATCCCGCCGACCATGATCGTGATCTTGCCGCCGTCGTCGGCAAAAGCGGGGGCAGCGGCAAGCGCGCAGCTCAGGCTGGCTGCAACGGCGAGGGTGCGCAGGATGGGTCGCATCGGGTCGTCTCCGTTCGTTGTATTCGTGTGGCGCGATGCTTGCTGCATCGTCACGACGAGTATAGGGAGACGAAACCTTCCGCTACCTTTCGCGGGCCGGCGATTCCTTTAGGGGTTTTCCAGCAACGGGGGGCCGGAACGGGCGGGGAACGGGGCCGGATGCGTCATCGCCAGCCGAGCAGCACACGCCCGATCGCATCCAGCCCCATGTCGAACAGGTGCGACACGAACGGCACGAGGTTCGGCACCATCAATTGCACGAGCAGCAGCCCGACCAGCATCGTGACGGGAAAGCCGACCTGGAACACGCCGATCTGCGGCGCCGCGCGGTTCAGGATGCCGAGCGCGAGGTTCGCGATCAAGAGCGCCGATACCACCGGCAGCGCGAGCAGCAGCCCCATCTCGAACACGGTCGCGCCGAACGCGGCGAGCGTGCGCCAGCCGGGCGCGTGCATCAGGTCGGCCGACACCGGCAGCGACTGGAACGACGCGGCGAGCGCGGCGAACACCTGCAGGTGGCCGTCCACCGCGAGGAATGCGAGCATCGCGACCGCGTTCAGGAAGCGCCCCATTACGGGCGTCGCGCCGCTCGTATGCGGATCGAAGAAAGTGGCGAAGCCGAGGCCCATCGACAGCCCGATGAAGTCGCCGGCCGCCTCGACGGCCGCGAACACGAGCTGCATCGTGAAGCCCATCGCGACGCCGATCAGGAACTGCGTGACGACGATCCAGATGCCCTGCGCAGAGAACACGGTGACGTCCGGCATCGCGCCGAGCGTCGGCGCGACGACCAGCGCCATGAACGCGGCGACGCCGATCTTCACGCGCACGGGCACCGCCGCGTGACCGACGACGGGCGCCGTCGCGACGAGCGCGAGCATCCGCACGAACGGCCACAGGAAGGCGGTGAGCCAGCCGTTGAGCTGCGCGTAGGTAACCGAGAACATCGCCGCCGGGCGTTAAGCGCGGCTCAGCCGGCGCCGAGCGTCGCGACGTGCAGCAGCGTCTGCCGCAGGTAGTCGAGCATCGTCGTCAGCATCCACGGGCCGGCGATCACGAGCGTCGCGGCGACCGCGAGCAGCTTCGGGATGAACGACAGCGTCGCCTCGTTGATCTGCGTCGCGGCCTGGAACAGGCTCACGACCAGGCCGACCGCGAGCGCGACCAGCAGCAGCGGGGCCGCGAGCAGCAGGCCGACCATCATCGCCTGGTGCGCGAGGGTCATCACTTGTTCGGGCGTCATCGAGAGATTCCTCCGCTGCTTACGTGAAGCTCTGCGCGAGCGAGCCGATCAGCAGTTGCCAGCCGTCGACCAGCACGAACAGCATCAGCTTGAACGGCAGCGACACGGTGGACGGCGACACCATCATCATCCCCATCGACATCAGCACGCTCGCGACGACCATGTCGATGATCAGGAACGGGATGAAGACCGTGAAGCCGATCTGGAAACCCGTCTTCAGCTCGCTCGTGACGAACGCGGGCACCAGCAGCGACAGCGGCACGTCCTCGGGGCCCTGCATCGGCGCGGCCTTCGAGATCTTCGCGAACAGCGCGAGATCGGTCTCGCGGGTCTGCTTCAGCATGAAGGTCTTGAACGGCGCGATGCCGCGCTGCACGGCCTGCTCCATCGGCATCGTGCCGTCGGAGAACGGCTTGTAGCCGTCGTTGTACGCACGGTCGAGCACCGGCGACATCACGAAGAAGGTGAGGAACATCGCGAGGCCGACGAGCACCTGGTTCGGCGGCGTCGTCGCGGTGCCGAGCGCCTGGCGCAGCAGCGACAGCACGATGATGATGCGCGTGAAGCTCGTCATCATCAGCACCATCGCCGGCAGGAACGACAGCATCGTGAGCAGCAGCATCGTCTGCACGCTCAGCGAATAGGTGGTGCCGCCGTGCGGGCCCGGGCTCGCGTTGAGCGCGGGCAGGCCGTTCGCCTGCGCGTACGCGAGCGCAGGGGCGACGCAGAGGATCAGCACGGGCGCGCAGCGCGCCGCGCGACGCAGGAATTCGTGTTTCATCGGAAGGCGGGAACGGAAAGAGGGCGCGGCGCCATGTCAGCGGTCCTTGCCGCGACCGAGCCGCTTCGCGGCTTCGCCCGCGAGCGCGTCGCGAAACCGCGAACCGAACGTGCCGGGCAGGCCGCCTTCGGACGGGGTGGCGCCGGCGGGCGCGTCGGCCGAACCCGATGCCGCGGCGGCGGTTGCCGCCGCCGGGCCGGCCGGCAGCGTATGCAGCAGCCGCACGTTGCCCGGCGCGACGCCGAGCACGAGCCAGGTGTCGCCGATCTCGACGATCGTCGCGCTTTCCTTCGCGCCGAGCCCGACGCTCGACACGACCTTCAGCGGGCCGCCGCGCCGCGCGGGCTGGAAGCCGAAGCGGCGCGCGAGCCACGCGCACGCGAACACGAGACCGATCACGACCGCGAGCCCGACGAGCGTCTGCAGCACCGCGCCGATGCCGAGCGACGGCGCGGCCGAGCCGTCCGTCACGCTCGACGCGATCGATCCGGCGTGGTTCACCGCGTTCATGTCGGCGGCGCCGGCCGGCGCGCAAACGAGCGTCGCGGCGACGGCAGCCGCCGCCGCGATCGCGATGCGTGCGCGGCGGCCGGGCTTCGCGACGTTCATCGATTGAGCTTCCGGATGCGTTCGGCCGGCGTGATGATGTCGGTGAGACGGATACCGAACTTGTCGTTGACCACCACCACCTCGCCCTGTGCGATCAGGCAGCCGTTCACGAGCACGTCCATCGGCTCGCCGGCCATGCCGTCCAGCTCGACCACCGAGCCCTGCGCGAGCTGCAGCAGGTTGCGGATCGCGATCTTCGTGCGGCCGAGCTCCACGGTCATCTTGACCGGGATGTCGAGGATCATCTCGATGTCGTTGTGCGTCGGGTTCGCCGCGGCCTTCGACAGCGGCTGGAACACGCCGGCGCCCGTCGCGCCCGCCTGCACCGGCTGATGGTTCTGCTCGGCGAGCGCGGCGGCCCAGTCGTCCAGGCCCTGTTCCTCTTCCGCAGCGGCCGGTGCCGCCTGCGCGTCGGCGGCCGATGCCGCGAGCGCCGCATCGGCGATGGCTTGCACGTCGTCCTCGGGCGTCTGGTTCAGCTCACTCATATCCACCTTCCTTCATCGTATCGCCCGCGCTGATCATCTTCTGCACGCGCAACGCATATTGACCATTGAAAATTCCGTAGCCGCACTCCATCACCGGCACGCCGTCGACCTTCGCGGTGATCGTGTCGGCGATTTCCAGCGGCAGCACGTCGCCCGCGCGCAGGTTCAGGATCTTCTCGAACGTCGACGGGATCTCGGCGAGATTCGCGCACAGCTCGACTTCGGCGGCCTGCACCTGCTGCGACAGCACGCGCACCCAGCGGCGGTCGACTTCGAGCGCCTCGCCCTGGATCGGCGAACTGAGCACGTCGCGGATCGGCTCGATCATCGAGTACGGCATGCAGATGTGCAGCGTGCCGCCCGTCGGCCCGAACTCGATCGAGAACTGCGTGACGATCACGATCTCGTTCGGCGTCGCGACGTTCGCGAACTGCGTGTGCATCTCCGAGCGCACGAATTCGAACTGCAGCGGCCGCACGCTCTTCCATGCGGTCGCGTAGTGCTCGAACACGAGGTTCAGCAGCTTGCCGATGATCCGCTGCTCGGTGGCCGTGAAATCGCGACCTTCGACGCGCGTGTGAAAGCGCCCGTCGCCGCCGAACAGGTTGTCGACGACGAAGAACACGAGGTTCGGGTCGAACACGAACAGCGACGTGCCGCGCAGCGGCTTCACGTGCACCAGGTTCAGGTTCGTCGGGATCGGCAGGTTGCGGGTGAACTCGCTGTACTTCTGCACCTTCACCTGGCTCACGGAAATTTCGGCCGTGCGCCGCATGAAGTTGAAGATGCCGATCCGCAGCAAGCGCGCGAAGCGGTCGTTGATGATCTCGAGGCCGGGCATCCGGCCGCGGACGATCCGCTCCTGCGTGGCGATGTTGTAGGGGCGGACGCCCGATGTGTCGCGCTTTTCGTCGACTGAATCGGTTTCGCCCGTGACGCCCTTGAGGAGGGCATCGACCTCCTCCTGGGACATGAACTCCTGGTGGCCCATGCGCGCTCCTTTCGCGGCCGCGTTACTGGACGACGAATTCGGTAAACAACACGTCGTCGACCTTCGCGCGCTGGTTGCCCGGTTGCGTCGGCTGCTCGATCAGGTCCCGCAGCTCGTTCGCGAGCGAACGTTTGCCGTCCGGCGTCGCGAGATCCTCGGGATGCTTGCTCGACAGCGCGAGCAGGATCCGGCTGCGGATCTCCGGCATCCGCGCGGTCAGTTGCTCCTGCGCCTTCGGGTCGGTGAGCTTCAGCGACAGGCCGACGCGCAGGTAGTGCTGCGCGCCGTCCTCCGACTGCAGGTTCACGGTCAGCGGGTCGAGCGGGAAGAACACCGGCGCGGCGAGCGGCGGCGGCGCAGCGGGCGCGCTCGCATGGCCGACGCCTTCCTTGCTCAGGAACACGTACATGCCGCCGGCTGCGGCGGCGGCCGCGCCCAGCGCGATGACGGCGATGAGCGCGATGCGCTTGAACTTGCCGGATGAAGCCGGCTTGTCGGCGGTCGGGTTTGCGGTCGTGGAGGCCATGTGAATGCGTGCGTGATGTCTCGTAGCATGCATTGTTCGGCATCCGGGCCGAGGCCGATGGGCGGAAAAGAGGGGGGAATTGCGGCTATCTCAGGCGATTGTCGGCCGGCGCGGCTCGAGGCAGGGTGGGGCAGCGGCGCAAGGCGGTCATGCCGGGCGCGGCCGGCGCGGGACGGCACGCCGGGCGGGCGTTGGCCGTCCGGCGCGGGCCGTCAGATCGGCAGCAGCGTCAGCAGCGGCGCGATCAGCACCATCGCGACGCCGGCGATCATCATCGTGAGGCTCGACACGACGCCTTCCTCGCTGCCGATCTCGCGCGCCTTCGCGGTGCCCACGCCGTGGGCGGCCGCGCCGAACAGCGCGCCGCGCGCGAGCCGCGTGCGCATCGGCACGAGCGCAAGCACGATCTCGCCGAGCAGCATCCCGCAGATGCCGGTCGCGATCACGAACAGGGCCGTGAGATCCTTCGGCGCGTGGATCTTGTCCGACACGGCGAGCGCGAACGGCGTCGACACCGAGCGCGTCATCAGCGAGCGCTGCAGCTCGGGCGACAGGTGCAGCAGCTTCGCGAGCAGCAGCGACCCGCACACGCCCGCGCCGATCCCGACAGCGACGCCGACCGACAGCGACAGCCAGTGCCGGCGGATCAGGTCGCGATATTCATAGATCGGCACCGCGAACGCGATCGTCGCCGGGCCGAGCAGCCACATCAGCCAGCGCGTGTCGCGGAAGTAGACCGAATACGGGATGCCGGTCAGCAGGACGAGCAGCACCAGCACGCCCGGCACGAACACGAGCGGCGAGAACAGCAGCGTCTTCCTGTACGCGTAGAGCCGCTTCGACACGAAATACAGCACGACCGTCAGCACGAAGCAGCCGAACGAGATCGCGGTATTCACCCGGTCGGCGGGCAGGTTCGACAGCAAGGCAGGCATGCGCGGCTCCGGCTCAGTGGGCCACGGCGCTCAGGCGCGCGCGGCGGCGTTCGGCGAACACGCGCTGCGCGGCGAGCCGGCGTTCGAGCTTCGCGGCGAGGTCGACCGCGACGGCCACCGCGACCATCACGAACGCGGTGCCCGCGAGCATGACCAGCGCGATGCGCCAGCCGTCCTCGCGGAACAGCCCGCCGTACTGGACGGCCGCGACGGCGGCCGGCACGAAGAACAGCAGCATGTCGGACAGCAGCCAGTTCGCGCCGTCCTTCACCCACGCGGGTGCGACGCGGCCCGAGAACAGCAGCACGAGGAGCACCGCGAGGCCGATCACGCCGGACGGGATCGGCAGCCCGACCGTCCGCACGGCCCAGTCGACCGCCAGCCACAGCGCACCGAGCGCGGCGGCCTGCAGCGCGATCCGGCCCGTGCGCGTCATGCTGCCCGAAGCGGCAGGGCGGGCGGCGGCAGTAGCGGTCGGCTTGGTCATGGCAGGCTCCATACAGATATTCCGTTGATGGTGTGAGTATAGGGTTTCCCCTAACCATAAATAAAATGACTTGTCTCTATCCTTTACATTCCAATTCGGAATTCGGTTTGCAATCGTTGCACCAATGTGGGGAGTTTTCGATGGAATTGCGCGCGCTGCGGTACTTCGTCGAGGTGGTCCGCCAGCAGAGTTTCACCGCGGCGGCCGACAAGCTGTTCGTGACCCAGCCGACCATCAGCAAGATGGTGAAGGCGCTCGAGGACGAGATCGGTTCGCCGCTGTTGCTGCGCGACGGCAGGCAGATGGTGCTGACCGACGCGGGGCGGATCGTGTTCCAGCGCGGCCAGGACGTGCTCGCCGCGCAGGCGCAGCTGCAGTCGGAGCTGAACGATCTCGGCACGCTCGGGCGCGGCGAGCTGACGATCGGCATCCCGCCGCTCGGCGGCTCGCTGTTCACGCCGATCATCGCCGCGTACAAGCAGCGTTATCCGAACATCGAACTGAAGCTGTTCGAGCAGGGCGCGCGGATGATCGAGGCGGCGCTGATGTCGGGCGAACTGGAGCTGGGCGGGCTGCTGGAGCCGGTCGATCCCGCCACGTTCGACGTGCTGCCGATGGTGCGCGCGCCGCTGTGGCTCGTCGCGCCGCGCGAGTCGCGCTGGGAGGATCAAGCGACCGTGCCGCTCGCCGATCTCGCGCGCGAGTCGTTCGTGTTCTATGCGGAAAGCCTCGCGCTGCACGACGCGGTGCTCGATGCGTGCCGGAAGGCCGGCTTCACGCCGTCGATCGTGAGCCGCAGCGGCCATTGGGATTTCATGGCCGCGCTCGTGCATGCGGGCGTCGGCATTGCGCTGCTGCCGGAGCCTTATTGCCGGCGGCTCGACGCGGGGCAGTTCACGTGCCGGCCGATCGTCGAGCCGGAGATCACGTGGGCGATCGCGCTGGGCTGGCTGAAGAAGGGGTATCTGTCGCACGCGGCGCGCGCGTGGCTGGAAGTGGCGCGGGCCACGCTGCCGGTCGCGCCCGTCGACGATCTGGCGTTCGGCGGGTTGCGGGCGAGGGAGTGACGACCGGACGTGGCGCGTGGTCAGACGTGCTGGACGAGGCCCGAATCAATAGGCCGAGTTACATCACGCGTCGCCGCGAAACAACTGCCTGACTGTAGCGTCGCCCATCGCGTCGAAATCGTCCGGGATACGCATCTGCCCCTTCATGAACCCGATCCGGGCCAGTGGAACGGATTCGTGCGTATCGGCAGGCACGACCTTGACGAGCGACTTGGTGCCTTTCGTGATCGCGAAGGGTTCGCCGGTATGAACGACTGCGTCAATCAGTTGCTCAAGATTCGTCTTCACGTCACGCTTGTCGTAGCTTTGCATCGCATTTCCAGGATGAGCCGACTTCAAACGTCTCGTTACCCGGCCAACTGGGCCATACAGGGAAGGTTACGCTAATCGCGACACTACCGTAGCTTCGGGCTGCCATGTCGCCATCAATGCCCCATCGCCGGCCCCGCGCCCTTCCTCGGCTTCGTGATCCACACGAGCGCCGCGAGTGCGATGAACATCACCGCCGACAGGTGGAAGAAGTCGTTGGTCGCCATCATGAAGCCCTGCTGCGTGACCAGCTGGTTGAGCTGCGCATTGGCCGTCTGCCCGACGATGCCGAGCTGCGCGAGCGCGCCCTGGTAGTCGGTCGTGTTCTGCGCATAGACGCTCACCGATTCCGACAGCCGCGCGTGGTGGTAGATCGCGTCGTTTTCCCAGAACGTCGAGCTGGCCGCGGTGCCGATCGCGCCCGACAGCGTGCGCAGGAAGTTCGACAGCCCCGACGCGCTCGCGAGCCGCTCGTCGGAGATGCTCGACAGCGTGATCGTCGTCATCGGCACGAAGAAGCACGCGACGCCGATCCCCTGCACGAGCCGCGGCAGGATCACGTGGTTGAACGGCACGTCGAGCGTAAACGTCGCGTTCCACAACGACACGCCCGCGAACACGATGAACGCGAAGCTCGCGACCATCCGCAGGTCGAGCCGGTGCATGTTGCGGCCGATCAGCGGCGACAGCACCAGCGCGAGCAGCCCGACCGGCGCGGTCGCGAGGCCGGCCTTGCCGGCCGTGTAGCCCATCACCGTCTGCAGCCACAGCGGGAAGATCACGACCGAGCCGAAGAACGCCATGAAGCCGAACGAGATGATCAGCGCGCCGAGCGCGAAGTTGCGGTCCTTGAACAGCGACAGGTCGACCACCGGCTCCTTCTCGGTCGCCTCCCACACGAGCATGAACGCGAGCGACACGACCGCGATCAGCGCGAGCGCGACGATGAACGACGAGTTGAACCAGTCGCGGTCCTTGCCGAGGTCGAGCATCATCTGCAGGCACGACACGCCGATCACGAGCAGCGCGAGGCCGACCGCGTCGATCCGCTGCTTCGACGTCTTCGTCTCGCGGCCGCGCAGCAGGAAGTATGCGCAGGTCGCCGAGAATACGCCGATCGGCAGGTTGATGTAGAAGATCCACGGCCACGTGTAGTTGTCGCTGATCCAGCCGCCCAGCAGCGGGCCGAAGATAGGCGCGACGATCACCGTCATCGCCCATAACCCGAGCGCGAGACCGCGCTTCGCGGGCGGGTAGGTGCGCATCAGGATCGTCTGCGACAGCGGCACCATCGGCCCCGACACGAGGCCTTGCAGCAGCCGGAACGCGATCAGCGTCTCGAAGTTGGTCGCGAGGCCGCACAGCGCCGACGCGACCGTGAACGCGAGCACCGACAGCGTGAACAGCCGCACCTCGCCGACCCGCCGCGCGAGCCAGCCGGTCAGCGGCACCGCGATCGCGGACGCGACCGAGTACGACGAGATCACCCACGTGCCTTCGCTCGTCGCGACGCCGAGGCTGCCCGAGATGGTCGGCACCGCGACGTTCGCGATCGACGTGTCGAGCACTTCCATGAAGGTGCCGAGCGCGAGCCCGACGGTGAGCAGCGCGAGCGCACCGCCGGTCAGCGGCGCGGGTTCGGCGGCGGGGGAGGCGGCGGATGCCGTGGTGGCGGACATCGGAATCTCCTAGACGCGGCGCGCGCGACGCGCCGGCACAACGCACGGGTGCGCGACGCAGCGCGGCCCGGCCGGGTGGAACGGATCAGGAAAGAAACGCAGCACGTGCCTTGTCATCTTCTGCCCAGACAGAGAAATAAGCGAATGCTTAACCTATACATGTAGCCTCCGCGCGCATCAGCAGTCCGGTTCGTCGGGCTTCGGGCAATCGGTCGTGCCGGGCCCGTTGGCGATGAAGCGCTGCAGCAGGCCGGTGAGCGTCGCGAGTTCGTCGGCCGAGAAACCGTCGAGCTGCGCGTTGAGCGCGGTCGCGATCAGCGACGGCAGCGCGCGGGCCGCATCGGCGCCGCGTTCGGTCAGCGTCAGCTCGATCATCCGGCGGTCCTGCTCGCTGCGCGAACGCGCGACCAGCCCCTTGCGTTCGAGCCGGTCGAGCATCCGCGTCATCGAACCGCTGTCGTACGACATCTTGCGGGACAGCTCGAACGGCGTGCTCGCATAACCGCGCGACAGCAGCAGGATCACGCCGATCTGCTGCGCGGTGAGGTCGAGCGGCTCGAGCGCGCGGTCCATCCGCTCGACGAGCGCCTGCTTCGCCTTCGACAGGTAATAGCCGAGGCTCGTTTCCAGCGCGATGTTCTCGGGATCGTAGAGGCCGCCGGTCATACGATTGCGCACGCAGCAATAGTGCGTTTCAGGTTAAAACGCGCCCAGTATCTTGAAAAATGATTGCTTAGTCAATATTATTTGAGGCAACCAGTTACGACGTGCATGTTGCACTGCCGGAGACTATGTTCTGACCGATTCGCCCGCGCTGCCGGGCACCCGAGGATGTTCGCGATGCTGTTCCTGAAAAATGCCGCCGGCGCGCTGCGCCGCAACCTGACCGATACCGCTCAACACGTGTTTTCCGGGCCGCACCGCGGCTGGAAAATCGCGCTTTACGTGACGATGCTGGTCGTGCCGGGCGGCTCGCTCGCGGCGCTCGGGTTCGCATGGTTCGATCATCGCCGGCAGCGCAACGCGAAGGGCGGCGTACGCCGCACGGGCCAGCCGGCCGCAACGGAGCCGTCATGGCGGCCCGCCGCCGAACCTGTCCCGGTGCCCGTGCGCTGCCACTGACGCCGCCTCCCGTCCTCCTGACCGTTCCGACTGATCGCCGGCCGCGCCCGCCGCGGCCGCCGTCGCGCGCCTGTCTCGCCGCAAGCGATCCGTAATGGCCGGTAAACCAGCCGGTCGCGCCGGTAACACATTCCGGCCGCCGCGCACCGTACCCTTGGGTCTGCGCAGCTTTCCCGCCGTCAGTTACCATTTGTCCGCCAGCGGCATGACGACCGCATCGCGCGACGCCGCTCGCCGGCCGTTGCGCCCAGACAGGAAAACCACGATGCCGTACGCCTCCCTCCCGCGCGCCCTTCGCCCGCTGAGCGCCGCCGTCGCCGTTGCGACGGCCGTGCTGCTCGCCGGCTGCGCCGTCGGGCCCGACTATCACCGGCCCGACACGTCGATCCCCGCCGCATTCAAGGAAGCGCCGGCCGGCTGGAAGGTCGCACAGCCCGCCGATCGCGCCGACCGCGGCCCGTGGTGGACGGTCTACAACGATCCGCAGCTCGATGCGCTGATCGGCAAGCTCAACGCGTCGAACCAGACCATCGCGCAATCGGCGGCCGCATACCGGCAGGCGCGCGCGCTCGTCACCGAGGCGCGCGCCGCGTATTTCCCGACCGTCGGGCTGACCGCGTCGGGCTCGCGCGCCCGCACGCCGCGCACGTCGAGCGCTTCGTCGAGTTTCGGCAGCGGCTCGTCCGGATCGATCGGCAACAGCTATAGCGTCGGCCTCGACGCGAGCTGGGAGCCCGACCTGTGGGGCAAGGTGAGCCGTACCGTCAGCGCGCAGCGCGCCGGCGAAGCGGCCGCGGCGGCCGATCTCGCGAACGCGCGGCTGTCGCAGCAGGCGCTGCTCGCGCAAACCTATTTCCAGCTGCGCACGTCCGATGCGCTGCAGAAGCTGCTCGACGACACCGTGAAGTCGTACGCGCAGTCGCTGAACCTCACGCAGAACCAGTACGCGCAGGGCGTCGCCGCGCGCGCGGACGTGATCCAGGCGCAGACGCAACTGCAGAGCGCGCAGGCAGCGTCGATCGACAACGGCGTCGCGCGCGCGCAGTTCGAGCACGCGATCGCGACGCTGATCGGCGAACCGGCGTCGACCTTCTCGCTGCCGCCGAACCCGCTCGCGGCCGAGCCGCCGATCACGCCGGTCGACGTGCCGTCCGCGCTGCTCGAGCGCCGGCCCGACATCGCGGCCGCCGAGCGCCGCGCGGCAGCCGCGAACGAGCAGATCGGCGTCGCGATTTCCGCGTTCTTTCCGACGCTCACGCTGTCGGCCACCGGCGGTTTCCAGAGTTCGGTGTGGTCGCAGCTGTTCACGCTGCCGGCGCGTTTCTGGACGGTCGGCCCGCAACTCGCGGCCACGCTGTTCGACGCGGGGCTGCGCGCCGCGCAGACCGACGCCGCGCGCGCGACCTACGACCAGGACGTCGCCGCGTATCGCCTCGCGGTGCTCACCGCGTTCCAGGATGTCGAGGACAACCTCGCGTCGCAGCGCATCCTCGCGCAGGAAATCGACGTGCAGCGGCAGGCCGTCGACAGCGCCGAGCACGCGCTCGCGATCGTCACGAACCAGTACAAGGCCGGCACGGTCGCGTACCTGAACGTGCTGACCGCGCAGACCACCGCGTTTACCGCGCAGCAGAAGCTCGCGACGATCGCCGGGCAGCGGATGGCGTCGTCGGTCGGGCTCGTGAAGGCGCTCGGCGGCGGCTGGGAAGCGTCGGACATGACGCGCGAGACGGGCGACATGGCTGCGCCGGCGCCTGTGCCGGCGTCCGGTGCGGCCGTGCCCGCGGCAACCGCACCGTCGGCAGCCGCGCCGCTCGCGCAGAAGTAAGAAGAGAAGAGGCCGACGCGCGCGTCAGCGCATCGCGTCGCCGAAGATCAGCGACACCTCGTTGTTCCCGATCGGGTGGCCGAGCAGGTTCAGCAGCCCCGCGAGGTTCGCCTGCTGCTCGGGCGCCGCATGCGCGGTGCCGCGGAACGATCCCTGGCCTGCGCCGAAGCTGCCGTGCCCGTCGAGAAACAGCGGGCCCTGCGTCGTCGACAGGTCGAGATCGGCACTCCCCCCCTTCGCCTGCAGCACCGCGCGGTACGAACCGAGCGGCTTCACGCGCGACACGCGCGAACTCATCGAGTCGATCGTCACCGTCAACTGGCCGAACGCGTTGTTGCCGAACAGGCGCCAGTCGCTCCAGCCGAGCCGAACGTCGCCCTGCAGGTCGAGCGTGTTGAACGGCGCGCCGAGCCCCGCGAGCAGCGACGCCGGCACGGCCATCGTGCCCGCCGACAGCACCGCGCCGCGCCACGTCGCATCGAGCGTGACGGCATCGGGCATCGCCTCGGTCTGCCGCATGCGCATCTGCACGCGCCCGGTCAACAGCGGCCAGAAGCGCGTGGTCCATTCGACCCGGCCCGGCAGCAGCGTCGCCGCGCTCTGGTCGGCGCCCGGCGCGAGCATCAGCGTGCCGGAGCCGTGCCACAGCGATCCGTCCGGATCGACGAGATTCACGTGAGCGCCGGTTGCACGCGCGAACTGCGGCGCAATCCACGCCGCCGGCGCAAGCGCGACGAGCGTCACCGCCGTCGCCAGTCCGCCCGCCAGTACCCACGGCAATGCGGTGGCGAGCCGCTTCGTCCATGGCCTCATCGGCCAACCGCCACTTGCGTCATCCACTGCGTCATTTCTGCGTCGACGGTTGCATCACTGCCGTCAGGTCGACCTGGCCGTCGTCCTTCAGCGCGGTCGCGTGCGCCTCGCCGACCTGCACCTTGAACTGCCGGCGCGCATCGTCGAGCCACTGCGTCCACGCCGGGAACGACACGTTCTTCATCTGGATCTGCACGCCGTTGCCGACGATCTGCACCTGCGCACCCTGCAGCCCGTGATCGGACAGCGACGCGGTCAGCGCGTCCTTCAGCGCCAGGCCGGTCGGTGCGACGCCCTGCGCGGCGGCCGTCAGCGACTTCGCCTCGTTCGCCTGCGCGGTCATCTGCGCGAGTTCGCGACGCATATTCGGCAGCTCGCGCTGGATCCGCGCGCGGCCTTCCTGCGCCGGCGACCACAGCACCGAATACGCGATCGCGACCGCCAGCACGGCGCCGCCCCAGCCGAGCAGCATCTTCTCGCGCTGCGAGCGCTCGCCCCAGAACTGGGTCAGCGTCTGGTTCAGTTGTTCCGTCTTCATGAGCGGCTCCGGATCGTCCATTTGCCCGTGTTGCTGTCGACTTCGCCGGACAGGCCGTTGCGCGCGAGGCGCTGCGTGAAATCGGGATCGACCTTGACCTCCGGCTTGAAGCCGACGTCGAGCCGCCGGTCGTGATAGTCGAGCGACGCGATGCCGTTCAGCGGCAGCGCGCCCATCGAGCGCGTCAACCCGCTCGCCAGCGCGAGGAAATCGTTCGGCGACAGCTCGCCGGCCGCCAGGCGCAGCTGGTCGAGCTGGCGCTGCATCTGCGCGGGCGGATCGAGCACCGTCGTCGTCTTCGGGAACGCGGACAGCAGCGTCTCGGTGATCTGCGCGGACAGCGCATCGCGCTCGCGCGACAGCTTCCACCAGTGCAGGTTCATCCCGATCACCGCGACGCCGAGCGTCGCCGCGACGAGTGCGAGCGGCACGCGCAGGCGCTTCACCGTCGCGCGGTCGAAGCGCCACGGCTGCGATTCGAATTCGAACTGGCACAGATCGAAACGCTCGGTCAGCGCGCGCCGCGCGAACGCGTCGAACGACAGCGGCGCGGCGCCCGGCAGCAGCGGGCCGTCGGTGCGGCCGACCGACGCGAGCCGCGGCTCCGCGCCCGGCTCGCCGAGTTCGTACAGTTCGACGTCGCCGCCGCCCGCGAGCGCGGCCAGCGTGGCGGCCGCGCGCGACGCGGGCGCCGCGAAGCCTTCGCCGAGCGCACCGCGCGCAACCGCGAGTTCAAGGCGCGGCGCACCGGCCACGGCCGGCAGCGCGCCGGCTTCGACGAGCGCCGGTTCGACCGCCGTCGCAAGCCCGAGCACCGCGGCGACTGTCGCCGGGCGGGCGGGCGGCTCGACGACGACCGCGGCATCGGCAGCGTGGGCCGCTTCTCCGTCGGCCGGCGCGGCCATTGCCGTTTCGACCGACGCGCGCGGCGCCGGCAGGCAGCGGGTCGCGGGCACCGCGCTCAGGTGCCGGTGGCCGGCCGCCGCGAACGCGTCGCAGATCGCGCGGAACCACGCGCGATCGACGACGGCCAGCACGCGGCGCCCGTCGGGCAGTGCGGCCGGATCGAGCGCGATGTGGCAGCCGAGCGGATCCTGGATCAACTGATCCTCGACGATGTTGGGCAGCGCCTGGCGCAGCTTCGGCCCCTTGAGCGGCGGCACCTTCGCGGCCAGCAGCAGCACGTCGCGCGCGGCGACGATCAGCACTGTCGCATTCGCGCGCGGCAGCAGCGAGAGCGCGGCGCGGCCCGCGCGCAGCACCTGGCCGGCCTTGTCGACGAGCATGAACGGCAGCTCGGGCCACTGCCATTCCTGCAACGGCACGGCAGGCTCGCGCGGCGGCAAAGAAACAATCAACGTGCTCACAAGAGCTCCTCTCCCGAATGGCGTCGTTATAGCTGGTCGCGGATACGCACGACCCGCGTCGAGTGCGTGGTCGGATCACGATACACGAGCGAGGTGCGATCGACCTCCGCGCGTTCGTGCTGGATCCGGCCATGCACGATGAAATAACTCGAATTGACGTCGACGAGGCTCGCGTCGGTCGTCATGTTCGGCGCACCGGCGCCGCGCAGCGCGAGCTGCACGTCGCCGACGTTGCGGAAAAACACGGTCTCGCGACGCGACACGAGCGCCTGCGCGGACGACACGCTCATCCCCGGTACGAGCGCCGCGATCACCTCGGCCGGCGCGGTGTTCATGTTCACGGGCGTCGTGGTCGGCAGCACGGTGACGAACGGGCGCAGCCGCGCGACCATCTCGGGTGTCACGCCTTCGACGTCGAGCAGGCTGTCGACGCTCGTCATCATCAGCGGCGCGGGCCCGCGATCGCCGCCGGACAGCCCCGGTTCGTCGGTGAAACCGCCGGTCTGCATGTCACCGCCGGGTACCGGCGCGGTCGCCGCATTGCCGCCGCCGGGCAGCGTCGGCATCTGGAAGCGCGTCGCCGAATGCAGCAGGCCCGCGCGCACCTGCAGCGCGATGCGCTTCGCGAATGCGCCGTCGTAGCCGAGCGTCGTCAGCAGGCGCTGGAAGGCCTGGAGCTGCGTGACGTTCAACTGCAGCACGCCGGGCGCCGGCGACGACACGAGGTTGCGCAGGTTGAACTTCGCCTGCGCGTCCTCGATCGAGCCGGAGATATAGGTGTCTTCGCCGCCGTTGTCGTTGGGCGCGCCGATCCGGCCGAGGAAGTCCGACAGCTTCGTCTTCGCGATCGGCACGCCCCAGATGCCGCCGAGATACGTGATGCCGGGCGCGGTGTCGCCTTCGGAGCGCAGGATCATCCGCGTCCAGTCGAGCGCACCGCGCGCGACCCACTGCGCCTGCGCGATCACGCGCTGGTTCTCGATGCGGCGGATCTGCACCTGCTGGCGCCACAGCATCCCCGAGACGAGGATCGCCGACAGCGCGACGACGAGCAGCGCGGTGATGATCGCGGCGCCACGCTGGCGGCCGCGTGCATGCGTGCGCGCGGCGGCGCGGTGGGTGGTGAGCGGACGGAGAGGGCGCGCGCGCATCGTCATTCCCCGACGAGGAACACGCGCATGACCGGCACGCGCAGCGACGTCGCGCCGATGCTGACCTGCAGCCCCGTCACAGCGCGCTGCGGCGGCGCGTTGCCGATCTGCGGCACCTTCAGCGCATCGTTGTTCTGCGCGAGCGCGTCGTCGGCGGTCTGCAGGTTGGTGGTCCAGCCCACGCGCGGCACATACAGCTTCGCGTCGATCGCGCCGACGCCGCCCATCAGCGCGACCCAGGTCCAGCCTTCGACGCTGCTGTCCTTCAGCACGCCTTGCAGCCGGTTCGCGTCGTCGATCGGCGACGACGCGTAGCGCACGACGCGCCCGCCGGCGATCCGGTAGCGGACCACCTGCAGCCGCGGCGCGGCGCCCGGCACGTCGAATTCGCGAACGATCTGCAGCGTATTGCCGGCGACGCCGATCACCGGCTGGCCGGCCTCGTCGTCGGTCGCGGCAAGCCGCGCGTCGATGCGCATCTGGTCGAACATCTGCGCGAAGACACGCTCGTCTTCCATCGCGGCCGCAACCTTGTCGCGGCCGCGCATGACCTGGTCGAGCCCGCGCCACGCGAGGATGGCGACCACCGCGAGGATCGCGATCGCGATCATCAGCTCGATCAGCGTGAAGCCCCGGGCGGGGCGCGCGGGCGGGCGCCGCATCGGCGCGTCAGAGCGGACGGCTGGTTTCATTCGCGACCACCGTCACCATCTGCGCGAGCACGCCGGAGCGCCCGGGCATGCTCACCGAAACCCGGACGCGCCGGAACACGGGGTTCGGCGTGGCGCTCACGCTCTGCGTGCAGACAAGCTGCACGTTGCCTTGCGAACAGTCGAAACTCTGCTCGCCGATCTGCGGCCACGCGTGCGTGAGCCGCAACTGCGCGAGCGCGTTGTCGGCGCTCCAGCCGGCCAGCAACCGGCGATGGAGGTCGGATGCGTTGGTCGCCATCGTGCCGACCGCGCGGATCGACGCGGCGAGCGCGACCGCGATGATCGCGAGCGCGACCAGCACCTCGATCATCGTGAAGCCGCGCGCCGAACGAAGTCCCCTTGGGGCGCGCGCGCCGAGGAAACCGGACGCAGGCCGGTTTGCGCAGGAAGTGCCCGGCCCCGCAGGAAGTCCCGTTGGGGAAGCGGGGCGCGACGAAGAAACGGGGAAGGGCAGGCGACGACGCATCGTCATTGCACCTCGTAGCGGCCGGTGCCGGTGCCGACGATCGTCGCGCTGCCGACGGCCGAATGCAGCGTCACGCGCACCGGCGTGTCGATGCTCTCGGTGCCGAACACGACGCGATTCGCGCGCGTGTCGGAGCCCGGATAGTCGATGTCGGCGCCCGTCACGCCACCGTCCCAGTCGCGCGGGCGCAGCAGGTCGTCGCGCAGCGTGCGCCAGCCGTCGGGCGAGCTCACGTCGAAACGGAAGCCGTGCGCGGTCGGTTGCCACGCGATCGGGCGCGCGCGCACCTGTGCTTCATCGCCGGCCGTCTCGAACAGCAGCGCGATGCGCTGCGCTTCCTCGCGCAGGTCGGTGCGCGGATTGCGCGTCAGCGACAGCGACGCGAGCGACACGAGCAGCCCCGCGATCACGAGCACGACCAGCATTTCGAGCAGCGTGAAGCCGCGAGCGCGCCGCGCGCGGTGCTTCATCGGCACGCCATCGGCACGTGCCGATACGGACGGCGCCGTGCCGCGATGCGCACGGCAATCGCGGCCGCAGCGGGAGGTCGTGCGAATGGCGAGCATGAAGAGCGGGAACGAAGCGTCGGGACGATCAGCGCCGGCTTATTGCCACGAACCGATGTCGGAGTCGTTGCTCTCGCCGCCTTCCTTGCCGTCGGCACCGTAGCTGAACACGTCGATCTCGCCGTGCACGCCCGGATTCAGGTACTTGTACCCGTTACCCCACGGATCGTTCGGCAGGCGCTCGAGGTAGCCGCCATCCTTCCAGTTATTCGGGATCGGATCGGTGGACGGCTTCTGGATCAGCGCGTTCAGGCCCTGTTCCTGGGTCGGATAACGGCCGTTGTCGAGGCGGTACAGCTTGAGCGCCTGCATGATCGTGCCGATGTCCTGCTTCGCGGCGATGCGGCGCGCCTCGTCCGGGCGGCTCATGATCTTCGGCACGATCAGCGCCGCCAGGATCCCGAGGATCGCGACCACCACCATGATCTCGATCAGCGTGAAACCGCGCTGACGACGCACGGCCGCGTTGCGGCGAGTGATCCACGTTTGCATGACTGACTACCTCTTTCCAAAAAATATCGTCGATTGAGTGACGCACCCGGCACATCGGACGATTACCTGACGGCAACCTTCCGGACCCGCGGGCGCGGAGCACGCATTGTAAGGCGCGCATCGCCGAGGGCTTTCACCCAACGCAAATTTCATATACATCCGTACAATAGCGCGCATGAACGCGCTCTCGATCCGGATTCTTTCCCTAGCCCTCTTCGCGGGTTTGTGCGCGACGGCCACCTACTGGGTCGTCACGCTGTCGGCCCGCGAAGCGCCGCTGCCCGCCGCCGCCGCTCGGCCGCCGATCCGCACCGAGGACGCCGCGGCGCTCTTCGGCGGTCAGCTCGACAAGAATCCCGTGCAGGACATCCACCTGTTCGGCATCCTCGCGCTCCAGCGCGGCGCAGCTGCGATCATCGGCGTCGGCGGAGAACCGCCGCGCGCGGTGTCGCTCGGTGCCGAGGTCGCGCCCGGCGCGAAACTCGCGGAAGTCCGCCCCCGCTCGATCATCGTCGACCGCAACGGCGCCCGCGCCGAAATCCAGCTCCCGGCGAACACGCCGTCCCCCGCGATCTACATGCGCTGAACGGAACGGCGACGGCCTCGCCAACTGGTCAGGCCGTCACTGCACCATGTTGTTCAGCTCGATGATCGGCAGCATCACGGCCAGCACGATCACGAGCACGATGCCGCCCATCGCCAGGATCAGCAGCGGCTCGAGCAGGCTCGTCAGGAACATCGTGCGACGTTCGAGCTCGCGCGCTTCGCCTTCGGCCGCACGATCCAGCATCGTCGTCACGTCGCCCGTCGCTTCGCCGGAACGGATCAGGTGCACGAGCACCGGCGGAAACGTCTTCACGTTGTTCAGCGCGCGCGACAGCGCGGAGCCTTCGCGCACGCGCACGATCGCGTCGTCGATGTTCGCGCGCATCGCGCGGTTCGACAGCGTCTCGCCGGCCGCCTGCAACGCGCGCAGGATCGGCACGCCGGCCGCGGTGAGGATGCCGAGCGTGCTCGCGAAGCGCACCGTGTTGTAACCGCGCACGAGCTTGCCCGCGAGCGGCGCGGTCAGCACCCAGCGGTCGAACGCGAGCCGCGGCCCGTCGCGCGACAGCGTCGCCTTCACGAACCACACGACCAGCGCGACCGCGATCATGATCGCCCACCACCAGTGCCGCACGAATTCCGACAGCGCCATCATCACGACCGTGAGGATCGGCAACTGCTGCTTCGTGCTCGCAAACACGTTGACGACCTGCGGCACCACGTAGCTCAGCAGGAACGTCACGATGCCGAACGCGATCAGCGTGACGATGCCCGGATACGTGAAGGCCAGCAGGATCTTCTGCTTCAGCGCGTTGCTCTGCTCGATGTAGTCGGCCAGGCGCGACAGCACGATGCCGAGCTTGCCCGTATGCTCGCCCGCCGCAACGAGCGCGCGGTAGATTTCCGGAAAATCGCGCGGATGCTGGCCCAGCGCATTCGCGAGCGAATGGCCGCCGAGCACCTCGGCGCGGATCGCCGCCATCAGTTCGCGGATGTAGTCGCGTTCGGCCTGCTCGGTCAGCACGCCGAGCGCCTCGTCGAGCGGCAGCCCCGCGATCAGCAGGCTCGCGAGCTGGCGCGTGAGGATCGCCTGTTCGCGCTGCGACAGCTTGCGGCCGAACGCGAGGCGCTGCGTACGCGCGCCGCGCGTCGCGCTGGCGGCCGGCTCGACGACGAGCGGCGTAAGCCCCTGCGTGCGCAACTGGCCGCGCGCGGCACGCGCGCTGTCGGCATCGATGACGCCTTTCTGCGCGTGTCCCGCCGCATCGATCGCTTCGAAACGGAATGCCGGCATCGCGCTACGCGCCTCCCGTCACGCGCAGCACTTCCTCGAGCGACGTCGCGCCGGCCGCCAGCCAGCGCTCGGCGTCGTCGCGCAGCGTGCGCATCCCTTCCGCGCGGCCGGTGGCCAGGATCTCGGCATCGGCCGCGTTGCGATGGATCAGCGAGCGGATCGAATCGTCGACCAGCAGCAGTTCGTATACGCCGCGCCGGCCCGCGTAGCCCGAATGCCCGCACTTGTCGCAGCCGACCGGATGCCACAGCGTGCGGCCATCCTCGTGCCGCTCTTCCTTGCAGACGGGGCAGAGCTGCCGCACCAGGCGCTGCGCGAGCACGCCGAGCAGCGACGATGCGAGCAGGTACGGCTCGACGCCCATGTCGGTCAGGCGCGTGACGGCCGATGCCGCATCGTTCGTGTGCAGCGTCGCGAGCACGAGGTGGCCCGTCAGCGACGCCTGCACCGCGATCTGCGCGGTTTCGAGGTCGCGGATTTCGCCGATCATGATCACGTCCGGATCCTGACGCAGGATCGAGCGCAGCGCGCGGGCAAAGGTCATCCCGATCCGCTCGTTCACCTGCGTCTGGCCGATGCCGCCGAGGTCGTATTCGATCGGGTCCTCGACGGTCATGATGTTGGTCGTCGCGGTTTCGAGCCGCGACATCGACGCGTACAGCGTCGTCGTCTTGCCCGAACCCGTCGGGCCCGTGACGAGCACGATGCCGTGCGGTCGCGCGATCAGCTTGTCGAACTGGACGAGCGTGTCGCGGCCCATCCCGAGCGCTTCGAGATTCAGGCGCTTCGCATCCTTTTCCAGCAGACGCAGCACCGCGCGCTCGCCGTGCCCGGTCGGCAGCGTCGACACGCGCACGTCGACCGGCCGGCCGCCGACGCGCAGCGTGATGCGGCCGTCCTGCGGCAGCCGTTTCTCCGCGATGTCGAGCTGCGCCATGATCTTGATCCGCGAGATCAGTGCGCCGTGCAGCGCCTTCTTCGGGCGCACGACGTCGCGCAGCGTGCCGTCGACGCGAAAACGCACGACGGACGAATTCTCGAACGGCTCGATGTGAATGTCCGACGCCTGTTCGCGCGCCGCTTGCGTGAGCAGCGCGTTGATCATCCGGATGATCGGCGCGTCGTCTTCCGACTCGAGCAGATCCTCGACTTCGGGGATGTCCTGCATCAGCCGCGACAGGTCGACTTCGCCTTCGACCTCGCCGACCACCTGCGCGGCGCTGCCGTCCTGGCGCGCGTATGCCTGGTTGATCGCCTGCGCGAGCTCGTCGGCCGGCACGCGGTGCACGGAAATCGAGCCGAAGTTGCGCGCGATCTCCGCAAGCGCGGCATCGCTCGTGCGTTCGCTGATCCACACCTCGAGCGTGTCGTCGAGCTGGTGCGCGATCAGCACCTGGCCGCTCTTCGCGAAGCCGTACGGCAACAGGCGCGCGGCGAGCGGCGACGGCGGCTGCCGTTCGCCCGGCGCGCCGTCGTGGGCGGAAGACGCGAGCACGTCGCTCACTGCGAGGCTCCCGGGGCGGTCAGCGGCTGTTGCGGCACCGCCTGCTGCGGCACGCCTTGCGGCTGCGCAGGCGTCTGCTCCGGCAACGGCTGGGCCGGGACCGGCGCCACCTGGCGTTGCATCTGCTGGCGGCGCATCTTGTCGAGATCGAACAGGTTCCCTGCCGGTGTGCCACCCTGGCTCGGGCCGAGCGGCATCGGCGGGACGATCGGGTCGTCCTTGTCGCGAATCACGTTGTTGTCCGACTTGTATGCCCCCGTCACGCCCTGGATGTAGTCGTAGCGGTTGGCCGTGACTTGCTGCGCGGTACTGCGGTCGGAGATGATCACCGGACGCAGGAACACCATCAGGTTGGTTTTCGCGCGCTGCTTCGATTCCGAACGGAACAACTGGCCGATCCACGGGATGTCGCCGAGCAGCGGCACCTTGCTGTTCGACACCTGATAGTTGTCCTGCATCAAGCCGCCGAGCACGATGATCTCGCCGTTGTCGGCCAGGATCGTCGACTGGATCGAGCGCTTCGTGAAGGTCGGGCCGGTCTGCGCACTCGTGGTGCCGGCGACGACTGCCGAATCCTCGGTATAGAGCTGCAGCTTCAGGATTCCGCCGTCGGTGATCTGCGGCTTCACGTGCAGCGTCAGGCCGACGTCGCGACGGTCGTAGGTATTGAACGCATTGCTCGTCGTGCCGCTCGTCAGGTTCGAATACGAACCGGTCGCGATCGGCACGTTCTGGCCGACGACGATCTTCGCTTCCTCGTTGTCGAGCGTGATCAGGTTCGGCGTCGACAGCACGTTCGCGTCGCTCACGCCCGCGAAATACTGCAGCAGCGCGCCGAGCCCCTGCACGCCGAACATGTTGTGCAGCCAGCCGATGTTGAGGCCCTGGGTCAGCGTCGAGAGGTTGGCCGCCAGCCCGGTGGTGGCTGCCGTGCCGCCGGTCGTCAGGTTGACGATGCTGTTGCCCAAACCTTGCGTGGGGTTCAGGTTCGTGCCGCCGAGAAACTGGCCGCTCGCCACCTGCCACTGGATGCCGAGGTTGCCTTGCGTCGTCGAATTCAGCTCGACGATCAGCGCTTCGATATAGACCTGCGCACGCCGCGCGTCGAGCTGGTCGATCACCGAGCGCAGGTTCCGGTAAACCGGATCGGACGCGGTGATGATCAGCGAGTTGGTCGCCGCATCGGCCTGGATCATCCCGCCCGGCTGGTTGTCGTCGCCCTTGTCCTTGTCGCCGCCGAGCAGGCCGGCGCTGCCGAGACCGCCGCCGCTGCCCGACGAGCTGCCGTAGCCCCCCGACGAGGACGACGAACCGCCGAGGCCGCCCGACGGCAGCGGCGGGGTGCCGGACGACCCGGTCGAGAAATTGCCGCTCGACGACGAGCCGCCGCTCTGGTTGAAGCTGTTCGCATCGTTGGACGACGCCGACGAGCCGCTGTCGCTGCCGCTCTTGCCGAGCATCCCGCGCAGCGTTTTCGCGAGCTTCACCGCATCGGCGTTGCGCAGCGGCACGACGTGCATGTTGCCGGGCACCGCGCTCGGCGCGTCGAGCTGCTGCACGAGGCGCTTCGCGGCCGCGAGGCGCGATGCGCTCGACGCGCGCAGCATCAGCGAGTTGGTGCGCGGGTCCGCCGTGACCGACACCTTCAGCGTTGCATCGCTGTTGCCGATCGCGCCCGGGTCGAGCATTTTCTGCAACTGTGCGGCGAGGTCGATCGCGTTCGCGTTGCGCAGCGGAACGACCTGCACCTGCGCGCCCGCGGCGCTGTCGACGCCCGCGATGATCTGTGCGATGCGGCGCACGTTGTCCGCATAGTCGGTCACGACGATCGTGTTGTTCGCCGGGTAGGCCGTCACCGTGTTGTTCGGCGAGATCAGCGGCCGCAGCACGGGCAGCAGGTTGTTCGCCGATTCATTGTGCAGCTCGAACACCTGCGTGATCACCTGGTCGCCGCGCGCCTGCGGCGCGTTGCCGACATAGGTCGGCACGCCCTGCAGCTTCGCGTCGGCCTCGGGCACGACCTTCAGCACGCCGTGATCCTGCACGAGCGCGAAGCCCTGCATGCGCAGCGCCGACTGCAGCGTCTTCAACGCCTGGTCTTCCGGCACCGGACGTTCGGCAACGAGGTTGAGCTGCCCCTTCACGCGGGGGTCGACGATGATGGTCTTGCCGGTTGCGGCGCCGATCGCCTTCGCGACCTGGTCGATATCCGCATTCACGAAGTTGAGCGTGACCTGAGCGTAGGCGGCCTGCGAGACGATGATGCCGGCGACGACGAGGGTCGTGGCAATGCGCCGCATAACGAAGCGATTTCTTGTCATGGATGAATGGGTCGATGCCGGCTCAGGCCGCTTCCGGCGGTAGTGCTGGGATCCAAGTCCGAAAAAGGCGACATTAGCAGTTTTTCATGTCCGAAATATCACATTGATCCGAAGACTGTCTCACATACGACATGTATCGGGCGAGCCGTATGCGATATGTAAGATTCGGTGCTATATCGGCATGCCGGCCATCGCCCCCGTTTCGAGATGAACCGACACGGAAATGCGGTATAACCCGGCTGTCGTATTTCCGCATGTCGCAACCTGACGGACTGTCGGTATGATACGTGCGACGGGTTTCTCGCCGCACGAATAACAGGCACGGGTTTTCCCGACCCTCACGCATTTTCCTTTCGTTTTCGCACCATGAACAGACGGTTCGCTTCGATTGCGTGGATCGCCGCCGGCGTGTGGTTCGCCAGCGCAAACGCTCGCGCGGATTGTTTCGACGAGGCCGCCAGATACCAGCAGGTCAATCCGCTGATCCTGCGCGCGATCGCGTGGCAGGAATCGCGCAACCGGCCCGGCGCGCTGAACAAGAACACGAACGGCTCGATCGACTACGGCCTGATGCAGATCAACTCGGTCCACCTGTCGACGCTGTCGCGCTACGGGATCGACCGCGGCACGCTGATGGAGCCGTGCAAGAACGTCTACGTCGCCGCGTGGCATCTGAAACAGAAGATGAACCGCTACGGCAACACGTGGCAGGCCGTCGGCGCTTACCATTCCGAAACGCCGTCGCTGCGCGACAAATACGCGCGGCAGATCGCCGGCATCCTGACGCAGTGGAAGCTGCTGCCGCCCGTGCAATGACATCGCGCCGCATCGCGGCCTGACGCGGTGCCGGCCGGCCGGCGCGCGTTTGATGCACAATGCGGGCTCACGCCGCAGGTTCGCCCGCCCGCGGGCCGATCGCGCCCCGGATGGGGCCGCGGCCGCTTTTTCATCTTTTCCGTTGGTGTGTACCGCAATGAACCAGCCGTTGCCCGTCACCGTGCTGTCCGGCTTCCTCGGCGCCGGCAAGACCACGCTGCTCAATCACATCCTCGCAAACCGCGCAGGCCTGAAAGTCGCCGTGATCGTCAACGATCTCGCGGCGGTCAACATCGACGCGTCGCTCGTGCGCGACGCGCAGGCGCTGTCGCTCGTCGAGGAACGCCTCGTCGAAATGTCGAACGGCTGCATCTGCTGCACGCTGCGCGACGACCTGCTCGTCGAGATCCGCAACCTCGCGTCCGAAGGCCGCTTCGACGCGATCATGATCGAATCGACCGGTATCGCGGAGCCGATGCCGATCGCCGAAACCTTCACGTTCGTCGACGACGACGGCGAGTCGCTGTCGAAGATCGCGCGGCTCGACACGCTCGTCACCGTGGTCGACGCGTACAACTTCCTGCGCGACTACGGCTCCGACGACGCACTCGCGACGCGCGGCATCGCCGCGTCGGAGGAAGACGACCGCACGCTCGTCGAGCTGCTGATCGAGCAGATCGAATTCTGCGACGTGCTGGTGATCAACAAGGCCGACCTCGTCGGCGCGGACGAACTCGCTCGCCTGCAGCACATCCTCGCGCGGCTCAATCCGCGTGCGCACCAGGTCGTGTCGACGTTCGGCGACGTGCCGCTCGACGAAGTGCTGAACACGGGCCGCTTCGATTTCGACGAGGCCGCGAATGCGCCGGGCTGGCTCGCGTCGCTCGATCACGATCACACGCATTGCGACGACCCCGACTGTCATGACGAACATCATGCGCACGTGCACGGCGAGGCCGACGAATTCGGGATCGGCAATTTTGTTTACCGCGCGCGCCGGCCGTTCCATCCGGCACGACTCTGGACGCTGCTGCACCAGGAGTGGCCGGGCGTGCTGCGCAGCAAGGGCTTCTTCTGGCTCGCGACGCGCAACGACATCGCGGGCTCGCTGTCGCAGGCGGGCGGCGTATGCCGGCATGGCCCGGCAGGTCTCTGGTGGGCCGCGCAGGATCGCGCGGAATGGCCGGACGACGACGAGCTGCTCGATGAAATCCGCGCCGAATGGCACGGCGATCTCGACGATCGCACGGTCGGCGATCGCCGCCAGGAACTCGTGCTGATCGGCATCGCGCTCGACGCCGATGCATGGCGCGAGAAACTCGACGCGTGCCTGCTGACCGATGCGGAATTCGCCGTCGGCGCGGCGGGATGGAGCGCGTTCGACGATCCATTCCCGGCGTGGGATATCGATTCGCACGACGACGACGATCACGGCGACACGCAAATCGTGCATGCCTGACAGCTCGGTAACGGCTTGTAAAAACAACCGTTAAATCTTGCAAGAGCGGTGCGGACTGTGGCGAAAACGCCGCGCGCGCCCAACAAAAAACCCGCCGAAAGGCGGGTTTTTTTTGGAACAGGCGCTGGTTTAACGCTTGTTGACGGCGTCCTTGAACGCCTTGCCAGCCGTGAACTTGACCGTCTTGGCTGCCGGGATCTTGATGGTTTCGCCGGTCTTCGGGTTGCGGCCCGTACGTGCTGCGCGCTTGCCCGAACCGAAGCTGCCGAAGCCGATCAGCTGAACCGCATCACCCTTCGACACGGCCTTCTTGATGACTTCGAGCAGCGTGTCCAGCGTTTCGCCGGTTTGAGCCTTGCTGGCGCCCGTTTGGGCGGCGACGGCGTCGATCAGTTCCTGTTTGTTCATTAAGGTTCCTTTATCAGGTTAGGTTGACACGAACAGCGCGAACGCGCCGATTATACGTGCGCGAACCGTGCCGTCGAGAGTCAGACTCCGACGACACAGCGCCGAATCCTGGCCCGCGCGACGCGCCCTCCGGCTTGCCGGCGGCCACCCCGCGGTACGGCGTTGCTATGATAGCGCAGCGCAAACCCAATAACGACAAGGGTTTCAAAGATTTTCATCGGTATTTCGCCGAATGAATCGTCGATTGCCTGTTTTTTGACCTACGCCAACCGAACAGGATACGCAGCGCGGTCCGCCCATGCGCCGCCCCGTTGGCTTTTTCCAACGGCCGGTCGGACGGCCCCGCGCAATCCCTTGCCAGGCTTGGCTGCCACGTTTTTTGTTTCGCATGCCCGACCGACTTGTTCCCGCCACGCTCGCGCTTCGCGACGACGGCACGCTCGTTTCGCCCGAGTACGGCGACCTCCATCGCAGCGCATCTGGTGTGCTTGCGCATCACGTGTGCGTCTCCGGCAACGGGCTGCCGGCGCGCTGGCAAGGCCGCCGCACGTTCACGATCGTCGCGACGGGATTCGGCGCGGGCAGCCACTTCCTCGCGACATGGGCCGCGTGGCGCGACGATCCGGCGCGCTGCGAGCGGCTGCATTTCGTCGCAGTCGAGCCGCATCCGTTCTCGCCCGACGACCTGCGCCGCGCGGTTTCGCATATCGTTGCGAACACAACCATATCGGCCGACGTCGACGCACTGGTCGACGCATGGCCGATGCTCGTGCCGGGCCTGCACCGGCTCGAATTCGACGAAGGGCGCGTGGTGCTCACGCTCGCGTTCGGCGATGCCGTCGACATGTTGACGAAGCTCGTCGCGCGCGCCGATGCGTTTTATCTTGATGGCTTCACGTCATCGAGCGATGCGGGTCTCCGCGCGACCGACGTGGCCCGCGCGCTCGCGAAAATCGCCGGCGAAGGCGCGACGTTTGCAACGCATGCGAATTCCGGCGCCGTGAAACACGCACTCGGCGAATCGGGTTTCACGTGTCGCGAAGTCGACGATTCGCTCGTCGGAGAATACGCGCCACGCTGGCGCGCGCGCCGGCACGAGCCACCGCGCGCACTGCCCGTTACAGCGCGCCGCGCGATCGTGATCGGCGCGGGCCTGGCCGGCTGCGCGGTCGTCGAACGCCTGGCCGCGCGCGGCTGGGACGTCACGCTGATCGAGCGGCACGAACGGATCGCGAGCGAAGCATCGGGCAATCCGGCCGGCGTATTCCATCCGCTGATGACACGTGACGACAACATCGCAAGCCGGCTCACGCGCAGCGGCTTCCTGCACGCGATCGCACGCTGGCGCGCACTCGAACGCGCGGGCCATGCGTTCGCGCGCAGCACGCACGGCATGATTCATCTCGCCGAATCGGCCGACGACTTCGCGCGGATGCGCGATGCGTTCGATGCGTTCGGCGCGCCGTCCGACTATGTATCGCTGCTCGATACCGATGCCGCGCGCGCGCATCTGAACCTGCCGGTCGCGCATGGCGGCCTGCTGTTTCCGCACGGCGGCGCCGTCTGGCCGGCCGGGCTGTGCGCGGCGCAATGCGCGGCGGCCGGCGAACGCGTGCGCTTGCTCGCGTCCACCGGCGTCGCGCGGCTCGAGCGGCGGGGCGACGCATGGCATGCGCTCGATGCGGCAGGCGACACGCTGGCCGAAGCGCCGGTCGTCGTGCTTGCGAACGCGGGCGACGCCGTGCGTCTCGCGGGGCTGCAGCATGTCGTGCTGCAACCGGTGCGCGGCCAGCTCACGCTGCTGCCGCCGGGCAGTACGGCGCCGCTGCCATGCCCGGCGATCGGCGACGGTTACGCGGTGCCGCTCGCCGACGGCACGCTGCTGATCGGCGCGACGTTCGAACCCGACGACGTCGATCCCGCGATGCGCACGGCCGGCCACGTCGAAAACCTCGACCGCGTGCGGCACCTGCTGCCGGGCCTGATCGGCGACGTGCCCGATCTCGACACGCTGCGCGGCCGCGTTGCATTCCGCTGGGTCGTCGGCGATCGCCTGCCGCTGATCGGACCGCTCGCGGACGAAGCGCAGGCCGTTGCGAACGCACGCGCGCTGAGCGGCGCAAAGGCGCGCGACCTGCCGCGTACACCCGGCCTCTACGGCGCATTCGGCTTTGGCTCGCGCGGCCTCGTGTGGGCCGCGCTCGGCGCCGAACTGATCGCATCGCAGCTCGAAGGCGAGCCGTGGCCGCTCGAGCGCGAACTCGCCGAAGCCGTCGATCCCGCCCGCTTCCTGATCCGCGCGCTGCGCGCACGCCGCGTCGGCTCGGCCGGCTGATTGGCTGATCGGCCACGCCAATCGTTCACAGTTTCCCGATTTCCCCGCGCAAGGTTATCCACTCGATGCTGTGGATAAGCTTGCGGAATCCGCGCGCGCTTCGTGTGTAATCACAGTGGACGTAAACTGGGTAACTCGGCACAGCTGTGAGGTGGCCCCAAAGTTGCTCATCTCAAACTTCTGTGCACGAACAGCCTGTGCAACGGGTTATGGTTTCGCCAAGGTATTGATCTGTCGACGTAAACCGAAGTTATCCACAGAACTGTGCGTCCTTTGTTAACTTCTACTACGTATATATACAGGTAAACCTTTGAAACCAAAGACCTGCGGTGCCGCACAGCGCCGCGAGTCGTATTCAATGGGTTCCAGACCGAAAAAGCTGTGGCACAATCGGTTTCCTTCGCGTTCGTTCGGCCAGGCGCCGGACGTGCTTCAATGGAACGGTCGGCACGATTTCGAATCTGAATCTTCGAGACTGCGCAGTCCGTTCACACACCAGGCCGACAATCCAGATCGGCAACCTGTGCGACTTTCCGCCGGATGGCGGAACAGGCGGACCCCATGTCCCGCCGTCGTCGACCACAACAATCACATTCGGGGCGATACCCAGCCGGCGCGCATCCATTTCTGACGCTTGACCCCGCGTCGCTGGCGGTTGCTTCCAAAGGAGAAGTCACCACGATGAAGTCGGCGTTCTCATTCCTGCCCAACTGGCCGCTCGCGCCGGATGCCGTGTTCTGGGCCGGGCTCGCGTTGTTCGCGGCCGGCCTGTGTGGCGAACTGTGCTATCGCGCATGGCGCCTGCCGCGCATCACCGGTTATGCGGTAATCGGTCTCGTCGCCGGTTCGTTCGGATTCGGCGTGATCGACGCGAGCACCGACGAAACCTCGCGGCTGCTGATCGACGTCGCGCTCGGCCTGTTGCTGTTCGAGCTCGGCAGCCGCCTCGACCTGCGCTGGATCCGGCGCAATCCGTGGCTCATCGCGTCGAGCCTCGCGGAAGCCACGCTGACGTTCGTGCTCGTGCTGTTCGTGATGCTGGCGCTCGGTGTTTCGGGGATGGTTGCGCTCGTGCTGTCGGCGATCGCGATCGCGACGTCGCCGTCGATGGTGATCCAGCTCAAGACCGAACTGCGCGCGGAAGGGCAGGTGTCGCAGCGCCTCATCACGCTCACCGCGCTCAACAGCGTGTACGCGATCGTGCTGACCAAGCTCGTCACCAGCTGGCTTCACCAGGAAGCGTACGGCAACGTTTTCGCGACGATCCTGCAACCCGTCTACCTGATCGCCGGCTCGTTCATCGTCGCGTACCTCGTCGCGCGGTCGTGCAATTTCCTGTTCCGTCACATGACGTCGACGATGCGCGACGAGCATTCGTTCGTCGCGCTGTTCGGGCTCGTGATGCTGGCGATCGCGGTGGCGCAGGCGCTGAAGCTGTCGACGCTGCTCACGCTGCTGCTCGCGGGCATCATCGTGAAGAACCTCGAAGCGCGTCCGCAGCTGTGGCCCGAGCATTTCGGCACGGCCGGCTGGCTGCTGACGGTGGTCCTGTTCGTGCTGACGCTCACGTCGTTCACGTGGGGCGACATCGCGCTCGGCGGGCTGCTCGCGATCGTGCTGATCGTCACGCGGCTCGTCGCGAAGCTCGCCGGCGTCGCCGCGTTCGCGAAGCCGAGCGGCATCGGGATGAAACAGGGCGTCGCGCTCGGCATCGCGCTGACGCCGATGTCCGCGCTGTCGTACCTGCTCGTCGACGATACCTACCAGCTCTATCCGAATTTCGACCCGCACCTGCGCGCGATCGTGATGTGCACGATCGTGGTCCTGCAGCTCATCAGCCCGTTCGTCGTCTACCGCTGCCTGTCGGCGGTCGGTGAACGCAGCGACAGCAACTGATTCCGGAACCTGCCATGGCACTCGAAACCTTCGTCAATTCCGAACCGTTCACGTTCGGCGTCGAACTGGAGATCCAGGTCGTCAACACGCACAACTACGACCTGACCAAGGCCGCATCCGACCTGATGCGCCTGATCCAGGGCGAGACCTTTCCGGGCAACATCACGCCGGAAATCACCGAGAGCATGATCGAGCTGTCGACCGGCATCTGCCATTCGCACGAGCAGGCGGTCAGCGAGCTGCATGCGATCCGCGACGTGCTCGTGAAGGCGGCCGACCAGCTCAACGTCGGGCTCGCCGGCGGCGGCACGCACGCGTTCCAGCAATGGAGCGACCGGCAGATCTACGATGCGCCGCGCTTCCAGTACATCTCTGAGCTCTACGGTTATCTGGCCAAACAGTTCACCGTGTTCGGCCAGCACGTGCATATCGGCTGTCCCGATCCGGACAGCGCGCTGTTCCTGCTGCACTCGATGTCGCGCTTCATTCCGCACTTCATCGCGCTGTCCGCGTCGTCGCCGTTCGTGCAGAACGTCGATACGGGCTTCCATTCGGCACGCCTGAATTCGGTGTTCGCGTTCCCGCTGTCGGGCCGCGCGCCGTTCGTGCTGACCTGGGACAGCTTCGAGGAGTACTTCATGAAGATGGTGAACACGGGCGTGGTCAACTCGATGAAGGACTTCTACTGGGACATCCGCCCGAAGCCCGGCTACGGGACGATCGAGGTGCGGGTGATGGATACGCCGCTGTCGGTCGACCGCGCGGCGGCGATCGCCTGCTACATCCAGACGCTCGCGCGCTACCTGCTGACCGACCGGCCGCTGAAGCTGTCGGAGGACGACTACCTCGTCTATACGTTCAACCGTTTCGAAGCGTGCCGCTTCGGACTCGAGGGTACCTGCGTGAATCCTCAGACGGGTGAACGCCGCACGATCGCCGAGGACATCCTCGACACGCTCGACCGGATCGCGCCGCATGCGGCCGCGCTCGGTTCGCGCGCGGCGCTCGACGAGATCGGCGCGCTTGCCAAGGCGCGCGTGAACGACGCATCGTGGTTGAGAACCGTTTTCAAGCAGGAAAAATCGCTGAACGAGACGGTCCGGCAGCAGTGCTTACGTTGGCGCGAATGAAAAAATGTTTTGCAGATTGCAGGCTCGACCGCGTCTCGATTCGCTGAACGACGGTTGGTACAGTTTCAGGCTGAAATCGTTGGCAGTCGTCCTGAAAATCTGTGGATAACCCGATATTCCGCTGCAAAGTCAACGATCTGAGGGTGGGATAACCCGGTGGATCGTTGCCATTCACCCGATGGCCGATCCGAACAGGAAAATGCTGGCGCGCCCCGTTCCGCAGGCGCGGCATTGCAGGCACAACAAAAAATTTCAGTTATCCAGCGATTTTCCACAGGCTGCAGGGGATAACTTAGCTGTGCGATTTTCCGCTCTCGCTTAGAATGTCGGCTTTGCGGACACCGGAACGACGCGTGTCTCACCGGTCGCCGCGAACGCGACCGCCGCGTGTGCCTCGCGACGGCCGTGCTGATGCACTCGCAAGAGTGCGTCTGTTTTGAGATGGACATTCGATCTCCACACTACGGCCGCTCGGTAATCCGGGCGGCGGCAAAGCGAAAAGACTATGAGCGAAGGCGTTTACGGGAACCAGGCTTCGGGACGTGTCACCCACAGCCTGCTGCGGTTGAGTACGGCCATGCGAAGCCAGGCATGGGATTGGGCGGAAGGCGCGGGCCTGACGCCGACGCAGGGCGAGATCCTCGTGCTGCTGCTGCAGCGCAAGGGCCCGATGCGGCTCGGCGAGATCGCGCGCGAGACGCAGCTCACCGCGGCGACCACGAGCGATGCGGTCAGCACGCTCGAGACGAAGGGGCTCGTCGAGAAGCGCCGTGCGCTGGACGACGGCCGCGCACTGGCCGTGCGCCTGTCGGCCCGCGGCCGCACGGCCGCGAAGAAGGCGCTGCAATGGCCTGAATTCCTGACGAAAGCGGTCGGCAAGCTCGGCGCGGACGAGCAGGGCGCACTGTATCGCGCGCTGCTGAAGACGCTGCGCGAGCTGCAGGTGGCCGGTGTGACGCCGCCGCAGCGCATGTGCCTGACGTGCGCCCACTTCCAGCCGGGCAAGCTGTCGAAGAAGACCGTGCATTACTGCGCGGCGCTCGACATCTCGATGGCCGACAACGACCTGCGTCTCGACTGCTCGGTGCAGGAAGAAGCCGACGCGGCGACGCAGAAGAAGACCTGGAAGATTTTCGCAGGCTGACGTCCGTCGATCGACCGGGAGGCCGATGATGAACGCTGAAGTCGTGGCGATCCGCCACGTGCATTTCGAGGATCTCGGAAGCTTCGAGCAGGTGCTCGGCGAACGGGGCCGGCGGGTGCGCTATGTAGACGTCGGATCGTCGCGGTTCGAGGTGCTCGATGTGCTCCAGCCGTCGCTGTTCGTCGTGCTCGGCGGGCCGCTCAGCGTGTACGACGATGCGCAGTATCCGACGATCGCGCCGCTCGCGGCGCTCGTGCGCCAGCGCATCGACGCGGGGCTGCCGATCCTCGGCATCTGCCTCGGCGCGCAGTTCATCGCCCGTGCGCTCGGCGCACGTGTCTATCCGGCTGCGCAGCACGAACTCGGCTGGGCGCCGCTGACGCTCACCGATGCCGGCCGTGCGTCGCCGTTGCGCCATCTCGATGGCGCGGCGACGTCGATGCTGCACTGGCACGGCGATACGTTCGACCTGCCGGGCGGCGCGATCCATCTCGCGTCGACGCCGGCCTGCCGCCACCAGGCCTTCGCGTGGGGGCAGCACGTGCTGGCGCTGCAATGCCATCCGGAAATCCGCACCGACCGCTTCGAACCGTGGCTGATCGGGAACGCCGGCGAAATCGCGGCGACGCCCGGCGTCGACGCAAGCCAGTTGCGTGCCGATACCGCCCAGTACGGCCCCGCGCTCGAGTCGGCCGCACGGCGAATGTTCGCGGAGTGGCTCGACAGCGTCGGGCTCTGACGCAGCGGGCGGCACCGTCTGCCGCGAATCCTTGGCCCGGCCGGCATCCGTTGCAGGCCGGCGCGTCGCTGCATGCGACGCGTTTCCCGCCGCGCCGGCAACCTGTTGCCGGCCACACCTGACCATCCGCTTACTGCCGATCGCGCCATCTGCACGCTTCAAGCCTGCGTGCTACGCTCGTCCGCTCTTTCCCTTTCCAGGCGAGCGGCTTCCATGACTGCGCTGTTTTCTCCATTCACGCTGCGCGGCGTGACCCTTCCGAACCGGATCGTGATCTCCCCGATGTGCCAGTACTCGGCCGAACGCGGTGAGGCGACCGACTGGCACATGATTCACCTCGGCCATCTCGCGCTGTCGGGCGCGGGCCTGCTCTGCATCGAGGCGACTGCGGTGGAACCCGACGGGCGCATCACGCATGCCGACCTTGGCCTCTGGGACGACGTGACCGAAGCCGCACTGAAGCCCGTGCTCGCGGCGATTCGCAAGCACTCGCCGGTTCGCATCGCGATGCAGTTGTCGCATGCGGGGCGCAAGGCGTCGAGCGAGGTGCCGTGGAACGGCGGCCAGCTCGTGTCGGTCGCCGACGGCGGCTGGCTGCCGCATGGGCCGTCGGCCGTGCCGCACAAGGAAGGCGAGACGCCGCCGCTCGCGCTCGACGCCGCGGGGCTGAACCGGATCCGCGACGCGTTCGCGGCCGCCGCGAAGCGTGCCGCGCGGCTCGGCATCGACGCGATCGAGGTGCACGCGGCACACGGCTACCTGCTGCACCAGTTCCTGTCGCCGCTCGCGAACTGGCGCACCGACGAATACGGTGGCTCGCGCGAAAACCGGATGCGTTTTCCGCTCGAGATCTTCGAGATCGTGCGCGCGGCGTTTCCGGAGGACCGGCCGGTCGGCGTGCGCGTGTCCGCGACCGACTGGGTCGAAGGCGGCTGGGAGCTCGACGACACGATCGCATTCGCGCACGAATTGAAGCGCCGAGGCTGCGACTGGATCGACGTGTCGTCCGGCGGCGTGTCGCCGCTGCAGAAGATTCCGCTGTCGCCGGGTTACCAGGTGCCGTTTGCGCAGGCCGTGAAGCGCGCGGTCGGCATGCCGACGATGGCGGTCGGCCTGATCAACGAGCCCGCACATGCGAACCGGCTCATCGAGGCCGGCGATGCCGATTTCGTCGCGATGGCGCGCGCGATGCTGTACGACCCGCGCTGGCCGTGGCACGCGGCGGCGGAGCTCGGCGCGCAGGTGACGGCGCCGCCGCAGTATTGGCGCTCGCAGCCGCGCGAGCACAAGGCGTTGTTCGGCGACATCGCGTTCGGCCAGCGTTGAGCGTCGAGCGCGCAATATTGCGCGCGATGTTGAACGAAGCAATATCGAACGTGTAGGATGCGGGTGATTCGCCGCATGCCCCGACGCGGCACCGACCGGTGCCGCGTTTTCGTTTGGCGCGCGCCGGGCCGCGGTCGCGGCCGTCTTCCATTCATTCGTCTTCACAAGGATTCGTTCGATGAGTTCACGCAGGATCGCGGTGCGCCGCTCGGGAGTACACGGCAAGGGCGTGTTCGCGGTGGCGCCGATCAAGGCCGGCGAACGCGTAGTGGAATACAAGGGCGAGCGAATCTCGTGGAAGGAAGCGCTGCGTCGCCATCCGCACGATCCGAGCGAGCCGAACCATACGTTCTACTTCGCACTGGACGAAGGTGGCGTGATCGACGGCAAGATCGACGGCAACAGCGCGCGCTGGATTAACCATTCGTGCGCGCCGAACTGCGAAGCCGAGGAAGTCAAAGGGCGCGTGTACATCCACGCGCTGCGCGACATCGGGCCGGAAGAGGAGCTGTTCTACGACTACGGCCTCGTGATCGACGCGAAGCTGACGAAGAAGCTCAAGCGCGAATACGCATGCCATTGCGGCGCGGCTTCGTGCCGCGGCACGCTGCTCGCGACGTCGGACGACGGCGAGAAGAAGAAAAAGAAGAAGGACAAGAAGGACGGCAAGTCCGAATCCAGCGCGAAGGACAAGAAAAACAGGAAGTGATGCAGGCGGCAGCGCACGATGCGCTGCCGCTTCAGCAGACGGCTGCCGCGTTGCGCGGCAGTCCTTCCCGTTTCCTTATCCGTCGGGCTGCACGTTCAACGGCCGCCCGACGCGAATCGCGTGGCGATCGCTCAATGCGCCGATGCGGCGGCCGGCGTTTCGCTGGCCGGCTTCTCCGTGCGCTGGGTGAGCGGCACCCGCACCACGAAGCGCGAACCGCCTTCCGGCGCATCCTCGTACGACACGGTGCCGCCATGCATCGCGATGATGTCGTGCACGATCGCGAGGCCGAGCCCGGCACCCGTCTCGACGCCGTTGCCGCTTTGCGCGTCGCCGCGGAAGAAGCGCTTGAACAGGTCGGCCTGCTGGTTCGCGGGCACGCCCGGGCCGTTGTCCTCGACGACGATCTCGGCGGCCGGCAGGCCGTCTTCGAGCGCACTGCGCGCGACGTTCACCGTGATCCGCGCGCCGTCCGGCCGCGCGAGCGGCACGTATTTCAGCGCATTGTCGAGCAGGTTCGCGATCACTTCGCGCAGCAGCACGGGGTTGCCGCGCACGATCAGCTTCTCGTCGTCGCCGGGGGCGTCGCTGCGCTGGAAGCCGAGGTCGACATGCGACGCGAGCGCGCGCGGCACCCATTCGGCACCCGTCTCGAACGCCATTGTGGCGAGGTCGACGTCGACGAATCGCGCGGCCTGTTCGCCCGGCTCCGCGCGGGCGAGCGACAGCAACTGGTTCGACAGCCGCACCGCGCGGTCGGCGGCCGCACGCAGTTCGCGCACCGCGGCGAAGGTCTGGTGCGGGTCGCGCGCGACGGCCGCTTGTTCGGCATGCAGCTTCACGGCCGTGAGCGGCGTGCGCAACTGGTGCGCGGCATCGGCGATGAACTTGCGCTGCGCGTCGAGGGCGGTCTTCAGGCGGCCGAGCAGCGCGTTCATCGCGCTCGTCAGCGGCCGGATCTCCAGCGGCACCTCGGTTTCGTCGACCGGTTCCAGCGACGTGTGGGTCTGCCGGTTCAGCGAATCGGCGAGATGCGTGAGCGGGCCGAGTTGCTGGTTCACGACGCGCCACACGATGCCCCAGCCCGCGAGCAGCAGCAGCAGCAGCGGCATCATGATCGCGACGAGGAATTCGGGCGCGATCCGGTAGCGGTGCCGCACCGGCTGCGCGACCTCGACGACCATCGGCTTGCCGCCCTCGACATCGTCGACGCGTACCTGTGCGACGCGCACCGCGCGGTTGTCGTACTCGGCCTCGAACACGTACGCGTGATGCATGCGGCGCACGTTGATGCCCTGCAGCGGCAGCTTCGGATCGCCGGCGAGCTCCTGTTCGCCGTCGCTGATCCGGTAGATCAGAGCTTCGGCGGGATCGGAGAACATCGCCTGCGCGAGCGGCGGCACCGTGAACGGCGCGTCGGGGCCGGCGATCTGGATCTGTTTCGAGATGGCGGTCGCGAGATCGGCGAGCGAGCGGTCGATCACGTGCTGCGTGTATTGCCACGCGAGCCAGTAGGCGATCAGGCCGCTCATCAGCGCGAGCATCGACAGCGGTGCGGCGAGGCGCCGGAGCAGCGAGCGGCGCAGGCTGGTGGTCACAGCCGGATCAGGAGACATTTCGACGGGCAAATGGATAAGCGCCGCTCACGGGGAGCGGCGCGGTCGTGCGCCGGGCGACGACGCGGAGCAGGGTGCACAACGCCGCCGGCACGCGGCCGGCCGACGCGCGGCGCCGCTCAGACGCTCGCCGTCTGGCGGATTTCCTGCAGCAGGTAGCCGAAACCGCGCACCGTGACGATTTCGACACGGCACTGCTCGAGTTTCTTGCGCACGCGGTGCACATAGACTTCGATCGCGGTGTCGCCGAGATCGCCGCCGAAGTGCGTGAGGTGATCCTGCAACTGGGCCTTGCTGACGACGCGGCCGTGACGCAGCAGCAGCATCTCGAGCACCGCGAACTCGCGCGGCGACAGTTCGAGCGGCTTGTCGTCGTTGAAGATGCGGCGGTCGACGCCCGACAGGCGGACGCCGCCGAGCGACACTTCCGGACGCGGCATGTCGCTGTGCGGGCCGCTGCGGCGCATCACCGCGCGGATGCGCGCTTCGAGCTCGGCCGGCTCGAACGGCTTGAGCATGTAGTCGTCGGCGCCCGAGTTCAGGCCCTGGATCCGGTCGTTCAGCTCGTCGCGTGCGGTCAGCACGATGACGGGCGTGTGGCGATTGGTCTGGCGGAAACGCGTGAGCAGCGTCATCCCGTCGATGCCCGGCAGGCCGAGGTCGAGGATCACGAGTTCGTGGCGGTTTTGTGCCAGCGCCTGTTCGGCAAAAATGCCGTCATGCACCATGTCGACGGTGAAGCCAGCCTGCTCGAGGCTGCTCTGGATACCGCGTGCGATGGGGCGGTCGTCTTCGATCAGAAGGAGTCGCATGAAGTTCGCTCAAGTACAATGGGTTGGCGGTTCAGGCACGCGGACAGCACGAAGCCGTTTCCACAGGGGCGCCGCATCGCGTGACATCAAGCATGGCGGCCAGCGAACGATTAAATCCAATCATGTCCGATATTTCGATCAACGACCTTGAAGCCGCGATCAATTTCTGGCGCGCCCGCTCGCCGTCGAGCGGCGACGAACTCAAACTCTGCGAAGAGGCCAGCGCGCTCTCCAAGCCGTATGCGCTGCTGATTGTACAGCGCGGAAGCGCGCTGCAACTGGAAGGTTTGGACCCCAAGGCGCGGAAAGCATACGAGACTTACGTGCGCCTTAAGGATGGCTTGGAAAGCTGAAGGCTTTCGCTGACTACATCGTAGAAAACGTTCATCGAAATGAAAAGTTGACGCACCGCGCACCGAAAGATGCGCGGTGGTGGAGGAAGGGCTCAGGCGGCGGGTTTCGCGTGCGCGCCGGCGCGGTCGATGAACAGAGCGAGTTCGATGTCGCGTTCGGTCAGGCCGTCGGCGTCGTGGGTCGACAGCGTGACGTCGACGCGGTTGTACACGTTGAACCATTCCGGATGGTGGTTCATTTCCTGCGCCTTGATCGCGACGCGCGTCATGAAGCCGAACGCTTCGTTGAAATCGGCGAAGCGCAGGCTGCGCTGGATCGCGTCGCGGCCCGGCATGGCCGTCCAGAGCGGCAGGCCTTCGAGCCGGGTCTTGCGTTCTTCGGATGTGAGCTTGTGGATCATCTTGCACCTCTCGTTCGGTAACGGCACCCGCGCGCGGCTGCGCCGCGCGGCGCAGCCGGCACCGGTCATTGTTTCATAGTTGCGGGACGGCCATCTTGGGACGGGCGGCCGGCATCCGGCGCACGTTGGCGCGCGTCAGGCGTCGGCGTCGTCGGGCCAGCCTTCGCCCGTGCCGCGATGCAGCACGCGATCGCTATCGAGCACCGCGCCGGCCGCGAATTCCGGCAGCGCCGCGAGCCGGTTGGCCAGCGCGCGGCCGTCGACGTCGGCGAGCGCGAACAGTTGCGCGAAATCGTCGATCACGAAGTAGGTCTTCTGGAACGTGTCGATCCGGTACTTCGTGCACATCACGCGCTCGAGGTCGAAGCCGAGCCGGTTCGGCGCCGCGCTTTCGAGGCTGTACAGGCTCTCGCCCTTGCTCGACACGATCCCGGCGCCGTAGATCGACAGCCCGTTCGTGCCGCGCGGGTCGCGGATCAGCCCGAATTCCACCGTATACCAATAGAGCCGTGCGAGCCGCGCAAGCGCCGCTTCGTCGTCGGCGACCGCGAGCGCGGTGCGGCCGTATGCCTGCATGTAGTCGGCGAACACCGGGTCGATCAGCAGCGGCACATGGCCGAACAGGTCGTGGAAGCAGTCGGGTTCCTGCAGGTAGTCGAGCTGGTCGGGACGGCGCATCCACCAGGTGACCGGAAAACGCCGGTTCGCGAGATGCCCGAAGAACACGCGATCGGGCACGAGGCCCGGCACCGCGACGATCTCCCAGCCCGTCGCGAGCTTCAACTGGCGATTCACGTCGGCGAACGACGGCACGCGATCGGCCGGCAGGTCGATCTTGCCGAGCCCCGCGACGAACGCGTCGCAGGCGCGCCCGCGCAGCAGTGCCGACTGGCGTGCATAGAGCTGCTTCCACACCGCGTGGTCGACCTGGCCGTAGCGTTCGAGCGGCTGGTCGATGGTGAAATCTGCGCGGGTTTCGAGGCCCGCGTCGAACTGCTCCTGCAGTTTCGCGGTGACGACGGTGGACATGATCAGGCTCTGCACGCTGTGGTTGGGAACCATGCAAGTGTAGAGCGGCATGCACGCGGAATGGGCGCAAAGTTGGCGTTGATTTGCGTGATGATGCGATAATCTCGCATCAAATTACGAATCAATGCGGAGAATGCTCATGCTGGAACTCGATCACTTCGATCTCGCGCTGCTGGACGTGCTGCAGCGCTTCGGTCGCGCGACGCATCAGCAACTCGGCGAGGAGGTGCCGCTGTCGCCGTCGCAGATCGGCCGGCGGCTGCAGCGGCTCGAGGCGGCCGGCGTGATCGAAGGCTATCGCGTGATGCTGCGGCCCGAAAAGCTCGGGCTCGGCGTCACCGCGTTCACGAGCCTGAAGCTCAAGCACCACGGCGATTCGATCATCGAGCAATTCCAGCAGCAGATCGACGTGTTGCCCGAAGTGCTCGAATGCCATGCGGTGGTGGGCGATGCGGACTACCTGCTGCGGATCGTCGCGCCCGACCTGAACGCGCTGTCGCAGTTCGTGATGAAGAAGCTGATGCGCGTGCCCGGCGTCGACAGCGTGCGCTCGAACATCGTGCTGACGACCTTCAAGCGCAACGGGGCGCTGCCGCTCGCGCACCTGGCACCCGGCGCCGCGTGACGCGGCGGCAGGGCCCGCGTAATCCCGTTATTGGCGGGAACCGGCCCCAGGCGGTGCGCGCCGCACCGCCGCCAGCGGGGCCGGATCAGGTCGCTTCTTGCTGCGTGTCGGCGTTCAGCAGATCGACGTACGCGACCGCGACCAGATCGTCCTGCGATACCCCGAGCTTCGTGAACACGTCGTGCGCTTCGGCTTCGCCGCCGGCTTCGTCATCGTCGGGGCCGAGCACGACTTCCAGTTCGATGAAGTCGCCGAGGCCGTCGACACGGTCGAGGTGGATGCGCGTGCGGCCCGCGAGGTACACGTGCCGCTCCTTCGTCACGATCCCGCGCGTGGTCAGCGCGGTCGCGAGCAGCGCGTGCATCGCGTCGGGATTCGTCACGGGGCTGCGCGTGTAGTACGACGCCTTCGGGCCGTCGCGGTCGTCGCGCTGGTAGAAGATCAGTTCGGCCGGCGTGCCGTCCTCGAAGCGGCGCAGCTTCAGCCGGCCGCGCGGCACGTCATAGAAGAAATCCTGCTGGCGGTAGAACAGCGGCGCTTCGGTCGCGAGCGTCGCCGCGCGTTCGCGCAGCTGGTCGAATTCGCGGGCGCGGGCTTTGATCTCGATGTTGCGGGCCATGCGGGTCTCCTTCAATCAGGGGTCTCGCGGTGTGCGAACGCACAATCTAGCAAAAAGGCGGCGGCGGTGGCGTGACGACGGGCCGGGGGCGGCGAGATGACGCGTGTTGCGTGCGACGCCGGCGCGCGGCGCGTGGCGGCCGCGCCTTCATCAGCACCGCTCATATCGCCCACTGGGCTTCGATCAGCCGCAGCGCGGCTGCGATCGCCGGCTCGTCGCGCCGCTCGGCGAGCGTCACGAACGTCAGTTCGGTCGGCACCGTCACGCGTTCGACGATCGTCAGCGCGTGCGCGTGCGCTTCGGCCAGCGCGGTCGAGTCGCGTGCGAGCGTCAACCCGATGCCCGATTTGACGAGGTCGAGCATCGACTGCTCCTGGTCGACCTCGGCGACCTTCACCGGCTGCGCGCCCGCTTCCGCAAAGCGCCGCGACAGCAGCCGGTGATGCGCGGATGCCGGCGGCGTCCAGATCCACGGCAGCGCGGCGAGCGCGCGCCAGTCGTGCGCGCGCTGCACGCGCTCCTTCCAGCCGGCCGGCGCGAGCACGCGGTACTGGAAATGCGTGAGCGTGACGGTGTGGAACAGTGCGCCGTCGAGCGAATCATCGTCGCCGGGTCGGCCGATGTAGTAGCCGACGTCGAGCGCCTGCGCGCGCACCTGTTCGATCACCCAGCCCGACATCCCGTGCCGCAGCGCCGTCTCGATCTGCGGATGGGTCTCGACCAGCGCGCGCAGGAAGCCGCCGAGCCGCAGGAAGCCGGGATCGAGGATCGTGCCGATCCGCAGCCGGCCGCGCACCTCGTGCCGCAGCGCGGCAGCGGCGCGCTGCACGTCGGCGGCCGCGGCCAGCGCGCGTTCCGCGTGCGGCAGCAGCGTCTGGCCGTCGCGTGTGAGCGCGAGCCCGCGCGACGTGCGCGTGAACAGCGCGACGCCGAGCGTTTCCTGCAGATGCTTGATCTGCAGGCTGACGGCCGGCTGCGTCAGGTGCAGTTGCGCGGCGGCGCGCGTCAGGTTGCCTTCGCGCGCGACCGTCGCGAACGCGCGGAGCAGGGTGAGATCCATCGTCGTGATATGAGCGCTGCTTATAACGCAGTTCAGCATAACTCATTGGATCGGCGGCCGGCAGCCGGAGTACGCTTCATCGGTCGCGTCGCCGGCGCGTTTCGGTCAACCTGGCCGGGAGTGCGGCAGGGCAGGTGGGTGCTGCTGCAGACACCCGCCGCGACGCACTATGCTGGAAATGATGCGCGGCATCGCAGCGCGCGGGATAAAACAACGAGATTGCATGGGACCAGCGTAGGCGCTGAAGCACTAACTCCATCCAGCCACGCCATGGGGTCCGAGTAAGCGCTAAAGCACTTGCGCGGCGCACAACAACGAACTTTGCATGGGACCACCGTAAGTGCTGAAGCACTAACTCAGGTCGACCGCCGTGGGGATGGAGTAAGCGCTAAAGCACTAACTCCATCCAGCCACGCCATGGGACCCGAGTAAGCGCTGAAGCGCTAACTCGGGTCGACAGGAGACAAGCAGTGACTACACAACGCACGGTCGAAGGCGAATTCGATTACGTGATCGTCGGCGCGGGCACCGCGGGCTGCGTGCTCGCGAACCGCCTGACCGAGGATCCCGACATCCACGTGCTGCTGCTCGAAGCGGGCGGCAAGGACGACTATCACTGGATTCATATACCGGTCGGCTATCTGTATTGCATCGGCAACCCGCGCACCGACTGGCTGTACAAGACGCAACCCGAAGCGGCGCTCAACGGCCGCGCGCTGTCGTATCCGCGCGGTCGAGTGCTGGGCGGCTGCTCGTCGATCAACGGGATGATCTACATGCGCGGCCAGCGCGAGGATTACGACAGCTGGGCGCAGGAAACCGGCGATGCAGGCTGGTCGTGGGACAGCGTGCTGCCGATCTTCAAGCGCAGCGAGGATCACCATGCGGGCGCGAGCGACGCGCACGGCGCGGGCGGCTACTGGCGCGTGGAGAAGCAGCGGCTGCGCTGGGAGATCCTCGAATCGTTCGCGCAGGCCGCGCAGCAGACGGGCATTCCGGCGACCGACGATTTCAACCGCGGCGACAATTCCGGGGTCGGCTATTTCGAGGTGAACCAGAAGCGCGGCGTGCGCTGGAATACGTCGAAGGCGTTCCTGCGGCCCGCGATGGCGCGCCCGAATCTGACCGTGATCACCGGCGCGCACGCACAGCGCGTGATCTTCGAAGGGCGGCGCGCGGTCGGCGTCGAGTATCACGGCGGCGGCACCGATTATGTCGCGCGTGCGCGTGCGGAAGTGCTGCTGACGTCCGGCGCCGTGAATTCACCGCAATTGCTCGAACTGTCGGGTGTCGGCTGCGGCCGGCGGCTCCAGGCGCTCGGCATCGACGTCGTGCAGGATCTGCCGGGCGTCGGCGAAAACTTGCAGGATCACCTGCAGTTGCGGATGGCGTTTCGCGTCGAAGGCGTGCGCACGCTCAACACGCTGTCCGCGCACTGGTGGGGCAAGCTGATGATCGGCGCCGAATACGCGTTGCTGCAGCGCGGGCCGATGTCGATGGCGCCGTCGCAGCTCGGCGCCTTTGCGAAATCCGATCCAGACGATCCCGCGCTCACGCGCCCCGATCTCGAATACCACGTGCAGCCGCTGTCGCTCGAACGCTTCGGCGAGCCGTTGCACAGCTTCAACGCATTCACGGCATCGGTCTGCCATCTGCGGCCGACGTCGCGCGGCAGCGTGCATGTCACGAGCGCCGATCCGGGCATCGCGCCCGCGATCGCGCCGAACTATCTGTCGACCGACCACGATCGCCATGTCGCCGCGAACGCGCTGCGCCTCACGCGCAGGATCGCGTCCGCGCCGGCGCTTGCGCGCTATCGCCCCGAGGAAATCCTGCCGGGCGTGCAGTATCGGACCGAGGCAGAACTGATCGAAGCGGCCGGCGCCGTCGGCACGACGATCTTCCATCCGGTCGGCACCTGCCGGATGGGGCGTGCCGACGATGAACGCGCGGTGGTCGACAGCCGGCTGCGCGTGCGCGGCATCGCGGGGCTGCGGATCGTCGATGCATCGGTGATGCCGTTCATTACGTCGGGCAACACCAATTCGCCGACGCTGATGATCGCCGAGCGCGCGAGCGACATGATCCGTGCCGATCGCCGCGCGGTGCGCGACGCGACGCCGGTGCGAACGGAAGCCACGGTCACGGCTGCGTGACGGAACGCTGACATGCGCGACAGCGGGCCGTCATATTCGTGCTCGCTGATTCGATATGCGAAACAAGCTGCCTTTGTATTAGCCGTGCCGGTTGCAGCGGTTCGACCGGCAAGATCCATGCAAGGTGCGCGGTTTTTTTTCGTTGCGCGTATGCCGGGCCTTGCGAGCGATCAACAATCGATGATGCACGTGTCAAAAAAACGTGGTGAAGAACCGTGCATGGCCGCATGCGCGATGGCGGCCAGCCCTATAAGTGCAAATCCCGATGATTGCACTGCACCAACGGCGCGACAATGTTGCGCAATGTGCATACGCGTCGGCGCGGGAGACCACCCTCGAGGCGTACCACGGCGCCCGGGGGCAGCCGGCTGATCCGCTGACCTGTTCGCGGTCGCTTGCACCTCGCTTCCCGGTGCTTCGCCTGACTTCGTACGGAAGGGAACATGATTCTCGGCGACACGATTCTGGAAACACGCGGACTGACGAAGGAATTCAGGGGTTTCACCGCCGTGAACGGCGTCAACCTGCGTGTGCGGCGCGGTGCGATTCATGCGCTGATCGGGCCGAACGGCGCGGGCAAGACCACCTGCTTCAACCTCCTCACCAAGTTCCTGACACCGACGGCCGGCCAGATCGTCTTCAACGGGATCGACATCACCGACGAGCGGCCTGCGCAGGTGGCACGGCGCGGCATCATCCGTTCGTTCCAGATCTCGGCCGTGTTCCCGCACCTGACCGCGCTGCAGAACGTGCGTATCGGCCTGCAGCGCGCGCTCGGCACCGAATTCCATTTCTGGCGCAGCGAACGCACGCTGAAGCGGCTCGACGACCGCGCGATGGATCTCCTCACGCAAGTCGGCCTCACCGATTTCGCGCACGTGCCGACCGTCGAACTCGCGTACGGTCGCAAGCGCGCGCTCGAGATCGCGACGACGCTCGCGATGGAGCCCGAACTGATGCTGCTCGACGAGCCCACGCAGGGGATGGGCCACGAGGACGTCGACCGCGTGACCGCGCTGATCAAGAAGGTCGCGAGCGGCCGCACGATCCTGATGGTCGAGCACAACATGAACGTGATCGCGGGCATCTCCGACACGATCACCGTCCTGCAACGCGGCGAGGTGCTGGCCGAAGGCTCGTATGCGGAGGTGTCGAAGAATCCGCTCGTCATCGAGGCCTACATGGGCAGCGCCGATGCGGCGCTCGCGGGGGCGCACGCATGAAGCACAGCGAACGGGAGGAACGCGAATTGAGCGGCGTCGAGAGCGGTACGCCCGCGCTGGAGATCACGGGCCTGGAGGCCTGGTACGGGGAATCCCACATATTGCACGGTGTCGACCTGACGGTGCATCGCGGCGAGGTCGTCACGCTGCTCGGCCGCAACGGCGCGGGCCGCACGACGACGATGCGCGCGATCATGGGCCTCACGGGGCGCCGCAGCGGGTCGATCAAGGTCGCGGGCAATGAGACGATCGGCCTCGCGACGCACCGCATCGCGCATTTCGGCATCGGCTACTGCCCGGAGGAGCGCGGAATCTTCTCGAGCCTGTCGTGCGAGGAGAACCTGATGCTGCCGCCGCCGATCGGGTCGCGCGAGCATGCGATGTCGCTCGACGAGATCTACGCGATGTTCCCGAACCTCGCGTCGCGCCGGCAGAGCCAGGGCACGAGGCTGTCCGGCGGCGAGCAGCAGATGCTCGCGGTCGCGCGGATCCTGCGCACCGGCGCGAACCTGCTGCTGCTCGACGAGATTTCCGAAGGTCTCGCGCCGGTGATCGTGCAGGCGCTCGCGCGGATGATCGTCGCGCTGAAGGCGCGCGGCTACACGATCGTGATGGTCGAACAGAATTTCCGCTTTGCCGCGCCGCTTGCCGACCGCTTCTACGTGATGGAGCACGGCCGCATCGTCGAGCATTTCCGCGCGGCCGAACTGGAAAGCAAGATGCCGACCCTGCACGACCTGCTCGGGGTGTGACGCCGCCCCGTTTCCCTTGCCGCTAGCCGTGGCGGCCTCGAACAACCACAACGCATCAGAACAACAGGAGACGTCAATGAAAATGAAGACCCTCGCACACGCCTGTCTCGCGTTCGCGACCGCCGCGTTCACTGCCGGCGCCGCGCATGCCGCGGATACCGTGAAGATCGGTTTTGTCACCGACATGTCGGGGCTTTACGCGGACATCGACGGCCAGGGCGGCCTCGAGGCAATCCGCATGGCGGTCGCCGACTTCGGCGGCAAGGTGCTCGGCAAGCCGATCGAGGTCGTGTACGCGGATCACCAGAACAAGGCGGACATTGCCGCGTCGAAGGCGCGCGAATGGATCGACCGCGGCGGGCTCGACCTGCTCGTCGGCGGCACGAATTCGGGGACGGCGCTGGCGATGGCCAAGCTCGCGGCGGAAAAGAAGAAGGTCTACATCAACATCGGTGCGGGCGCGGACACGCTGACGAACGAGGAGTGCACGCCGTACACGGTGCACTATGCATACGACACGATGGCGCTCGCGAAAGGCACCGGCTCGGCGGTGGTGAAGCAGGGCGGCAAGACGTGGTTCTTCCTGACCGCCGACTACGCGTTCGGCAAGGCGCTCGAGAAGAACACGTCGGACGTCGTGAAGGCGAGCGGCGGACAGGTGCTGGGTGCGGTGCGGCATCCGCTGTCCGCGTCGGATTTCTCGTCGTTCCTGCTGCAGGCGCAATCGTCGAAGGCGCAGATCCTCGGTCTCGCGAACGCGGGCGGCGACACGATCAACGCGATCAAGGCCGCGAAGGAATTCGGCATCACGAAGACGATGAAGCTCGCCGGGCTGCTGATGTTCATCAACGACGTGCACAGTCTCGGCCTCGAGACGACGCAAGGCCTGGTGCTGACCGACAGCTGGTACTGGAACCGCGATGCGGTTTCGCGCCAGTGGGCGCAGCGCTACTTCGGCAAGATGAAGAAGATGCCGTCGAGCCTGCAGGCCGCCGACTACTCGTCGGTGACGACCTACCTGAAGGCCGTTCAGGCTGCCGGCACGACCGACTCCGACAAGGTGATGGCCGAGCTGAAGAAGGCGAAGATCAACGACTTCTACGCGAAGGGCTACATCCGCACGGACGGCAGCATGATCCACGACATGTACCTGATGGAAGTGAAGAAGCCGTCGGAATCGAAGGAGCCGTGGGACTACTACAAGGTGCTCGCGACGATTCCGGGCGAACAGGCGTTCGGGACCAAGCAGGAAACGCGCTGCGCGCTGTGGAAGTAAGCGCGACGTAGCGGCGCGCGCGGGCGCGCCGCACGGTGGAGGCTGCAGCGATGTGCCCGCTGCGCGGCCCGCGTGCGCAACGCAGTAAGGTTGCGCACGCAACGAAACTCATACTGACGGCTAAGTCGATGGAAATCTTTGGCATTCCGTTGCCGGCGATGCTGAGCCAGCTGTTGCTCGGGCTCGTCAACGGCTCGTTCTACGCGATCCTGAGCCTCGGGCTCGCGGTGATCTTCGGGCTGCTCAACGTGATCAACTTCGCGCACGGCGCGCTGTTCATGCTGGGTGCGATGCTCGCGTGGATGGGTCTGTCGTACCTCGGGCTGCCGTACTGGGCGATGCTCGTGCTCGCGCCGCTGGTCGTCGGCGCGTTCGGGATCGCGATCGAGCGCTCGATGCTGCGCTGGCTGTACAAGCTCGATCACCTGTACGGGCTGCTGCTGACGTTCGGCCTGACGCTCGTCGTCGAGGGCGTGTTCCGCTCGATCTACGGCGCGTCCGGCCAGCCGTACGACGTGCCGTCGCAGCTTTCCGGTGCGACCAACCTCGGCTTCATGTTCCTGCCGAACTACCGCGCGTGGGTCGTCGTCGCGTCGCTCGCGGTGTGCCTCGGCACGTGGTTCGTGATCGAGAAGACGCGCCTGGGCGCGTACTTGCGCGCGGGCACGGAGAACCCGAAGCTCGTCGAGGCGTTCGGCGTGAACGTGCCGATGATGATCACGCTCACCTACGGTTTCGGCGTCGCGCTCGCCGCGTTCGCGGGCGTGCTGGCCGCGCCGGTGATCCAGGTGTCGCCGCTGATGGGCCAGCCGATGATCATCACCGTGTTCGCGGTGGTCGTGATCGGCGGGATGGGGTCGATCCTCGGCTCGATCGTCACGGGCCTGATGCTCGGCGTGATCGAGGGTTTCACGCGCGTGTTCTATCCCGAAGCGTCGGCCACCGTCGTGTTCGTGATCATGGCGATCGTGCTGCTGTTCCGCCCGGCGGGCCTCTTCGGCAAGGAAAAATGATGCAGAGAAAAGTGCTCTACGGCGTGCTGCTCGCCGCACTGCTCGCCGCGCCGTTCATCGGCGCGTATCCGGTGTTCGTGATGAAGGTGCTCACGTTCGCGCTGTTCGCGGCCGCGTTCAACCTGCTGATCGGTTATACGGGGCTGCTGTCGTTCGGCCATGCGATGTTCCTCGCGACCGCCGGCTACGCGACCGGCTATTCGATGCAGACGCTCGGTTTCACGCCGGAGCTCGGCGTGCTCGTCGGCACCGTTGCCGCGACGCTGCTCGGGCTCGTCGTCGGGCTGTTCGCGATCCGCCGGCAGGGCATCTACTTCGCGATGATCACGCTCGCGTTCGCGCAGATGGTCTACTTCATCTACCTGCAGGCGCCGTTCACGCACGGCGAGGACGGCCTGCAGGGCGTGCCGCGCGGCCACCTGTTCGGGCTGCTCGACCTGTCGAACGACGTCGCGCTGTATTACGTCGTGCTGGCGGTGGTCGTCGCCGCGTGCGCGTTCATCGTGCGGGTCGTCCATTCGCCGTTCGGCCAGGTGCTCGTCGCGATCAAGGAGAACGAGGCGCGCGCGATCTCGCTCGGCTACGACACCGACCGCTTCAAGCTGCTCGCGTTCATCCTGTCCGCCGGGCTCGCGGGGCTGGCCGGCTCGCTGAAGGTGCTCGTGCTCGGCTTCGAGACGCTCTCCGATGCGCACTGGACGATGTCGGGCCTCGTCGTGCTGATGACGCTCGTCGGCGGGATGGGCACGCTGTTCGGGCCGCTCTTGGGCGCGGCGCTGATCGTCGCTTTGGAAGACCGACTCGGCGACATCGGCGAATGGCTCGCGTCGACGACGGGCGTCGCGTGGTTCCATTCGCTCGGCGAATCGACGACGATCGTCACCGGGCTGATCTTCATCGCGTGCGTGCTCGCGTTCCGGCGCGGCATCGTCGGCGAGATCGTCGCGCGGATCAAGCCGCTCAGGGCGTCCTGAGCGCGTGCAGCGCGCATCGCGGCACGTTGATGCGAAGCACCATCCGGCGCACTCCGGAAGGGCGTCGCAACGGGCTCGGGCCGGCGCCGCGCGGCAGACTGGTGCCCCATTTTCGTGCGGCGATGCACCATAGGGGTAAATGCTAAGTTGCCGTGGTGCTTAAGCCTCTTTAAGATTCACTTCAGTTCTGATGCACCGCGAAACGAATTTGCAGGTGGAGAACGAGGAGACAATCGAGGCACAAAGTGCCCGGACCCCAAAGCGCTGTTGGACGGAATCCAACAGCGCTTTTTCATTTGCGTGCACGGATTTCCACCGATGGTGCATCGGCCTGCGCAATTGCCGTATTCCGCGCTTGCATTCGCACCGCGCCTTTTCCGCGCTTCGCCGCGTCCCCCGTTTTTCCCTTTCCCGCAATCCGGTCGCAGACGGTGCGTTGCGATGCGCAGGCCGTCCGGGCTTACCCGGTTGGCGTGCGCGAAACGCGTCCGTTACACTTGGCTTTCGCCGACCGCGCGGTCGGGAAAATCGGTCGGCAGTTCTCCTACAAGCACAATGCAGAAGAGGGAGTACGGTTGGATGAGCAGCGCAGGACGATGGATCGGGGCAGGAAGGGCGGCTGGCGCCGCTCGTTCGTCATTGGGCACGCATCCGTATTTCCCGGCCTTCCCGAGCCGTCCTGCGGCCAGTACGCGCGTTCCGGCGCGATTCGCCGGCATGGCGCCTTCGCCGGTCGTTGCGCTCGCACCCGTCTCGGCATGAGCTGCCGCTTTCCCGATCTTTCGCCGCCGGCGCGCGTGGCCGGGCCGAGCCGGGCCCGCGCACCTTCCGGCAATCGTTGCGCACGCATCGATCGCCCGCGCGATCCCGCATTTCTTTGCCTTCTTCATCCTGACGACACTGCTGCTGCGCATCGTGGCAGTCGAACGAACGTGTCGACCGCGAGGCACGCGCATGCGCCGCGCCGTCGGGATCCTGTTGCGGTGGCGGCGTTTCACGGGAAAACGAGCGTAGGCGCGGCAATTAGAGATAGTTAAATTATTAACTTGTTTGGGAAACGGGAGCCGCCCGAGCGACCCGCGGATTTTTCGAGCAGCGTTTGGAGACAACGTAAATGAAGATGAATCGATGGATGGAGGCCGTGCTTGCCGCTGGCCTCGTGTGCGCGGCGGCCACGGCGTCGGCGCAGGTGAAGATCGGCGTGACGCTGTCGGCCACCGGGCCGGCCGCCTCGCTCGGGATTCCGGAAAAGAACACGATCGCATTGCTGCCGAAGGAAATTGCGGGCAAGAGCGTGCAGTACATCGTGCTCGACGACGCGTCCGACACGAGCCGCGCGGTGCAGAACGTGCGCAAGCTGATCGACGAAGATCACGTCGACGCGATCATCGGATCGTCCGTCACGCCGAACTCGCTCGCGATGCTCGACCCCGTGTCGCAGGGCAAGACACCGACGATCTCGCTCGCGGCGAGCGCGCAGATCATCGCGCCGATGGACGCGAAGCGCGCGTGGATGTTCAAGGTGCCGCAGAACGACCAGCTGATGGCCGACGCGATCGCCGGCTACATGGCGAAGCACGGCGTGAAGACGGTCGGCTTCATCGGCTTCGCCGATGCGTACGGCGACAGCTGGTACAAGACGTTCAGCGCGGCGGCCGAGAAGAACGGCCTCAAGATCGTGTCGAACGAGCGCTTCAACCGCACCGATGCATCGGTGATGGGGCAGGTGCTGAAGCTGATGGGCTCGAATCCGGATGCGATGCTGATCGCCGGCTCCGGCACGCCGGCGGCGCTGCCGGCCAAGACGCTGAAGGAGCGCGGCTACAAGGGCAAGGTCTACCAGACGCACGGCGTTGCGAACAACGACTTCCTGCGCGTGTGCGGCAAGGATTGCGAAGGCGAGATCCTGCCGGCCGGCCCGGTGCTCGTGACCGACCAGCTGCCGGATTCGAACCCGGTGAAGAAGGCGGCGCTCGGCTACAAGGCCGCGTACGAGAAGGCCTACGGCGCGGGCTCGCTGGCGACGTTCGGCGGCCATGCGTGGGATGCGGGACTGCTGCTGCAGCGTGCGATTCCGGACGCGCTGAAGAAGGGGCAGCCGGGCAGCGAGGCATTCCGCGAGGCGCTGCGCGCGTCTTTGGAAAGCGTCAAGGATCTGCCCGTGTCGCACGGCGTGATCAACATGACGTCGACCGATCACAACGGCTTCGACACGCGTGCGCGCGTGATGGTGCAGATCGTCGACGGCAAGTGGAAGCTGCAGGCCGAGTAAGCATCGCGTGAAACCGGCGTGCGCGGCGCGAACGGCGCCGAGCACGCCGTCGGCAGGGCGCCGGGCCTGACGGGCCGCGTCCGTGCCGCATGGAACCGCCGGGGCCCGCCGCATGGCGCCTGACGCGCCGATCTTGCCGTCCGTGCGTTCCGGCCGTTCCCGTCGCCGTTTTTCCGCAGCATTCTCGATACAAGACACGTATGGATCTCTCGATTGCGGCGATCCTCGCGCAAGACGGCATCACGACCGGCGCCATTTATGCATTGCTGTCGCTGGCGCTCGTGCTGGTGTTTTCCGTCACGCGGGTGATCTTCATTCCCCAGGGCGAATTCGTCGCCTACGGTGCGCTGACGCTTGCGGCGTTGCAGGCGCAGAAATTTCCCGCCACCTGCTGGCTGCTGTTCGTGATGGGCGTCGCGTGCTTCCTGCTCGAAGTCGGCGGCCTGATCCGGCATCGCGAACGCCGCCATCAGCTCGGCCGCACGCTCGCGACGCTCGGCAGCCGCTACATCCTGCTGCCGCTCGCGGTGTTCGCGATCACGCGCAGTTTTGCCGCGCAGCCGATGCCGATGCTCGCGCAGATCGCGCTGACGCTTGCGATCGTCGTGCCGATGGGGCCGTTCGTCTACCGGCTCGTGTATCAGCCGATCGCCGAAGGCACGACGCTGCTGCTGCTGATCGTGTCGGTCGCCGTCCATTTCGCGATGGTCGGCCTCGGGCTCGTGATGTTCGGCGCGGAGGGCTCGCGCACCAACGGATTCTCGGATGCGTCGTTGTCGATCGGCAGCATGACGGTGTCGGTGCAGAGCATCCTGGTCGTCGTCACGGCACTCGTGCTGATCGGCGCGCTGTACGTGTACTTCGGCCGCACGATCGCGGGCAAGGCGCTGCGCGCGACGTCGGTGAACCGGCTCGGCGCGCGGCTCGTCGGCATCGGCACGACCGAAGCAGGGCGGCTCGCGTTCACGTTCGCGGCAGGGCTCGGCGTGCTGTCCGGGATCCTCGTCGGCCCGCTGACGACGATCTACTACGACTCGGGCTTCCTGATCGGCCTTAAGGGTTTCGTCGGCGCGATCATCGGCGGCCTCGTCAGCTATCCGCTCGCGGCCGCCGGCTCGCTGCTCGTCGGCGTGCTCGAATCGTATTCGTCGTTCTGGGCGAGCGCATACAAGGAGGTGATCGTGTTCACGCTGATCATTCCGGTGCTGCTGTGGCGGAGCTTCGTGTCGCCGCACGCGGAAGAGGAAGAGGAGTGACGCGATGAAGACGATGGTACGCAACAAGACCTTCTGGGTGTTTCTCGTGGCGCTGTTCGCGCTGCCGGTGCTGCCCGGCGTGCTGCAGGTACCCGAGTACTGGATCACGCTGCTCAATTACATCGGCCTTTATGCGATCGTCGCGATCGGGCTCGTGCTGCTGACGGGCGTCGGCGGGATGACGAGCTTCGGGCAGGCCGCGTTCGTCGGCATCGGCGCGTATGCGACCGCGTTCCTGACGACGCGGTACGGCGTGTCGCCGTGGCTTGCGCTGATCGTCGGCGTCGTGCTGACGGCGCTCGTCGCGCTGGTGCTCGGCGCGGTCACGATGCGATTGTCCGGGCACTTCCTGCCGCTCGGCACGATCGCGTGGGGCCTCGCGCTGTTCTACCTGTTCGGCAACCTCGAGCTGCTCGGCAAGTACGACGGGATCAACGGGATTCCGGCGCTGAACCTGTTCGGCATCGCACTCGAAAGCGGCCGCAGCCTGTATTTCCTGATCTGGGCCGTCGTGCTGGCCGCGATCGTGTCGGTGCAGAACCTGCTGAACAGCCGGCCGGGCCGCGCGATCCGCGCGCTGCGCGGCGGCGGCGTGATGGCCGAGGCGATGGGCGTGAACACCGCGTGGATGCGCGTCGTGATCTTCGTCTACGCGGCCGTGCTGGCAGCCGTGTCGGGCTTTCTGTACGCGCACCTGCAGCGTGCGGTGAACCCGACCCCGTTCGGCCTGAACCACGGGATCGAATTCCTGTTCATGGCCGTGGTCGGCGGCGTGTCGCACGTATGGGGCGCGGTGCTCGGTGCGGCGATCCTCACCGTGCTGCAGGACTACCTGCAGACGCTGCTGCCGAAGCTGCTCGGCTCGGAAGGCAACTTCGAGATCATCGTGTTCGGCGTGTTGATGGTGCTGCTGCTGCAGTACGCGCGCCAGGGCGTGTGGCCGTTCGTCGCGAGGCTGTTCCCGCGCGGGCCGCGCGCGCATGTGCCCGAGCATGCCGATCCGTTGCCGCAGCGTGCGAAGCCCGCGGCCGGCGAGCCGCTGCTCGTGGTCGACAACGCACGCAAGCAGTTCGGCGGGCTCGTGGCCGTCAACGACGTGAGCTTCGATGTGAAAGCAGGGCAGATCATCGGGCTGATCGGCCCGAACGGCGCCGGCAAGTCGACCACGTTCAACCTGGTGACGGGGGTGCTGAAGCCGACGGGCGGCACGATCACGTTCCGCGGCGAGCGCATCGACGGGCTCACGTCGCGCCAGATCGTCCGGCGCGGCATCGGCCGCACGTTCCAGCACGTTAAGTTGCTGCCGGCGATGACGGTGCTCGAGAACGTCGCAATCGGCGCGCATCTGCGCGGCCAAACCGGTGTCTGGCGCAGCATCGCGCGGCTCAATGCACATGAGGAAGCGCAGTTGCTGGCCGAAGCCGCACGCCAGATCCGCCGCGTCGGGCTTGAAAAGCATATGTACGACGAAGCGGGCAGCCTCGCGCTCGGCCAGCAGCGGATTCTCGAAATCGCGCGGGCGCTGTGCTGCGACCCGACACTGCTGCTGCTCGACGAGCCGGCCGCCGGGCTGCGCTACCAGGAGAAACAGCAGCTCGCCGACCTGTTGCGGCGGCTGAAGGCGGAAGGCATGAGCGTGTTGCTCGTGGAACATGACATGGATTTCGTGATGAACCTCACCGACCGGCTGGTGGTGATGGAATTCGGCACGCGGATCGCGGAAGGGCTGCCGCAGGACGTGCAGCAGGATCCGGCGGTGCTCGAAGCGTATCTGGGCGGGGTGGAGTGATGACGGACACGACGATGCCGATTCTCGAAGTGCGCGGGCTGGCGGTCCGATACGGGAAAGTGGAGGCGCTGCACAGCGCGGCGATCAAGGTCGGTGCGGGGCAGATCGTCAGCGTGATCGGCCCGAACGGCGCAGGCAAATCGACGCTGCTGAACGCGATCATGGGCGCGCTGCCGGTGAGCGGGCATGCGTCGGGTGCGGTCGTGTATCGCGGCAACGACGTCGGCGCGTTGCCGGTCGAGCAGCGTGTCGCGCGCGGGATGTGCCTCGTCCCGGAAAAGCGCGAGCTGTTCAGCACGATGACGGTCGAGGACAACCTCGTGCTGGGCGCGTATCGGCGCAAGCAGGCCGGCGAATCGAGCTTCCTCGACCAGCTCGATCACGTGTTCGCGCTGTTTCCGCGGCTGAGGGAGCGGCGCAAACAGGCGGCCGGCACGCTGTCAGGCGGCGAGCGGCAGATGCTCGCGGTCGGCCGCGCACTGATGGGCAAGCCCGACCTGCTGATGCTCGACGAGCCGAGCCTCGGGCTCGCGCCGCTGATCGTGAAGGAGATCTTTCATATCATCAGTGCGTTGCGCGGCACGGGCGTGGCGACGCTGCTGATCGAACAGAACGCACGGGCCGCGTTGCAGATCTCCGACTACGGTTATGTGCTGGAGACGGGCGAGTTTGCGCTGGAAGGGCCGGCGGCCGATCTTGCGCAGAATCCGCGCGTGATCGAAACGTACCTCGGGTTGGCGAAGAAGACAGCTTGATAGTCGCGGCGGGGTTCGCGGGAAACGGACGGCGTGTTTCACGTGAAACACGCCGTTTTTGTTTGTGGGGTTGGAGCAGTGCTTGATGGCCTGATGGTTCGCGGTCAGGGGATAAGTGTCCGGGGAATAGTCGGAAGTTCTGTGTGGCGGCGGGGGAGAAGCTGTCCACGGCACGGGTGATGATCCGTCGTCTCGCTCGGCAGTTAATAGTGGCTTGGTCCACAGGCTGGATTCCTGGTGTGTGGATCTCTGCACAGGCTGGCGATGTGTCGAATCGCGGGGGATAAGTGCCGGACCAACAACATGGAAGTCTGTGAGGGGGGGCACAGGATCTGGTGCCAAGGTTGTCGTGCCGGCCACAGGAATCGATGTCGATCTGTCCTCTGCGGGTCATTTCCCCGCTGATCTGTTTTTTGCACAGCCACAACGATGTGCGCCAATCTGGCCGGGAGCCTTGCTGGAGAAGGCACGACTCCACGGATTCATCCATCCACAGTCGAAAAAACGACGAAATGAACGGACCCTACCATTCGGACGGCCTTCGAGTGAAAAGCGAACCCGCTATAATTCGGCCCATACATTTCTCTGATAGGTTCGTGCGCACTCCTGCGTACGGAATCCACCATGCTTTTTCCCACAGAATTTGACGTCATCGTCGTCGGTGGCGGTCATGCCGGCACGGAAGCGGCGCTGGCGTCCGCCCGAATGGGCGCGAAGACGCTGCTGCTGACCCACAACATCGAAACGCTCGGGCAGATGAGCTGCAATCCGTCGATCGGCGGTATTGGCAAGGGCCATCTGGTCAAGGAAGTCGACGCGCTGGGCGGCGCGATGGCCGCAGCGACGGACGAGAGCGGTATTCAGTTCCGGATCCTCAATTCGTCGAAAGGCCCGGCCGTGCGTGCGACGCGTGCGCAGGCCGACCGCATCCTGTACAAGGCCGCGATCCGCCACCGGCTCGAGAACCAGCCGAACCTGTGGCTGTTCCAGCAGGCCGTCGACGACCTGATGGTCGAGGGCGATCGCGTGGTGGGTGCCGTCACGCAGATCGGCATCCGCTTCCGCGCACGCGCGGTCGTGCTGACGGCCGGTACGTTCCTCGACGGCAAGATCCACGTCGGCCTGAACAACTACACGGGCGGTCGCGCGGGCGATCCGGCGGCCGTGTCGCTGTCGTCGCGCCTGAAGGAGCTGAAGCTGCCGCAGGGCCGCCTGAAGACCGGTACGCCGCCGCGTATCGACGGCCGCACGATCGACTTCTCGAAGCTGGACGAGCAGCCGGGCGACCTCGATCCGATCCCCGTGTTCTCGTTTCTGGGCCGTGCAGAGCAGCATCCGCAGCAGTTGCCGTGCTGGGTCACGCACACGAACGAGCGCACGCACGACATCATTCGCGGCGGCCTCGACCGTTCGCCTATGTATACAGGCGTGATCGAAGGCGTCGGGCCGCGTTATTGCCCGTCGATCGAGGACAAGATCCACCGGTTCGCATCGAAGGAATCGCACCAGATCTTCCTCGAACCGGAAGGGCTGACGACCAACGAGTTCTACCCGAACGGGATCTCGACGAGCCTGCCGTTCGACGTCCAGCTCGAGCTCGTGCATTCGATGCGCGGCCTCGAGAACGCGCATATCCTGCGCCCCGGCTACGCGATCGAGTACGACTACTTCGACCCGCGCGCGCTGAAGGCATCGCTCGAGACGAAGGCGATCAACGGTCTGTTCTTTGCGGGCCAGATCAACGGCACGACCGGCTATGAAGAAGCGGCCGCGCAAGGCCTGCTGGCCGGCCTCAACGCGGGCCGCTACGTGCAGGAGAAGGACGCATGGTGCCCGCGCCGCGACCAGGCATACCTTGGCGTGCTGGTCGACGATCTCGTGACGCGCGGTGTGGCCGAGCCGTACCGGATGTTCACGAGCCGCGCCGAATATCGCTTGAGCCTGCGTGAAGACAACGCCGACATGCGCCTGACCGAGATCGGCCGCGAACTGGGCCTCGTCGACGACGTGCGTTGGGACGCATTCAGCCGGAAACGCGACGCTGTTTCACGTGAAACCGAACGCCTGAAATCGACGTGGGTCACGCCGAAGACGCTGCCGCCGGAAGAGGCGACCGCGCTGCTCGGCAAGGCGATCGATCATGAATACAGCCTCGCCGAGCTGCTGCGCCGTCCGGGCGTCAGCTACGACGGCGTGTGCGGCCTGAAGGGCGGCGAATGCGGCCCGGCCGAGCCGCTCGCCGACGATCCGGTGCTGCTCGAGCAGATCAAGGAGCAGGTCGAGATCGGCATCAAGTATCAGGGTTATATCGAGCGTCAGGCGTCCGAGATCGAACGCAACGACGCGAACGAGAGCACGCGTCTGCCGGACGGTATCGATTACCGCGAAGTTCGCGGCCTGTCGTTCGAGGTGAGCCAGAAGCTCAACGAGTTCCGCCCGGAAACGATCGGGCAGGCGTCGCGCATTTCGGGCGTCACGCCGGCGGCGATCTCGCTGCTGATGGTGCACCTGAAGCGCCGCGGCCTGGGCCGCCGTAATGGCACTGCCGCAGAGGCAACGGAGCAGGGGGACGGCGCCGTCCCGACGCAACAATGACGGCGCGTCGCGCGCCGGCGGTTAATCGGGACGTACTGGAACAGATGCTCGTCGACGGCACGACGGCGCTCGGCCTCACGCTGACGGATGCACAACGCAACCAGTTGCTCGACTATGTCGCGCTGCTCGGCAAGTGGAACGCGGTCTACAACCTGACCGCGATCCGCGACCCGAAGCAGATGCTGATCCAGCACATCCTCGATTCGCTTTCGATCGTCCCGCATCTGCGTGGCCGTGCGACGGCCCGCGTGCTCGACGTGGGTTCGGGCGGCGGGTTGCCCGGGATCGTGCTGGCGATCGTCGAGCCCGACTGGCAGGTCGCGCTGAACGATATCGTGCAGAAGAAGTCTGCATTCCAGACGCAGATGCGCGCGGAGCTGAAGCTCGCGAACCTGTCGGTGGTCACCGGGCGGGTCGAATCGCTGCGGCCGGGCGTCGAAGTGCCGGAAAAATTCGACATGATCGTGTCTCGCGCCTTCGCTGATCTGTCGGACTTCGTTACACTTGCTCGACATCTGGTCGCGCCGGGCGGATCGATCTGGGCAATGAAGGGCGTACACCCGGACGACGAGATTGCGCGGTTGCCGGAAGGCAGCCGCGTGAAGCAGACGATGCGGCTGGCAGTGCCGATGCTCGATGCCGAGCGGCATCTGATCGAAGTGGCCGTCGACGAAGCGAAATGAAGGCGCGCGGTACGCGCCGATTGTTTGAAGGTAAAGGGAACACACCAACGATGGCAAAGATCTTCTGCGTTGCGAACCAGAAGGGGGGCGTCGGCAAGACGACGACATCGGTCAATCTCGCCGCAAGCCTTGCAGCGCAGGAGCAACGAGTCCTGCTGATCGATCTCGACCCGCAGGGCAACGCGACGATGGGCAGCGGGATCGACAAGGCCGCGTGCGAATCGACCGTGTACGAAGTGCTGGTCGACGGCGTGTCGGTGACCGATGCACGTGTGCGTCCGGACGGCGTTACCTACGACGTGCTGCCGGCGAACCGCGAGCTGTCCGGTGCCGAGATCGAACTGATCAGCATCGACAACCGCGAGCGTCGGCTGAAGGCCGCGCTCGAGCACGTGGCCGACGACTACGACTTCGTGCTGATCGATTGCCCGCCGACGCTGTCGCTGCTGACGCTGAACGGGCTATGCGCGGCGCATGGCGTGGTGATCCCGATGCAGTGCGAATACTTCGCACTGGAAGGGTTGTCGGACCTCGTCAATACGATCAAGCAGGTTCACGCGAACATGAACCGTGATCTGAAGATCATCGGCTTGCTGCGCGTGATGTTCGATCCGCGCATCACGCTGCAGCAGCAAGTCTCCGATCAACTGAAAGCGCACTTCGGCGACAAGGTGTTCGACGCGGTGATTCCGCGCAACGTGCGCCTGGCGGAAGCGCCGAGTTACGGGCTGCCGGGCGTCGTGTTCGACCGCAGCTCGCGCGGTGCGCAAGCGTATCTGCAGTTTGGTGCCGAGATGATCGAACGCGTTCGTGCGTTCGAGGTGTCGTGATCCGGACATGAGCGAAGCGAGGAAGAAAGACATGAACGCGGTACCAAAGAAGAAGGGCTTGGGACGTGGCCTCGAAGCGCTGCTCGGCGGCAGCGCCGATATCACCGAAGCGGTGAAGATCGAAGGCGCACCGAACACGCTCGCGCTTGGCAAGCTGCAGGCCGGCAAGTACCAGCCGCGGACGCGGATGGACGAAGGCAGCCTGCAGGAGCTGGCGGCAAGCATTCGCGCTCAGGGCGTGATGCAGCCGATCCTGGTACGGCCCATTTCATCAGACAAATACGAGATCATCGCGGGCGAGCGGCGTTTCCGCGCGGCGCGCCTGGCCGGCCTTGACGAAGTGCCGGTGCTCGTGAAGGACGTGTCCGATCAGGCCGCCGCGGCGATGGCGCTGATCGAGAATATTCAGCGCGAGGATCTGAACCCGCTTGAAGAGGCGCACGGCATCCAGCGCCTGCTCGACGAGTTCGGTTTCACGCACGAACAGGCGGCCGAATCGGTCGGCCGTTCGCGCAGCGCGGTGTCGAACCTGCTGCGCCTGCTGAACCTCGCATCGCCGGTGCAGACGATGCTGCTGGCCGGCGACCTCGACATGGGGCACGCACGCGCGCTGCTCGCCGTCGACGCGGCAACGCAGATCACGCTCGCGCATCAGGTCGTCAACAAGCGCATGTCGGTGCGCGAGACCGAGAAGCTCGTCTCGCACACGACGAAGGAAGCGCCGGCCGTGAAGGCGCGCGCGAAGGACGACGGCGGCCGCGACACGCGCCGTCTCGAGGAGGAGTTGTCTGACCTGCTGGCGTCGACGGTGAAGATCAAGCTCGGCCGCCGCGGGCGAGGGCAGGTGATGATCGACTTCGGCAACCTCGATGCACTCGAGGGCATTCTCGCGCGGCTGCGCGGCAACGTAGCAACCGAAGAGTAACGAGTTGACGATGACGGAGACGGGCGCACCGGCGCCGCGCCGGTGGCTCGGATGGCTTGCGCAGGAGCCCGTACTGTCGGTGCTCGCGCTTGGCCTGATCGTGCTGCAATGGGTGCGTCCGCAACCATTAGCCGTACTGGCCGGGCGCGTCGACTGGCAAACGGTCGCGACGCTCGCGGGCCTGCTGATGCTGACCAAGGCGCTCGAGTTGTCCGGCTGCCTGATGTGGCTCGCGCACCGCATCGTGCATCATGTGCATTCCGAACGCGGGCTCGCGATGCTGCTCGTCGTGTTCGCGGCGGTGCTGTCGATGTGGCTGACCAACGACGTCGCGCTGTTCGTCGTCGTGCCATTGATGGTATCGCTGCGTGCGCTGACGCCGCTGCCGTTCCGGCGGCTTGTGATCGTCGTCGCGCTGGCCGTCAACGCGGGGTCCGTCGCGACGCCGCTCGGCAATCCTCAGAATCTATTCCTGTGGCAATTGAGCGGTATGTCGTTCGGCCGCTTCGTGGTCACGCTCGGGCCGCTCGCGCTCGCGCTGATGGCGCTGCTGCTCGTGCTGACCGCGTGCGCGTTTCGCGCGAAACCGCTCGACCTGTCCGGCGACGTCGTCGCGTTGCCCGTGCAGCGCATGCACGCACTGATTGCAGCGGTGCTGTTCGCGGCATTCGTGCTGCTCGCCGATGCGCACCATCCGCTGCCGGGTCTGGTTGCTGTCGCGATCGTGCTGTTCGTCGTAAAACGTGACGCAGTCCTGAAGATCGACTGGCTGCTGCTGCTGATCTTCGTACTGATGTTCGTGGTGCTGCGCAGTGCGGCTGCGCTGCCCGTCGTGCACGACGCGATTGCGCATGCGCGTCTCGATTCGCCGCTGCGCGTATTTGCGGCTGGCGCCGTACTGTCGCAAGGAATCAGCAACGTGCCGGCCGCGATCCTGCTATCGGAATTCACGCACGACTGGCGTGCGCTCGCGTTCGGCGTATCGGTCGGCGGCTTCGGTTTCGCGATCGGTTCGCTCGCGAACCTGATCGCGGTGCGTCTCGCGAAGGAGCCGCGCATGTGGCTGCCGTTCCACCTGGTCTCGATTCCGTTCGCGCTCGTGAGCGCGGCACTCGGCGCGTGGCTGCTCGTGCACGGTTGAGCGTTGCGGGTGCGTGCGGCACCGGCGTGCCGTTCGAGTGGCGGGGAGGGTGCTCGGCGTTCGCGATGATTGCGAGGCTGTTGATAGGTGCTGCGATTCACAGTCGATCGCCTGTGGTGGTGCGACAACTGATTGGATGGTTCGACGCGCCGGCATCCGATCGAATTTCGTGCATCGGATGCGGCTGACCGGCCACAGTGTTTTGCCTGTCCCGGGGTGCCGGGCCGAGTCGTTCCGGGCAGCTGCTTCACAGCGGATTTTCGGCGGCGATCGTGCCGCTTCGTTTGAGCCCGCGTCGGGCATATCGCTTCCATGCCATCCACCATCACCGGACATTTTTCGGGCAAGAAATACCGGTGCAAAAATCCGACCTTACAACTGTCATCGTACGTCGTTGAATCGCGTGTTTTTCACATGATGAGGCGTCGTTTTATGCAGGTTTTTGTCGCGTCTAAAGCCTTGAATCACTTGCAACTATCGCTTACAATCGCCCGGATTTGTTAGCTAGGCACCCCTGAAAGCTTTCAGAAAGCTTGGGGCCGGGTTCAAGGATTTTGCGGAAGATTGCGATGGCGGGTCAGGCGCCGGACGACAGGCACGATGATCAGCGCACGCAACGCACCGCTTCGGCGGCCGGCGAGCGGCGCGAATCCGACGATGACTGGGACGCCGAGCAACAAGATAACAATATCGTTCCGCTCACGCGGGCAGAAGCCGAGAGGCTGTTCGGCCCGGACGTGAGCAAGCCCTCGCGCGTGACCCCCTACAAGGTGGTGTTCGCACAAGTGGTCTTGTCCCTGGTTGCAACGCTGGCGTGGTGGCTGTTTTCGAAGTCGCCGGGCGCCGCTGCGCAATCCGCGTTTCTGGGTGGAGCGATCGGCTGGGTACCAAGTGCGCTGTTCGTGGCACGACTGAAGGCAGGTGGTTCGGCCACCGTGATGAGCTGGGTGATGGGCGAAGCCCTGAAGCTCGGCCTGACGATCGGGATGTTCGCAGCAGTGGCGTTCGGCTGGGCCGGTGTTCACTGGGTGCCGTTCCTCGTCACGTACCTCGTCGTGCTGAAGACGTACTGGATCGCGCTGGCCTGGCGGTAAGCAACAAGCAGCGTGCGGTTTCGACAACGAACCGCACCGGCCCGTTCCCGCAATAGCGTGTTGCGGAACAGGCAAAACGATTTTCGACAATTTGGGTGGCATTAACGATATGGCAGCTAGCGAAGGCACGCGCGGTCCGGATCCGTCCGAGTACATTGCGCACCACTTGCAGAATTTCTCCACCTCGCATCAGACGTCGATTTTCGACATCCACGTCTGGAATCTCGACACGCTGTTCTGGTCGATCGTATGCGGCATCGTGACGATCCTCCTGCTGCGTCTGGCCGCCCGCAAGGCGACGTCGGGCGTGCCGGGCCGTTTCCAGTGCGCGATCGAGATGCTCGTCGAAATGGTCGAAGACCAGTCGAAGGCCATCGTTCACGGCAATCGCACCTTCATCGCTCCGCTCGCCCTTACGGTGTTCGTGTGGGTCGCGCTGATGAACTCCCTCGACTTCCTCCCGGTCGACCTGCCGGGCCGTGTCATCGGCCTGCTCGGTCTGTCGGACGTGATTTCCCACCATCGCATCGTCCCGACGGCCGACCTGAACGGCACGCTCGGCATCGCGCTCGGCGTGTTCGTCCTGATGATCTACTACAGCATCAAGATCAAGGGCGCGGGCGGCTTTGTGCATGAGCTGCTGTCGGCCCCGTTCGGCGCCCACCCGCTGCTGTGGATCCCGAACCTCGCGCTCAACATCGTCGAATATCTCGCGAAGACCGTCTCCCTCGGTATGCGGCTGTTCGGCAACATGTACGCGGGTGAGCTGTTGTTCCTGTTGATCGCCCTGCTCGGCAGCATGTGGAGCTTCGGTGGCGACGCAACGTTCCTCGGCTTCGTTGGTCACGTGATCGCGGGTAGCGTCTGGGCAATCTTCCACATCCTGATTGTTCTGTTGCAGGCATTCATTTTCATGATGCTGACGCTGGTGTATCTCGGCCAGGCGCACGACACGCACTAAGCGCGGCGTGCAAGAAAGAGTCTTCGTTTTAGTTTTTTAAATCTCAGTTCCAAGTCTTTTCACAAAGGAGTGATCATGCAAGCTTACATCGCCAACATCCAGGGTCTGACCGCCATCGGTATCGGCATCATCATCGGCCTGGGTGCAATCGGCGCCTGTATCGGTATCGCGCTGATGGGTGGCAAGTACATTGAAGCCTGCGCACGTCAGCCGGAACTCATCAACCCGCTGCAAACGAAGATGTTCCTGCTGGCTGGTCTGATCGACGCTGCATTCCTGATCGGCGTTGGTGTCGCAATGCTGTTCGCGTTCGCGAACCCGCTCCTGTCGAAGCTCGCAGGCTAAGGTTCCTCGGAAATTTGCGTCCGGCGCAAGCCGGCGCAGGGCGGAACGGAGACTTGGGGCGCTGATCGAATGCAACTCGATGAGCGCCTTACCGTTTCATTTTTCCGGAATAGCAGATAAGGAAACACCGTGAATCTCAACGCAACTCTGTTTGCGCAAATGGTCGTGTTCCTGGTCCTCGCGTGGTTCACGATGAAGTTCGTGTGGCCGCCGTTGATCAACGCCCTCGACGAACGTTCGAAGAAGATCGCCGACGGCCTCGCCGCCGCGGAGAAGGGCAAGGCGGAACTCGACGCAGCGCACAAGCGCGTGGACCAGGAACTCGCGCAGGCCCGCAACGACGGCCAGCAGCGCATCGCCGACGCTGAAAAGCGTGCCCAGGCGGTCGCCGAGGAAATCAAGGCCAACGCCCAGGCTGAAGCCGCCCGCATCGTCGCCCAGGCGAAGGCGGAAGCAGAACAGCAAATCGTGAAGGCGCGCGAAGCGCTGCGTGGCGAAGTCGCCTCGCTGGCCGTGAAGGGCGCCGAGCAGATCCTGAAGCGCGAAGTCGATCAAACGGCCCACGCCCAACTGCTGAATCAACTGAAAGCCGAGCTCTGATCATGGCCGAACTTGCAACCATCGCCCGCCCTTACGCAGAAGCGCTGTTCCGCGTGGCCGAGGGAGGTGACATCGCCGCCTGGTCTACGCTCGTGCAAGAGCTGGCCCAGGTTGCGCATCTGCCGGAAGTGCTGTCGGTCGCGTCGAGCCCGAAGGTGACGCGCACGCAAGTAGCCGAGTTGCTGCTTGCTGCGGTGAAGTCGCCCCTCGCGGCCGGCGCCGAAGCGAAGAACTTCGTGCAGATGCTGGTCGACAATCATCGCATCGCGCTGCTGCCGGAAATTGCCGAGCAGTTCGAGGCGCTCAAGAACGAACGTGAAGGTGCTGCCGACGCCGAGATCGTGAGCGCGTTCCCGCTGAACGGCGCGGATCTCGAAAGTCTCGTCTCGGGCCTCGAACGCAAGTTCAAGCGCAAGCTGAAACCGACGGTCGAAGTCGATTCGTCGCTGATCGGCGGCGTGCGCGTGACGGTCGGCGACGAAGTGCTCGACACCTCGGTTCGCGCGCGCCTCGCATCGATGCAGGCTGCCTTGACCGCCTGAGCGCCACGCCGGCACGCAACAGAATTGACTATCAGGAGCGAATAATGCAACTCAATCCCTCTGAGATCAGCGAGCTGATCAAGAGCCGGATCCAGGGCCTTGAAGCGAGCGCAGACGTTCGCAACCAGGGCACCGTGATCTCCGTGACCGACGGTATCGTGCGTATCCACGGCCTGTCGGACGTGATGCAGGGCGAAATGCTCGAGTTTCCGGGCAACACGTTCGGCCTCGCGCTGAACCTCGAGCGCGACTCGGTCGGCGCGGTGATTCTCGGCGAATACGAACACATCTCGGAAGGCGACGTCGTCAAGACGACGGGTCGCATTCTGGAAGTCCCGGTCGGTCCGGAACTCGTCGGCCGCGTGGTCGATGCGCTCGGCAACCCGATCGACGGCAAGGGCCCGGTCAACGCGAAGCTGACCGACGCGATCGAAAAGATCGCCCCGGGCGTGATCTGGCGCAAGTCGGTGTCGCAGCCGGTGCAGACGGGCATCAAGTCGATCGACGCGATGGTGCCGATCGGCCGTGGCCAGCGTGAGCTGATCATCGGCGACCGTCAGTGCGGCAAGACCGCGGTGGCGCTCGACGCGATCATCAACCAGAAGGGCAAGGACCTGATCTGTATCTACGTCGCGATCGGCCAGAAGGCTTCGTCGATCATGAACGTGGTTCGAAAGCTCGAAGAAACGGGCGCGATGGAATACACGATCGTCGTCGCCGCCACGGCATCGGATTCCGCAGCAATGCAGTATCTGGCACCGTACGCCGGTTGCACGATGGGCGAATACTTCCGCGACCGCGGCCAGGACGCGCTGATCATTTATGACGACTTGACCAAGCAGGCTTGGGCATACCGTCAGATCTCGCTGCTGCTGCGCCGCCCGCCGGGCCGTGAAGCGTACCCGGGCGACGTGTTCTATCTGCACTCGCGTCTGCTGGAGCGTGCGGCTCGCGTGTCGGAAGAGTACGTCGAGAAGTTCACGAACGGCGAAGTGAAGGGCAAGAGCGGTTCGCTGACGGCACTGCCGGTCATCGAAACGCAGGCAGGCGACGTGACCGCATTCGTTCCGACGAACGTGATCTCGATTACCGACGGCCAGATCTTCCTGGAAACCGACCTGTTCAACGCAGGCATCCGCCCGGCAATCAACGCCGGCGTGTCGGTGTCGCGAGTCGGTGGCGCCGCGCAGACGAAGGTCGTGAAGAAGCTGTCGGGCGGTATCCGTACCGACCTCGCGCAGTACCGTGAACTGGCCGCATTCGCGCAGTTCGCATCGGACCTCGACGAAGCGACCCGCAAGCAGCTCGAGCGCGGCCGCCGCGTGACGGAACTGCTGAAGCAGCCGCAGTACCAGCCGCTGCAGGTGTGGGAACTGGCCGTGTCGCTGTACGCCGCGAACAACGGCTACCTCGACGACCTCGACGTGAAGCAAGTGCTGCCGTTCGAGAAGGGCCTGCGCGAAAGCCTGAAGACCAGCAACGCTGACCTCATCAAGCGCATCGAAGACACCAAGGATCTCTCGAAGGACGACGAAGGCGCGCTGCGCTCGGCGATCGAATCCTTCAAGAAGTCCGGTGCCTATTGATCCGCGAGTGACACACTGAGGCCGCGCGGGTGCTGATGCGCCCGCGCCGCCTCGGTCAAGGAGCAAGCTATGGCTGGAATGAAGGAAATTCGCGGCAAGATCAAGAGCGTGCAGAACACGCGCAAGATCACGAAGGCGATGGAGATGGTGGCCGCATCGAAGATGCGCCGCGCGCAGGAACGCATGCGCGCTGCTCGTCCGTATGCGGACAAGGTCCGTGCCATCGCCGCGCACATGAGCCGCGCGAACCCGGAGTACCGCCACCCGTTCATGGTGGCGAACGACGGCACGAACACGGCCGGCATCATCCTCGTCACGACGGACAAGGGTCTGTGCGGCGGGCTGAACACCAACGTGCTGCGTGCGACGGTGCAGAAGTTCAAGGAGCTGGAAGAGAAGGGCCAGAAGGTCGAAGCCACGGCGATCGGCAGCAAGGGCCTCGGTTTCCTGAACCGCTTCGGCGCGAAGGTCATGTCGCAGGTCGTGCACCTCGGCGACACCCCGCATCTGGACAAGCTGATCGGCGCGGTGAAGACGCAGCTCGACCTGTACTCGGAAGGCAAGCTGTCGGCGGTTTATATCGCTTACACGCGCTTCGTCAACACGATGAAGCAGGAAGCCGTGATCGAGCAGCTGCTGCCGCTGTCGTCGGAACACTTCGAAGCCGATGACGGTACGCCGGCCACGTCGTGGGACTACATCTACGAGCCGGACGCGCAGGCAGTCGTCGACGAACTGCTGGTGCGTTACGTCGAGGCGCTGGTGTACCAGGCCGTCGCGGAGAACATGGCGTCCGAGCAATCGGCGCGGATGGTCGCGATGAAGGCCGCGTCCGACAACGCGAAGACGGTGATCAGCGAACTGCAGCTCGTGTACAACAAGAGCCGTCAGGCCGCGATTACGAAAGAACTGTCGGAGATCGTCGGCGGCGCAGCCGCTGTTTAAGCGCGCGCCCGGACGACAACTGCGCCTTTGCGCGAGTAAAGAATCAGGTATTTAAAGGAAAAGCGATGAGTACTGCTGCTTTGGTAGAAGGCAAGATCGTACAGTGCATCGGCGCCGTTATCGACGTGGAATTCCCGCGCGACAGCATGCCGAAGATCTACGACGCGCTTATTCTCGATGGCTCGGAACTGACGCTCGAAGTCCAGCAGCAGCTGGGCGACGGCGTGGTCCGCACTATCTGTCTGGGTGCATCCGACGGCCTGCGCCGCGGTCTGACCGTGAAGAACACGGCAAATCCGATTTCGGTGCCGGTCGGCAAGCCGACCCTCGGCCGGATCATGGACGTGCTCGGCCGTCCGATCGACGAGGCTGGCCCGATCGTGAGCGAAACGACGCGCTCGATCCACCAGAAGGCTCCGGCGTTCGACGAACTGTCGCCGTCGACCGAACTGCTCGAAACGGGTATCAAGGTCATCGACCTGATCTGCCCGTTCGCAAAGGGCGGCAAGGTTGGCCTGTTCGGCGGTGCTGGCGTGGGCAAGACCGTCAACATGATGGAGCTCATCAACAACATCGCGAAGGAACACGGCGGTTACTCCGTGTTCGCGGGCGTGGGCGAGCGTACCCGTGAAGGGAACGACTTCTACCACGAAATGAAGGACTCGAACGTTCTCGACAAGGTCGCGCTGGTGTACGGCCAGATGAACGAGCCGCCGGGCAACCGTCTGCGCGTCGCGCTGACCGGCCTGACGATGGCCGAGCACTTCCGTGACGAAGGCCTCGACGTGCTGTTCTTCGTCGACAACATCTACCGTTTCACGCTGGCCGGTACCGAAGTGTCGGCACTGCTCGGCCGTATGCCGTCGGCCGTGGGCTATCAGCCGACGCTGGCTGAAGAAATGGGCAAGCTGCAAGAGCGCATCACGTCGACCAAGAAGGGCTCGATTACGTCGGTCCAGGCCGTGTACGTCCCTGCGGACGACTTGACCGACCCGTCGCCGGCTACGACCTTCGGCCACTTGGACGCAACCGTCGTTCTGTCGCGTGACATCGCTTCGCTGGGTATCTACCCGGCGGTCGACCCGCTCGACTCGACGTCGCGCCAGATCGACCCGAACGTGATCGGTGAAGAGCACTACTCGATCACCCGTCGCGTTCAGCAGACGCTGCAGCGCTACAAGGAACTGCGCGACATCATCGCGATTCTGGGCATGGACGAACTGTCGCCGGAAGACAAGCTGTCGGTCGCGCGCGCACGTAAGATCCAGCGTTTCCTGTCGCAGCCGTTCCACGTTGCTGAAGTGTTCACGGGCTCGCCGGGCAAGTACGTGCCGCTGAAGGAAACGATCCGCGGCTTCAAGATGATCGTCGACGGCGAGTGCGACCACCTGCCGGAACAGGCGTTCTACATGGTCGGCACGATCGACGAAGCCTTCGAGAAGGCCAAGAAGATCCAGTAAGGGTCGGGTGTAACGCAGCGGGCGCCCGCGCGTTCGTGAAGGATACCGTCATGGTGTCCTTTCGCGGACGGGCGCTCACGTAATACGCTCAACCCGCCGTGCATGGGATCGGAGTAAGCGCTGAAGCGCTAACTCCGATCGACCGCCGCGGGGCAAGAGTAAGCGCTGAAGCGCCAACTCTTGCCAACCGCGGCATGGGACGGGAGTAAGCGCTGAAGCGCCAACTCCCGTCGGCAGGAGTCGATATGGCAACCATCAAAGTAGACGTCGTCAGCGCGGAAGAGCAGATCTTCTCGGGCGAGGCGAAATTCGTCGCGCTGCCGGGCGAAACGGGTGAGCTGGGTATTCTGCCGGGCCACACGCCGCTGATCACGCGGATTCGTCCGGGTGCGGTGCGCATCGAAGTCGAGGGCGGCAACGACGAATTCGTGTTCGTCGCAGGCGGCATTCTCGAAGTGCAGCCGGGCGCCGTGACGGTGCTCGCCGATACCGCGATCCGCGGCAAGGACCTCGACGCGGCGAAAGCCGAGGAAGCGCGCAAGCGTGCCGAGGAAACGCTGCAGAACGCGAAGTCGGACCTCGACCTCGCGAAGGCGCAATCCGAGCTCGCGACCGCGATGGCGCAGCTCGAGGCGATCCAGCGTCTGGCGAAGATTCGCAGCCGGCACTGAGCCGCGCCGCGTATCCCGCGAAAGAAAGCAGCCTTTGGGCTGCTTTTTTTTCGTCTGCAGGTTGCGCGCCGGATCGACCCGTCCGGTCGTGCTATTTCATCCGTCCGCCGCGATTCGATGTCAGAGTGTCGTCAGCGGAGCGCGTCATCATCCGCAGTGAGGCCGCCCGTCGCGAGTGCGGCGACGGAGGCGGGCGCAGCAAGCGCCCGCGGTCCGATCAGACAAAAAGACGGAGACATTCATGGCAGCAGACCTTGGCGTGGGGGCGCTGATCGCGCCCGAAAACGGACTGTCGTACGTGCGCGGCGCGACCGACGTGCCGCTATCCGAAGCGACGATCGGCAGGTTCCTGCGCGATACCGCCGGCCGCTTTCCCGACCGTCCGGCGGTCGTGTTCCGCGAGCAGCAGGTGCGCTGGACCTGGCGCGAATTCGCGGACGAGGTCGACGTGCTCGCGGCCGGCCTCGCCGTGCTCGGGATCGTGAAGGGCGACCGCGTCGGCATCTGGTCGCCGAACCGCAGCGAATGGCTGCTCACGCAGTTCGCGACCGCGCGTATCGGCGCGGTGCTCGTCAACATCAACCCGGCCTACCGGCTGTCGGAACTTGAATACGCGCTGAACAAGGTCGGCTGCAAGGCCGTGATCGCGGCCGAGCGCTTCAAGTCGTCGGCGTATGTCGAGATGTTGCAGACCATCGCGCCGGAGCTCGCGACCGCGACGCCGGGCAACCTGCAGGCGGCGCGCGTGCCGAGCCTGCGCACGGTCGTGTCGATGGGCGACGTCGCGCCGGCCGGCATGTTCCGTTTCGCCGACGTGATGGCGCGCGGCCGCCAGGCCGTCGACCCCGCGCTGCTCGATGCGATCGGCGCGACGCTCGAGTCCACCGACGCGATCAACATCCAGTTCACGAGCGGCACGACGGGCAGCCCCAAGGGCGCGACGCTCACGCACCGCAACGTCGTCAACAACGCGCGCTCGATCGCGATGGCGATGCGCTTCACCGAGCAGGATTCGCTCTGCATCCCCGTGCCGCTGTATCACTGCTTCGGGATGGTGCTCGCGGTACTCGCGTGCGTATCGAAGGGCGCGGCGATGGTGTTCCCGGGCGAAGCATTCGACCCGGTCGCGACGCTCGCGGCCGTGGCCGACGAACGCTGCACCGCGCTGCATGGCGTGCCGACGATGTTCATCGCCGAGCTCGATCATCCCGAGTTCCCGAAATTCGACCTGTCGACGCTGCGCACGGGGATCATGGCCGGCTCGCCGTGCCCGATCGAGACGATGAAGCGCGTCGTGTCGCAGATGCACCTGTCGGAGATCACGATCGCATACGGGATGACGGAGACGAGCCCGGTGTCGTTCCAGAGCTCGACCGACGATCCGCTCGAGAAGCGCACGACGACGGTCGGGCGCATCCAGCCGCATCTCGAAGTGAAGATCGTCGATCCGAGCGGCGACATCGCGCCGGTCGGCGCGACGGGCGAGCTGTGCACGAAGGGCTATTCGGTGATGCTCGGCTATTGGGACGACGACGCGAAGACGCGCGAGGTGCTGGTCGACGGCTGGATGCATACGGGCGACCTCGCGACGCTCGACGCGGACGGCTACTGCAACATCGTCGGCCGGCTGAAGGACATGGTGATTCGCGGCGGCGAGAACGTCTATCCGCGCGAGATCGAGGAATTCCTGTTTCGGCATCCGAAGATCCAGAGCGCGCAGGTGTTCGGCGTGCCCGATGCGAAATACGGCGAGGAGCTGTGCGCGTGGATCGTGCTGCGCGCGGACGAGCAGATGACCGAGGACGACGTGCGCGCGTTCTGCAACGGGCAGATCGCGCACTACAAGATTCCGCGCTACATCCGCTTCGTCGACGAGCTGCCGATGACGGTGACGGGCAAGGTGCAGAAATTCGTGATGCGCGACCGGATGATCGAGGAACTGAAGCTCGACGTGCAGAAGACCGCGTAAGTTGGCCTAGCGGCCCGGCGGCGGAAAAACGCGGCGGCCTGCGGGCCGTTGCGTTTTCGATGGACGAAAAAAAGCGGGCTTATTAGCCCGCTAAAAACCACACGCTACGGGGTTAGCGCGAGGAGACCAAAGATGAAACCGAGTCCGGCGGGGGCCGGAAACGACTCCAACAGGGATGCCCCTGGGAAGGGCTTCGGTACGTGACCGACTGGCTCGCAGCGCTTCGCGTCCGCTCACACTTGGCACACGAGACCGCATCCGTGTTGAAACCGTTGAGGCCATTGTGGGCGAATTAATGACCCGTCGCGGTAACAAAGTGTTTCAGGTTGTAACGCCCGCCAGATAAGGCTTTCCGGGATTTTTTGCTGTTTTCGGGGTCCTGAAAAAGGTCATTTTTACCCATATTTTCCGCAGCGTTTTCATCGTATGCGTACGACGCGTTTTTCATGCGTATCGGGCGCGATGAATTGCCGAATTACACGCGGGAAAGTGCGCCGCGCGGCAGATACCGCGCATGACGATTCATTCGTCAGAAAGATTTTGAAACGTGATCGGGATGTGTGGAAGTCGGCCGTTTGGCCGATTCGGGGTGATTTCGCGCGGCAGCGGCCCCAGGGGGAGGCGTCGATGTGTAACGGGGCGGCAGGCAGGCCGCCGCCGCGCAGCGATTTCAGCGCGCAGCGGCCACGGGGTCGGTGCCCGTCATCGGCCGCCGCAAACATGCAGGCTTACTTCAGCCACTTGTCCGAAATCACCTGGTATTCGCCGGTCGACAGCGCGAGATGCAGCCACTGGTCGACGTACTGCTGGAACGCGACATCGCCGCGCGGCACCATGTACGCCTTCTCGCCGAACTGGAACGGCTTGTCCGGATGGACCGAGCACAGCCCCGGATTCAGCTTTTGCTGCAGCAGCGTCTCGGACGCATCCGTCACCATCACGTCCGCCTTGCCCGCGAGGATCTGCTTGAAGATCGTCACGTTGTCCGGATAGACGGTCAGGTTAGCGTGCGCGAAGTACTGCTTCGCGAAACGTTCGTTGGTGCCGCCCGGGTTCACGATCACGCGTGTTTCGGGCCGGTCGATCTGCGCGACGGTCTGGTATTTGTCGGCGTCCGCGCAGCGCGCGATCGGCGTCTTGCCGTCGACGACGTACGGCTGCGTGAAGAACACGCGCTTCTGGCGCTCGAGCGTCGTCGATATGCCGCCCACCGCGACGTCGCATTTCGCGACGAAATCGCCGGTAAGGTTCGACCAGCTCGTCTTCACATAGTCGGTCTTCACGCCGAGCGACTTCGCGAGCGATTCGGCCATGTCGATGTCGATGCCCTCGAAGCGGCCGTCCGCGCGGTAGTACGAATACGGCTTGTAGTCGCCTGTCGTGCAGACGCGCAGCGCGCCGCGCGCGAGCACGTCGTCGAGTCGCGAGCCGGCGCCCGGTGCGGCCGCTGCGCTGCCCGCGCCGGTCTGAGCGTGCGCGGCGGCGCAGCAAAGCAACGCGGCCGCGGCGAGCGTGGCGAATGTCTTCATCGGTCTCCTCCTTCGTTTGGTTCGATATGAGCGTCCGATCATAACGGAGCCATCGCGCGCGTCATATGGCCGCCATCGCATCGGCATGCGCAGCGCGGCGCCGGCTGTCCGGTAAAATGCCGCTTTGCCTTCGCATCGTCGCTCCTACCGTGGCCCATAACCTGCTCAACGACACCTTCCTGCGTGCGCTTCTGCGCGAGCCGACCGACTACACGCCGATCTGGCTGATGCGTCAGGCCGGCCGCTACCTGCCCGAGTACAACGCGACGCGCGCGCGCGCCGGCAGCTTCCTCGGTCTCGCGAAGAATCCCGACTACGCGACCGAGGTGACGCTGCAACCGCTCGAGCGCTTCCCGCTCGACGCCGCGATCCTGTTCTCGGACATCCTGACGATTCCGGACGCGATGGGGCTCGGCCTCGACTTCCAGGTCGGCGAAGGCCCGAAGTTCGCGCATCCGGTGCGCACCGAGGCCGACGTCGCGAAGCTCGCGGTGCCGGACATCGAAGCCACGCTCGGCTACGTGACCGGCGCCGTGCGCGAGATCCGCCGCGCGCTGACCGACGGCCAGGGCCGCCAGCGCGTGCCGCTGATCGGCTTCTCGGGCAGCCCGTGGACGCTCGCGTGCTACATGGTCGAAGGCGGCGGGTCGGACGATTTCCGCACGGTGAAATCGATGGCGTATTCGCGCCCCGACCTGATGCACCGGATCCTCGACGTGAACGCGCAGGCGGTGGCCGCCTACCTGAACGCGCAGATCGAAGCGGGCGCGCAGGCCGTGATGATTTTCGATACGTGGGGCGGCGCACTCGCGGACGGCGCATACCAGCGCTTTTCGCTCGACTACATCCGCCGCGTGGTCGCGCAGCTCAAGCGCGAGCACGACGGCGAGCGCGTGCCGGTGATCACGTTCACGAAGGGCGGCGGGCTGTGGCTGGAGGAAATCGCGTCGACCGGCGTCGACGCGGTCGGGCTCGACTGGACGGTCAACCTCGGCACCGCGCGCGAGCGCGTCGCGGGGCGGGTCGCGCTGCAGGGCAACCTCGACCCGACGATCCTGTTTGCGCCGCCGGCCGCGGTGCGGGAACAGGCGCGCGCGGTGCTCGACAGTTATGGCAACCACCCGGGCCACGTATTCAATCTCGGGCACGGCATCTCGCAATTCACGTCGCCCGATCACGTCGCCGAACTCGTCGACGAGGTACATAAGCACAGCCGCGCGATCCGTAGCGGAACCGCCGGCTGAACGCAAGCGCTGTCATGCTGCACTGCGGGGTGACAGCGTTTCTCTGCCGGCGCTAAACAGGGCGCAACCCCGTACCGGTTGCCGATTCGTTGCTTGTCAAGACTTGACTTATACACATTTTCCACGTTGCAGCGCGGTAGAGCCCCGTATCGGTCAAATTGTCTCGCTATGGTTTGGTAATTTGAATAGCAGCCTTATGGAATAAGGCTCCGCGGGGCACCGCCGCAAACGGCGAAAAACAGCGGAAAGCACGGCCCCGCGCGCGTTGCGGCCAGTGAGCGACGAGTTCTCAACAAAGTTATCCACAGGCTGGGCAGGGTATACGGCGATTCTTAATGCGAATCCAAAACTTAGCGCCGAATCTGAAGTTTTACATTAAGTTCACCGACGCGATGCGGGCGCGGTTGCAAGCCGTCCACGCGGCGCGTGCCGCCGCCGGAGCGCCGTGATGGACGGCACCTACCTGCGCGTCGCGCTCGACCATCCGCTCGCGACCCTGTTCGACTACCGCTGCGATGCGCAGCCGGCGCCCGTGCCCGGCACGCTCGTGCAGGTGCCGTTCGGCAAGCGGCTGGTCGTCGGGCTCGTCTGCGAAGTGACGACTCACACCGACGTGCCGCCGTCCCGGCTGCGCGCGATCGACGCGATCTGCACCGACCTGCCGCCGCTGTCGGCGGACTGGCTCGCGCTCGTGTCGTTCGCGGCCGACTACTATCAGCGCGGTCGCGGCGAGGTCGCGCTGCCGGCGCTGCCGCAGGCGCTGCGCGACGCCGGGCGCTGGGGGCGGCTGCTGGCGCCCGAGGTGCGCTACCGGCCGACGGAAGCCGGCCGCGCGGCGCTGCCCGATGCGTTGCCGGCACGCGGGGCCGCGTTGCGGCGGCTCGCGCAGGCGCTCGTCGACACCGGCTCGCTGGCGCTGCCCGACGCGCGCGCGCTGCATCCGAAGGCGGCCGCGACGCTCGACGACTGGGCGGCGCGCGGCTGGGTCGACGTCGAGGAGATCGGCTGGAACCACGCGCCTGTGCCCAAAGCTGTGGACAACCTGTCGACAACCGGTGGACGAGCTGTGCCGCCGGCACTGACCGACCAGCAGGCCGAGGCGCTCGACGCGATTCGCGCCGCGCAGGGTTTCGCGCCGTTCCTGCTGCACGGCGTGACGGGCAGCGGCAAGACCGAGGTCTACCTGCATGCGCTTGCGTCGCTGCTCGATGCGCGGCCGGACGCGCAGGCGCTCGTGCTCGTCCCCGAAATCAACCTGACGCCGCAGTTCGAGGCCGCGTTTCGCGCGCGCTTCGCGGGCGCGCTCGCCGACGACGCGATCGTTACGCTGCACAGCGGGCTCGCCGAGGGCGAGCGCGCGCGAAACTGGCTCGCCGCGCACACGGGCCGCGCGCGGATCGTGCTCGGCACGCGCCTCGCGGTGCTCGCGTCGATGCCGACGCTCGCGCTGATCGTCGTCGACGAGGAGCATGAGCCCGCGTACAAGCAGCAGGAAGGGTTGCGCTACTCGGCGCGCGATCTCGCCGTGTGGCGCGCGAAGCAGCTCGACATCACGGTCGTGCTGGGCTCGGCGACGCCGTCGCTCGAAACCTGGTGGCAGGCCGAGCAGGGCCGCTACACGCGGCTCACGCTGTCGCGCCGCGCGGTGGCCGACGCGACGCTGCCGACCGTGCGGCTGATCGATCTCGAAGAGGAGCGGCGGCGCGGGCGCGCGTCGATGGGCGGGCTGTCGGGGCCGCTCGTCGGCGCGCTGAAGGCGCGGCTCGAGCGCGGCGAGCAAAGCCTCGTGTTCCTGAACCGGCGCGGCTACGCGCCGCAGCTCGCGTGCGACGCATGCGGCTGGGTCGCGGGCTGCCCGCGCTGCAGCGCGTACGTCGTGCTGCACAAGCCCGAGCATGCGCTGCGCTGCCACCACTGCGGCTGGGAAGCGCGCATTCCGCGGTCGTGCCCCGAGTGCGGCAACGTCGACGTCGCGCCGCTCGGGCGCGGCACGCAGCGCATCGAGGAGGCGCTCGCCGAGGCCGTGCCGGGCGCGCGCGTGCTGCGGATCGACGCGGACAGCACGCGCCGCAAGGGCAGCGCGCAGGCGCTCTTTTCCGACGTGCACGCGGGCGAGGTCGACATCCTCGTCGGCACGCAGATGATCGCGAAGGGGCACGACTTCCAGCGCGTGTCGCTCGTCGGCGTGCTCAATGCCGACACCGCGCTGTTCTCGCACGACTTTCGCGCGAGCGAGCGGCTGTTCGCGCAGCTGATGCAGGTGAGCGGCCGCGCGGGCCGCGCCGGGCTGCCGGGCGAGGTGATGGTGCAGACGCGCTACCCGCGTCACGCCCTGTACCACGCGCTCGGGCGGCAGGATTACGTCGGCTTCGCGAATTCGACGCTCGGCGAGCGCCGCGATGCGCACCTGCCGCCGTTCGTCTACCAGGCACTGTTGCGCGCCGAAGGGCGCACGCTCGACGCGGCGCTCGCGTTCCTGCTGCAGGCCGCGGCCGCGTTGCCGGGGCTGCCGGGCGCCGATCGCGTGACCGTGTACGACGCGGTGCCGATGACGATCGTCAAGGTTGCGAACGTCCACCGCGCGCAGCTGCTGCTCGAAAGCGCGTCGCGGGCGGCGCTGCAGCATGCGCTGCGCGCCTGGCAGCTGGAGCTGCGCGCGCTGAAGGGCGTGCTGCGGTGGAGCGTCGAAGTCGATCCGCTGGATATCTGAGCGGCGGGCGCGCAGCCGTCGCACGGCGCGCTGCCGCATTGATTGAAGCCCGGGCCGCCGGGCACCTCCGAACCGACCCGCGTCGCGCGCTCATGCGCCGGCGATACCCTCGCCGCCACACCCAGTGCAACCCGTTTTCGTCCGCTTCCGTATGCGCCGGCGGTTGCACACGCATGTCGAATCGGCTCGATCAGGGAAAACACCGATCCTCCGACCACGGGCAACCCCTAGGTTGCAACCTTCTAAGTGGCTGATTATATTGACTAACCAAAGGGTGCAACCCATCTCTCAATTTGGTTGCACCTTTTTATTGCGTGCCGTAGGATTTCGCGCATCCTCTCACACCACATTGCCGGGCCCGCACCGGCGCACGAACCCACCATGGCAAGCACGACTCTCGGCGTCAAAGTCGACGACCTTCTCCGCTCGCGCCTCAAGGACGCAGCCGCGCGTCTCGAGCGCACTCCCCACTGGCTGATCAAGCAGGCGATCTTCGCGTATCTCGAGCGGATCGAGCACGGCCAGCTGCCGCCCGAGCTGTCGGGCCACAGCGGCGTCACGGAGCTCGCCGACGGTCAGGCCGCGGACGGCGACGACGACAACTCGCCGCATCCGTTCCTCGAGTTCGCGCAGAACGTGCAGCCGCAATCGGTGCTGCGCGCGGCGATCACCGCCGCGTACCGCCGCCCCGAGCCGGAATGCGTGCCGTTCCTGCTCGGCCAGGCGCGCCTGCCCGCGAACCTGCAGGCGGACGTGCAGGCGCTCGCGACGAAGCTCGTCGAGGCGCTGCGCGAGAAGAGCTCGGGCGGTGGCGTCGAAGGGCTGATCCACGAGTTCTCGCTGTCGAGCCAGGAAGGCGTCGCGCTGATGTGCCTCGCCGAAGCGCTGCTGCGTATTCCCGATCGCGCGACGCGCGATGCGCTGATCCGCGACAAGATCAGCAAGGGCGACTGGCGCTCGCACGTCGGCCACGCGCCGTCGCTGTTCGTGAACGCGGCGACCTGGGGGCTGATGATCACCGGCAAGCTCGTGACGACCAACAGCGAAGCGGGCCTGTCGTCGGCGCTCACGCGCCTGATCGGCCGCGGCGGCGAGCCGCTGATCCGCAAGGGCGTCGACATGGCGATGCGCCTGATGGGCGAGCAGTTCGTCACCGGCGAGACGATCTCCGAAGCGCTGGCGAACAGCCGCAAGTACGAAGCGCGCGGCTTTCGCTACTCGTACGACATGCTCGGCGAAGCGGCGACGACCGAAGAGGACGCGCAGCGCTACTACGCGTCGTACGAACAGGCGATCCACGCGATCGGCAAGGCGGCCGGCGGCCGCGGCATCTACGAAGGCCCGGGCATCTCGATCAAGCTGTCGGCGCTGCACGCGCGCTACTCGCGCTCGCAGCAGGACCGCACGATGAGCGAGCTGCTGCCGCGCGTGCGCGCGCTCGCGCTGCTCGCGCGCCGCTACGACATCGGCCTGAACATCGACGCGGAAGAAGCCGACCGCCTCGAACTGTCGCTCGACCTGCTCGAGGCGCTGTGCTTCGATCCGGATCTCGCGGGCTGGAACGGCATCGGCTTCGTCGTGCAGGGCTACCAGAAGCGCTGCCCGTTCGTGATCGACTACCTGATCGATCTCGCGCGCCGCAGCCGGCACCGCCTGATGATCCGCCTCGTGAAGGGCGCGTACTGGGATAGCGAGATCAAGCGCGCGCAGGTCGACGGCCTCGAAGGCTATCCGGTCTACACGCGCAAGATCTACACCGACGTGTCGTACCTCGCGTGCGCGAAGAAGCTGCTCGCGGCACCGGACGCCGTCTACCCGCAGTTCGCGACGCACAACGCGTACACGCTGGCCGCGATCTACCAGCTCGCGGGCCAGAACTACTACCCGGGCCAGTACGAATTCCAGTGCCTGCACGGGATGGGCGAGCCGCTGTACGAGGAAGTCACGGGCCGCGACAAGCTGAATCGTCCGTGCCGCGTGTACGCGCCGGTCGGCACGCACGAGACGCTGCTCGCGTACCTGGTGCGCCGCCTGCTCGAGAACGGCGCGAACACGTCGTTCGTGAACCGCATCGCCGACAAGACCGTGGCGGTGAAGGAGCTGGTCGCCGATCCGGTCGATGAAGCGATGAAGGTCGTGCCGCTCGGCGCGCCGCACGCGAAGATCCCGCTGCCGCGCAACCTGTACGGCGACGAGCGTCCCAATTCGATGGGCCTCGACCTGTCGAACGAACATCGTCTCGCGTCGCTGTCGTCCGCGCTGCTCGCGAGCGCGCATTTCCCGTGGCGCGCGGCGCCGATGCTCGCCGACGACGCGCTTGCCGACGCGCCGGCCCGCGACGTGCGCAACCCGGCCGACCAGCGCGACACGGTCGGCACGGTCAGCGAAGCGACGGCCGAACACGTGAGCGCGGCGCTCGCGCATGCGGTGGCCGCCGCGCCGATCTGGCAGGCGACGCCGGTCGACGCGCGTGCCGATTGCCTGGTGCGCGCAGCCGACCTACTCGAAGCGCAGATGCACACGCTGATGGGCCTGATCGTGCGCGAAGCCGGCAAGTCGCTGCCGAACGCGATCGCCGAGATCCGCGAAGCGGTCGACTTCCTGCGCTACTACGCCGCGCAGATCCGCGACGAGTTCTCGAACGACACGCATCGCCCGCTCGGCCCCGTGGTCTGCATCAGCCCGTGGAACTTCCCGCTCGCGATCTTCATGGGCCAGGTGGCCGCGGCGCTCGCAGCCGGCAACACGGTGCTCGCGAAGCCGGCCGAGCAGACGCCGCTGATCGCCGCGCAAGCCGTGCGCCTGCTGCGCGAGGCCGGCGTGCCGGCCGGCGCGGTGCAACTGCTGCCGGGCGACGGCGAGACCGTCGGCGCGGCGCTGGTCGCCGATCCGCGCACGCGTGCGGTGATGTTCACGGGCTCCACCGAAGTCGCGCGTTTGATCAACAAGACGCTCGCCGCACGCCTCGACCCGGACGGCAAGCCGATCCCGCTGATCGCGGAAACGGGCGGCCAGAACGCGATGATCGTCGATTCGTCGGCGCTCGCGGAGCAGGTCGTCGCGGACGTGATGCAGTCGTCGTTCGATTCGGCCGGTCAACGGTGTTCGGCGCTGCGCGTTCTGTGTCTGCAGGACGACGTCGCGGACCGCACGCTGACGATGCTGAAGGGCGCGATGCACGAGCTCGCGCTCGGCAACCCCGACCGTCTGTCGACGGACGTCGGCCCGGTGATCGACGGCGAAGCGAAGCAGACGATCGATACGCACGTCGCGGCGATGAAGGACAAGGGCCACGCGGTCACGCAGCTGCCGGCGCCCGATGCGTGCGCGCACGGCACGTTCGTGCCGCCGACGCTGATCGAGATCGGCAGCATCGACGAGCTCAAGCGTGAAGTGTTCGGCCCCGTGCTGCACGTCGTGCGCTACCGCCGCAACCAGCTCGACAAGCTGCTCGAGCAGATCCGCGCGACGGGTTACGGCCTGACGCTCGGCATCCACACGCGGATCGACGAGACGATCGCGCACGTGATCTCGAACGCGCACGTCGGCAACATCTACGTGAACCGCAACGTGATCGGCGCGGTGGTCGGCGTGCAGCCGTTCGGCGGCGAAGGGCTGTCGGGCACGGGCCCGAAGGCCGGCGGCGCGCTTTACCTGCAGCGCCTGCTCGCGACGCGTCCGTCGGGCCTGCCGCGTTCGCTCGCGCAGACGCTGGTGGCGGACGGCGCAGTAGAAGGCGACGCACGCGGCAACCCGGCGGCGGCGCTGACGACGCTGCGCGACTGGCTGATCGAGCAGCGCGAACCGGCGCTGGCGGCGCGTTGCGACGGTTATCTCGCGCAGGTGCCGGCCGGTGCGACCGCGGTGCTGACCGGCCCGACGGGCGAACGAAACACGTATACACTCGGCCCGCGCGGCACGGTGCTGTGTGTCGCGGCGACGCCGGGCGGCGCGCGCGCGCAGTTCGCGGCGGTGCTGGCGACGGGCAACCGCGCGTTGTTCGCCGGCGCGGCCGGCGAGGCGCTCGTCGCCGCGCTGCCGGCGTCGCTGAAGCCGCACGCGGCCGTGCGCAAGCAGGCCGACGCGGCGTTCGACGCGGTGCTTTTCGAAGGCGACAGCGACGAACTGCAGACGCTCGTGAAGGACGTCGCGCAGCGGCCGGGCCCGATCGTGTCGGTGCAGGGCGTGTCGGTGGGTGCGTTCGAGAGCGGCGACTCGGAAGACTACGCGCTCGAGCGGCTGCTGACCGAGCGCTCGGTGAGCGTGAATACGGCCGCGGCGGGCGGCAATGCGAATTTGATGACGATCGGCTGATCATCCTTGCCGTTCGGATCAAACAAAGAAGCGGCAAGGCGATCCCGAAGCCGCTTCATTTACCCTGGTACCAAGGAGATGCTATGCAACACACGATGAAAAAGGTGGCAGGCGCGACGTTCGTCGCGGTCATGTCGCTGGCGGGGACGGCCCATGCGGATGACGTGAAGATCGGTTACGCAGGGCCGATGACGGGCGCGCAGGCGCACTACGGCAAGGATATGCAGAACGGGATCGTGCTCGCGCTGGAAGACTTCAACGCGACGAACCCGAAGATCGGCGGCAAGCCGGTGAAGTTCGTGCTCAGCACGCAGGACGACCAGGCTGACCCGCGCACGGGTACGACGGTCGCGCAGAAGCTCGTCGACGACGGCATCAAGGGCATGCTCGGCCACTTCAACTCGGGCACGACGATCCCGGCATCGCGCATCTACGCGAACGCGGGCATTCCGGAAATCGCGATGGCGACGGCGCCGGAATACACGCAGCAAGGTTACAAGACGACCTTCCGCATGATGACGTCCGACACGCAGCAGGGCTCGGTGGCCGGCGCGTTCGCGTCGAAGGATCTCGGCATGAAGAAGATCGCGATCGTCGACGACCGCACGGCCTACGGCCAGGGTCTCGCCGACCAGTTCGAGAAGGCCGCGAAGGCCGGCGGCGCGACGATCGTCGACCGCGAATTCACGAACGACAAGGCTGTCGACTTCAAGGCGATCCTGACCAAGCTGAAGGCGGCGAAGCCGGACCTCGTCTACTACGGCGGCGCGGATTCGCAGGCAGCGCCGATGGTCAAGCAGATGAAGGCGCTCGGCATCGCGGCACCGCTGATGAGCGGCGAAATGGTGAAGACGCCGACGTTCCTGAAGATCGCGGGCAACGCATCGGAAGGCACGATCGCTTCGCTGGCGGGCCTCCCGCTCGAAGAGATGCCTGGCGGCAAGGCCTACGCCGACAAGTACAAGAAGCGCTTCGGCGAAGAAGTGCAGACCTACTCGCCGTACGCCTACGACGGCGCGATGGCGATGCTCAACGCGATGAAGAAGGCCGATTCGACCGATCCGGCGAAGTACCTGCCGGTGCTCGCGAAGAGCGACATGGCGGGTGTCACGTCGACGCACGTCGCGTATGACGCGAAGGGCGACCTGAAGAACGGCGGCATCACGATGTACAAGGTCGAGAAGGGCGAGTGGAAGCCGCTGAAGAGCATCGGCGGCAAGTAAGCAGCCTGTGACTCGCGGGCGGCGGCGAAGGTCGCTGCCCGGCCGATCATGCGAAAAAGCCACCGGGCCGTCGGGCCTGGTGGCTTTTTTGTCGACGTGAGCAGGCGCTATTCCTTGCGCACGCGCAGCAGGAATTTCTGCAGCTTGCCGGTCGGCGTGCGCGGCAGCGCCTGCGCGAACGCGAACTCGCGCGGGATCTTGTACGCGGCGAGCCGCTCGCCGCAGAACGCGCGCAGCGCGTCCGCGTCGGGCACGGCGCCCGCGCGGATCACGACGTGCGCGACGACCGTCTCGCCCCAGTCCGGATGCGGGACGCCGACGACGGCCGCCTCGGCGATGTCCGGGTGCGCGCCGAGCACGTCCTCCACTTCCTTCGAATAGACGTTCTCGCCGCCGGTCACGATCATGTCCTTCAGCCGGTCGACGATGAACAGGTAGCCATCCTGATCGATTCGCGCGACGTCGCCGGTGCGATACCAGCCGCCCGGCGCGAACGCGGCGCGCGTCGCGGCCGCGTCGTCGAGATAACCGAGCATCATGCTGTCGGCCTTCAGCCAGATCTCGCCGGTCTCGCCCGGCTGCGCATCGATGCCGTCCATCCGCACGACGCGCAGGTCGACGCCCGGGCCGCCGTGGCGGCCGATCGAACCGGCCTTCGCGATCTGCTCGTCCGGATACAGCGTCGTGCCGGCCGGCCCCGTTTCCGTCATCCCGAACACCTGGAAGAACGCGTCGCTGCGATACGCGCGTGCGAGCCGTTCGGCCTGCGCGGCGCCGATCGGGCCGCCGCCGTACAGCCATGCGCGCACGCTCGACAGGTCGAACGCCGCGAAGCCGTCGATCGTGTCGAGCGGCAGCGTGTACGACACCGGCGCGCCGAAATACAGCGTCACGCGCTCGCGCTCGACGGCCTGCAGGAAGCGCAGCGGATGGTATTCGCGCAGCAGCACGACGGTGCCGCCCGCGACCAGCGTGCCGCCGAACCAGTTGTTGAGCGGCGACGAATGCCAGATCGGCATCGCCATCAGCGTGCGCTCGTTGCGGCCGATGCCGATCGCGAGCGCCGCCGACATCGCCGCGAGCGTCACGGTGCGGTGGCTGTGCACGCAGCCTTTCGGGCGGCCGGTCGTGCCGGACGTGTAGAGGATCTGTGCGATGTCGCCGTCGGCCGGTTCGATGCCCGCGACGCCGTCCATCGTTGCGCACATCGTGTCGAAGCACGGCACGCCGTCGAGCTCGCCTTCGGTCACGAGCTGCCGCGCCGGATGAACGATGCGTTCGACCACCGGCGCGAGCGCCACGTCGAACAGGAGCGCCTTGCTGCGGCTGTGTTCGAGCACGTAGTCGACTTCCGGCGCCTGCAGCTTGTGGTTGACCGGTACGAACGTCGCGCCGAGCCGCCACACCCCGAACATCAGGTCGACGAAGGCCGGCGTGTTGAAGCACATCGCGGCGACGCGGTCGCCGGCCGCGATGCCGAGTGCGCTCAGCACGGCCGCCGCGCGGTGCGAGCGCTCGCGCGCGGCGGCATAGGTGATCGTCGCGGATTCGCTGACGAGGAACGGCTTGTCGGGCGTCGCGCGGGCGGCGCGATCGAGGGCGGCGACGAGGTTCATCAGGGCTCCGGGCGGGGCGAACGAAGGCGAACTCAGGTGAACGAACCGGCGTCAGGCCGGGTACGCGCGCTGCAGCAGCGCGGCGACGTCGATCGCGAGCGGATCGAAGCCGCCCGCGATGCGGCCCCAGTCGGGCGCGGCGAGCCGCGTCGCGACGAACGCGTCGGCGACGGCCGCCGGTGCATCGCGGCGCAGCAGGCACGCCTGCGCGACGATCGCGAGCCGCTGCGCGAATACGCGGCCCGACGCCTCGAGCGTGTCGGCCGGCGCGGCGAGCATCGCGCGCAGCGCGTCGAGCGCAGCGCGGATGCGCGGTTCGCCCGCACCGAGGTCGGTGAGTTCGGCGAACAGCGCGGCGGCCGCGTCGGGCTCGCGCGACACCGCGCGCAGCACGTCGAGGCACATCACGTTGCCCGAGCCTTCCCAGATCGAGTTGACGGGCGCCTCGCGGAACAGCCGCGCGATCGGGCCGTCGTCGACATAACCGTTGCCGCCGAACACTTCCATCACCTCGCCGGTCAGTTCGACCGCGCGCTTGCAGACCCAGAATTTCGCGGCGGGCGTGACGATCCGCTTCCACGCGCGCTCGAGCGGCGAGTCGTCGCGCTCGAACGCGTCGGCGAGACGCATCGCGAGCGCGAGGGCCGCCTCGCTTTCGAGCGCGAGATCGGCGAGCACGGTGCGCATCAGCGGTTGCTCGGCGAGCGCGCGGCCGAACGCGTGGCGCTGGCGCGTGTACGCGATCGCCTGCACGACGCCCTGGCGCAGCATCGCCGCGCTGCCGAGCACGCAGTTCAGCCGCGTGTAGGTGGCCATCTCGATGATGGTCGGAATGCCGCGGCCTTCGTCGCCGAGCATGATGCCCCACGCGTCGTTCAGCTCGATCTCGCTGCTCGAGTTGCTGCGGTTGCCGACCTTGTTCTTCAGCCGCTGGATCTCGACCGCGTTCTTCGTGCCGTCCGGCCGCCAGCGCGGCACGTAGAAGCACGACGGGCTGCCGCCTTCGGTGTGCGCGACGACGAGGTGCGCATCGCACATCGGCGCGGAGAAGAACCACTTGTGGCCGCGCAGCAGGTATTCGCCGCCGCGCCCGCCCGCGCCGACGGGCGTGGCGAGCGTCGTGTTCGCGCGCACGTCGGAGCCGCCCTGTTTCTCGGTCATCCCCATGCCGAACCAGATCGAGCGCTTGTCGGCGACCGGCACGTCGCGCGGATCGTAGTCGTCGCTGTAGAGCTTGTCGCGCAGCAGGTTCCACAGCGCGGGCTCCTTCTGCAGCACGGGAATCGCGGCCTGCGTCATCGTTGCCGGGCACAGCGTGCCGGCCTCGATCTGGCCGTGCAGGTAGAAGCCGGCCGCGGTTGCGGCCCAGCGGCCGCGGCGCGTATCGCGGAACGCGAGCGACACGAAGCCTTCGTGGCGGTACTGGCCGAGCAGCGTGTGCCACGCCGGGTGGAAATCGACGCGGTCGATGCGCCGGCCGCGCCGGTCGAACGTGTGCAGTTCCGGCGGGTGCTGGTTCGCTTCGTCGGCGAGTTGCGCGGTGTCGGCGCTGCCGAGCCGCGCGCCGTACGCGTCGAGCTGCGGCACGGCCCAGTCGGCGCCCGCGCGGGCGAGCGCGTCGCGCAGCGCGACGTCCGTTGCGAAGAGGTTATAGTCGACCAGTTCGTCGAACTGGTTCGTGACGGCGTGAGTCGATTCGGTCATCGAGATTGTCTCCGGTCTCATGCTTCGCGGGCGGCCGGCGTCGTCCGACACGGGTGGCGCTTCGGCGCAGGTTCCGGCTCCCGGTAAAACGCATTCCCTGCTGAATTCCAGAGTAGCAAATATGCCGCCGCGACATGTTCAGGTTCCGGCGCCGCCCGGCCAGCCGGCGGCGCAACCCGCGCCCGCGTTGCGCCGCCGGCCGCGCCAGTCGCGCGCACAGGCGAGCTCCGACGCGCTGCAGCAGGCGTTCGTTCAGCTTTTGCTCGAACGCGGCTACGCGAAGGCGACGATCCGCGAGATCGCGGCCGTCGCGGGCGTCAGCATCGGCACCTTCTACGAGTATTTCGGCGACAAGCAGAGCCTCGGGGCGCTCTGCATCCACCGGCACGTGCTGGCGATGGCCGACCGGCTGCGCGATGTGGCGCAGCAGCTGCGCGGCGCGCCGCGGGCCGAACTCGCCGTGGCGCTCGTCGATCAGCAGGTCGACGCGATCGGCGCCGACGCGGCGCTGTGGAGTGCACTCTTCGCGCTGGAGCGGCAGGTGTCGCCGCTCGCCGCATACCGCCGGCATTACGACGCGTATGTCGCACTGTGGCGCGACGCGCTCGCGCACGCGGCCGATCCGCCGCCGGCCGCGCGGCTCGACGGGCTCGCAAGGATGGCGCATACCGTCTGCTACGGCGGCCTCTCGCAGGCGTTGCTGACGCTCGGGCCCGTGCTCGACTTCGCCGCGCTGCGCGGCGAGCTGCGGGCCGTGCTGCTCGCGTATCTGGCGGCGGCGGACGCGTAGCATCCCTTACGGGTAATGCCTGATTCGCATATCGGGCCGGCAGCTTGGCCTTGCCGCTGCGTGCTTCACACTGCGAGCCATGAGGAAAATGCATGGCCTCCATGACGAACTTTCGATTGTCCGCCGATATTGGCTGGGGCTAAATCATGCGGCAGATGCAGGGCCGCGCGCGTTGCGCGGGCCAGCCCGAAGGACATCAGAAGGAGGATTCATGCGAAGCGCCACCGCGCCCCGTTCGAAACTGCCCGACGTCGGCACGACGATCTTCACGGTGATCGGCCAGCTTGCCGCGCAACACGATGCGTTGAACCTGTCGCAGGGCGCGCCGAATTTCGCGCCCGATCCGGCGCTCGTCGAAGGCGTCGCGCGCGCGATGCGCGACGGGCACAACCAATACTCGCCGATGGCCGGCGTGATGGCGCTGCGTGAGCGGCTCGCCGAAAAGACCGAGGCGCTGTACGGCGCGCGCTACGACCCGGCGACCGAGATCACGGTGATCGCGAGCGCGAGCGAAGGGCTGTACGCGGCGATCAGCGCGCTCGTGCATCCGGGCGACGAGGTGATCTATTTCGAGCCGTCGTTCGACAGCTATGCGCCGATCGTGCGGCTGCAGGGCGCGACGCCGGTCGCGATCAAGCTGTCGCCCGAGCATTTCCGCGTGAACTGGGACGAGGTGGCTGCCGCGATCACGCCGCGCACGCGAATGATCATCGTGAACACGCCGCACAACCCGACCGCGACGGTGTTCTCCGCCGACGATCTCGAGCGGCTCGCGCAGCTCACGCGCGACACCGGCATCGTGATCCTGTCCGACGAGGTCTACGAGCATGTGGTATTCGACGGAGCGCTGCACCAGAGCGTGGCGCGCCATCGCGAGCTGGCCGAGCGCAGCGTGATCGTGTCGTCGTTCGGCAAGTCGTTCCACGTGACCGGCTGGCGGGTCGGTCACTGCCTGGCGCCGGCCGAGCTGATGGACGAGATCCGCAAGGTGCACCAGTTCATGGTGTTCGCGGCCGACACGCCGATGCAGGTCGCGTTCGCGGAGATCCTCGCGCGGCCGGACAGCTATCTCGGCCTGTCGGCGTTCTACCAGGCCAAGCGCGACCTGCTCGCGCGCGAACTGGCCGATTCGCGTTTCGAGCTGCTGCCGAGCGAAGGCTCGTTCTTCATGCTCGCGCGCTTCCGGCACTTCTCGGACGAAAGCGACAGCGATTTCGTGCTGCGCCTGATCCGCGACGCGCGCGTCGCGACGATTCCGCTGTCGGCGTTCTATACCGACGGCACCGACGCCGGCGTGATCCGGCTCAGTTTTTCGAAGGACGACGCGACGCTGGTCGAAGGCGCGCGGCGGCTGCGTTCGCTGTAAGTAAGGAAACCGGCGACGAGGACGTCGCATCGACCAGACCCAGGAGATCACGATGAAGCACACGGCAACCCTGAAACTCGCATTCGCACTCGCGTGCGCAATCGGCTCCGGCGCGGCGCTCGCCGACGCGCAGACGCTGCGCTTCGGCCTTGAGGCGCAATACCCGCCGTTCGAATCGAAAGCGCCGAACGGCGACCTGCAGGGCTTCGACATCGACGTCGGCAATGCCGTCTGCCAGACGGCGAAGCTGTCGTGCAAATGGGTCGAGACGTCATTCGACGGCCTGATTCCCGCGCTGAAGGGCCGCAAGTTCGACGCGATCAACTCGGCGATGAACGCGACCGAGCAGCGACGCCAGGCGATCGACTTCACGACGATCATCTATCGCGTGCCGACCCAGCTGATCGCGCGCACCGGCAGCGGCCTGCTGCCGACGCCCGAATCGCTGAAGGGCAAGCGCGTCGGCGTGCTGCAGGCGTCGATCCAGGAAACCTTCGCGAAGGCGCACTGGGAACCGGCCGGCGTCGCGGTCGTCGCATACCAGGATCAGAACCAGGCGTATGCGGACCTCGTGGCGGGTCGCCTCGACGCGACGCTGGTGCTCGCACCGTCCGGGCAGCGCGGCTTCCTGTCGCGCCCGGACGGCAAGGGCTTCTCGTTCGTCGGCCAGCCTGTGCACGACGACCGGATTCTCGGCAGCGGCATCGCCTTCGGCCTGCGCAAGGGCGACGACGCGCTGAAGGCGAAGCTCGACGCGGCGATCGACAAGCTGAAGGCGGACGGCACGGTGAAGTCGCTCGGCCTGAAGTATTTCGGCGATATCGACATCTCGACGAAGTAAGCCGGGGCGCGCGCGATGCAGAACCCGAACCCGGCCGCCGCGGGCGGCGAACAGGGCGGCGCGCCGCTGTCGGACGATGCGCTCGATGCCGTGCTCGTCGCCGAACTGGGCGACGCGCTCGTCACGCGCGCGGCCGACATCGATCCGCGCTACTTCACCGCGTACAACGAGCCGGCCGGCGTGCGGCCGCGTGCGCTGGTGCGCCCCCGCAGCGTCGACGACGTGTCGCGTACGCTCGCGCTGTGTACGCGGCTCGGGCAGCCGGTCGTGCCGCAAGGCGGGCTGACGGGGCTCGCACGCGGCGCGGTCGCGCTCGGCGGTGAGGTCGTGCTGTCGATGGAACGCTTCGCGGGCATCGAAGCGCTCGACGCGGCGGCCGGCACGATGACCGTGCGCGCCGGGACGCCGCTGCAGACGGTGCAGGAAGCCGCGGAAGCGGCGGGCTTCACGTTCGGCGTCGATCTCGGTGCGCGCGGCTCGTGCCAGATCGGCGGCATGCTCGCGACCAATGCGGGCGGCACGCGCGCGATCCGCTACGGGATGATGCGCGAGCAGGTGCTCGGGCTCGAGGCCGTGCTCGCGGACGGCACGGTCGTGTCGTCGATGAACCGCATGCTGAAGAACAACGCGGGCTACGACCTGAAGCAGCTGTTCATCGGCAGCGAGGGGACGCTCGGCGTCGTCACGCGCGCCGTGCTGCGGCTGCACCCGTTGCTCGCCGCGCCGGCCACCGCACTCTGCCGCGTGCGCGACTACGACGCGGTGGTCGGCTTGTGGAACCGAATGCGCACGCTGCCGGAGGTCGTCAGCTTCGAGGCGATGTGGCCGGCGTTCTACGACTACGTCGCGCGTCACACGCCGGGCGTCGCCGCGCCGTTCGCGGGCGACGGCGGTTTCGCGGTGCTGATCGAATGTGCGACGAGCGCGCCGGGCGGCGATGCGCATCAAGCGCTGGAAACCGGCCTCGCGGCGGGGATCGACGCAGGGCTCGTGGACGATGCGGTGCTCGCGACGTCGGAGCGGCAGGCGCGCGACCTGTGGACGCTGCGCGAAGGCCTCGCGATCGATGCGCTGCCGCAGCTCGTCAACTTCGACGTGAGTTTGCCGACGGGCGAGCTCGGCGCGTTCGCCGAGCGTTGCGAGGCGGCGTTGCGCTCGCGCTGGCCGGCGCTCACGTGCCTGTTCTTCGGTCATGTCGGCGACGGCAACGTGCATATCGGCGTGTCGCTGGCCGGGATGACCGACGCGGACGCCGACGCGCTCGATCACTGCGTGTACGCGGTGGTGCGGGACATGGGCGGCTCGGTGTCGGCCGAGCACGGGATCGGGGTGCTCAAGCGTCCCTATCTCGCGCACACGCGCAGCGATGCTGAAATCGGGCTGATGCGGCGCCTGAAGGTCGCGCTGGACCCGCGCGGCATCCTGAATCCCGGCAAGGTGCTTTGACAGGGGCGATTGCCGTTGTCAGCGGGAATCGGCCTTCGTGACTTGTCAGCCGTCCACCCAGCGCAGCGCGCCGATCTTCAGGTGTTCGACGACGCTGCGCGCCCAGTCGAGCTCCGCATTCAGCAGCACGAGCGCGTGTTCGTTCTGCAACAGGAACAGGCGCGGCACCTGGTCGGCCTGCGCGGCGTTGCGCAGCGCTTCCAGACGCTGGCGCTCGGCGTCGAGCCGGGCGATTCGAAGTTCGAGCTGGTGCCGCGCATCGTCGGCATCGAGCAGCGGCAGGAACGCGAGGCCGGCGCCGAACACCGGATATTCGCGCGCGGGTTCCGCGAGCAGCGCATGCAGCCACGCCTGGCCGGCCGTGTGCCCGGCTTCGGTCAGCGCATACAGCGTGCGCTCGGGGAAAGCTCCGTCGCGCTCGGTGTCGTGCACGGCGATCAGGCCGTCGCGCAGCAGCCGGTCGATCGTCTGGTAGAGGCTCGTGCGCTGCCGCACGTTGACGACTTCGTCGTGCCCGCGGGCCTTCAATTGCTGCAGCATCCCGTACGGATGCATCGGCGTTTCGGTGAGCGTCGCGAGGACGGCCAGCGCGAGCGGGGACGGACGGCTCGTTGACATGAATAGTTGTGACATATCTAGTAAAAATATGACTATTCTCAACCAGACTATCTTATTTCACAAGGGTTTCAGCCTAGGTGCGAGCGCTTCGCGGCCGGCGCGACGGTTTCCATCGTCGCGAGACCGTGCACGATCCCGCAATCCTCGACCGAATGTTCGCCGACACACTGGCGGCGCAATTCGGTGAGCTGGTCGCGCAGATGCGTGAGTTCCGCGAGGCGCGCGTCGACGTGTCCGATGTGGTCGTCGAGCAGCGAATTGATCGAATCGCAGCGGTCGGCCGGCGTATCGGTGAGCTGCAGCAGCGTGCGAATCTCGTCGTGCGCCATGTCGAGCGCGCGGCAGTTGCGGATGAAGCGCAGCCGTTCCACGTGCACGTCGGTGTAGTTGCGGTAGTTCGCGTCGGTGCGCTCCGCATCCGGCATCAGCCCCTCTTTTTCGTAGAAACGGATCGTCTCGGGCGTGCAGCGGGCCGCTTTGGCCAGTTCGCCAATCTTCATGCCTTTCTCCCGTGTAAGGGTTGACCTTGTAGTGGCTTCAGGGTGTTAACTCTACACCGTCAAGCCACAAAGGAGGTTGTCATGACCGACGCCCAGCGTACCCACGACCCACGACACCGCCATGCCGGCGGCGCCGATACGTGCTGCGCCGACGCGCGCGACACGCACGCGGCGACCGTTGCCAACGCGGCGCCGGCGGCCGGCGAGCACGCGCACGGCGACGCCGCATCGCGCGGCCACGACCATGATCACGGCCACGGCGGCGGTGAGGGGCACGATCACGACCATGTGCACGGCGACGCGCATCGGCACGGTGCCGCGTGTTCGCACGACGATGCTGCGCACGGCGATGCGGGCCACGATCATGACCATGCGCACGGCGACGCGCATGTACACGGCGCGGCGTGCTCGCACGACCACACCGCGCACGACGGCGCGGACCACGACCACGACCACGACCACGACCACGACCACGACCACGCGGCCGGCGACTGCTGCGCGCCTGCCGCGCTGACGCTCGCGCCGCTGCCGGTCGCGCAGGCGACCGCGTCGGGCCACGTGCGCTCCGCGTTCCGGATCATGCAGATGGACTGCCCGACCGAGGAAACGCTGATCCGCAAGAAGCTCGGCGGGATGAGCGAAGTGTCGGCGCTCGAATTCAACCTGATGCAGCGGATGCTGACCGTCGAGCACGTGCCGGGCGCCCAGCCGGCGATCGAAAGCGCGATCCGCACGCTCGGGATGACGCCCGAGGCAGCATCGGCCGGCGCGCCGGCGGCGCGCGTCGCCGACGCGCCCGCGAAGCCGTGGTGGCCGCTGGCGCTGGCGGGCGTCGCCGCGATCGCATCCGAGGGCGCGACCTGGGCCGGCCTGCCCGTGTGGCTGTCGGCGGCGCTCGCGCTCGCGGCGGTGCTCGCGTGCGGGCTCACCACGTACAAGAAGGGCTGGATCGCGATTCGCAACGGCAACCTGAACATCAACGCACTGATGAGCATCGCGGTGACGGGCGCGATGGCGATCGGCCAGTGGCCGGAAGCCGCGATGGTGATGGTGCTGTTCACGATCGCCGAGCTGATCGAGGCGAAGTCGCTCGACCGCGCGCGCAATGCGATCCAGGGCCTGATGCAGCTCGCGCCGGACACCGCGACCGTGCAGGATGCCGACGGGTCGTGGCGCACCATCGAGGCCGCGCAGGTCGCGCTCGGCGCGGTCGTGCGCGTGAAGCCGGGCGAGCGGATCGGGCTGGACGGCGCAGTCGTCGCGGGCCGCTCGACGGTCAACCAGGCGCCGATCACCGGCGAGAGCCTGCCCGTCGAAAAGACGGCCGGCGACGCCGTGTACGCGGGCACGATCAACGAATCGGGTTCGTTCGAATACCGCGTGACGGCCGTCGCGGCCAACTCGACGCTCGCGCGGATCATCCACGCGGTCGAGGAGGCGCAGGGCGCGAAGGCGCCGACGCAGCGCTTCGTCGACCAGTTCGCGCGCGTCTACACGCCGATCGTGTTCGCGGTCGCGCTGCTGGTCGCGGTGGTGCCGCCGCTCGTGATGGGCGGCGCGTGGCACGACTGGATCTACCGCGCACTGGTGCTGCTCGTGATCGCGTGCCCGTGCGCACTGGTGATCTCGACGCCGGTGACGATCGTGTCGGGGCTCGCGGCCGCCGCGCGGCGCGGGATTCTCGTGAAGGGCGGCGTCTATCTGGAAGAAGGGCGCAAGCTCGCGTGGCTCGCACTCGACAAGACCGGCACGATCACCCACGGCAAGCCGGTGCAGACCGACTTCGACGTGCATGCGACGGACGTCGATGCCGAGCGTGTCCGGCACCTCGGTGCGAGCCTTGCCGCGCGCTCGGATCACCCGGTGTCGCAGGCGATCGCAGCCGCGGCGCGCGAGGCCGGAACGGGCGCATTCGCCGATGTGCAGGACTTCGAAGCGCTGGTTGGGCGCGGCGTGCGCGGCACGATCGACGGCGCGCGCTACTGGCTCGGCAACCACCGGCTCGTCGAGGAACTCGAGCGCTGCTCGCCGGCCCTCGAAACGAAGCTCGATGCGCTCGAGCGGCAGGGCAAGAGCGTCGTGGTGCTGGTCGACGACGCGCGCGTGCTCGGCATCTTCGCGGTGGCCGACACGATCAAGGACACGAGCCGCGACGCGATCGCCGACCTGCACGCGCTCGGCATCCGCACCGCGATGCTGACGGGCGACAACCCGCACACCGCGCAAGCCATCGCGCAGCAGGCCGGCATCGACGACGCGCGCGGCAACCAGTTGCCCGAAGACAAGCTCGCGGCGGTCGAGGAACTGTCGGCCGGCGGCGCGGGCGCGGTCGGGATGGTCGGCGACGGGATCAACGACGCGCCGGCGCTCGCGCGCGCCGACATCGGTTTCGCGATGGGCGCGATGGGCACCGACACGGCGATCGAGACGGCCGACGTCGCGCTGATGGACGACGACCTGCGCAAGATTCCCGCGTTCGTGCGGCTGTCGCGTGCGACGCACCGCGTGCTGGTGCAGAACATCGGCTTCGCGCTGGGCGTGAAGATCGTGTTCCTCGGCCTCACGGTCGCGGGGCTCGGCACGATGTGGATGGCGGTATTCGCGGACGCGGGCGCGAGCCTGATCGTCGTCGCCAACGGCTTGCGGCTGCTGTCGTCCTCCGGGGCGTTCGGCGGCGCGCAGGCCACGCGTTGAGGGGCGTGCGATGAGTTTTCTGAAACGGATCCTGGGTGGACACGGTGGCGGGCACGGCAACGGGCACGGCAATGGGCACGGCAATGGGCACGGCAACAGCAGTAGCGGTGGCGGGCATCACGGCGGGCAGCGCCGGGACGGGGACGGCGGCCACGATGCGCGCGGCCGCGATCGTCACGGCTGGGGCTGGCAGGCGCCGGCCGATGGCCAAGGCGGCAACGTGCCGCTGAGCCAGCTCGCCTGCGCAGGTTGCGGCGCGCTCAACGCGGCGGATGCGCGCTTCTGCGCGCAGTGCGGTACGGCGCAACGCGGCAGGGCTTGCAGCCGCTGCCACGCGGCGCTGGCTGCCGATGCGCGCTTCTGCCCGGGCTGCGGGACACAGGCCGGCTAACGCGCAATCGCCGGTCTGGTTGCCCGCATCGGAATCGCCGCCGACGGCATGGCCCCTGGAACGGGC
>NZ_WHNU01000002.1:0-311990 GCF_009362305.1 Burkholderia sp. BE17
CTGCAAGCAGCGGCGCATCGTAGTAGCTGCGGGTGATCGCAGTGTGTGCGATACGATCAGAGGTAACCACGCTCGAAGTCGATGCGGGGCGCACGGCAACCGCGCTTTCTGGTACCGTTGCCGAGGCTGCGCTACCGGCCGACGAAGCGGCTAGATCGTTGAACGTGCGCCCCTGGGAAGACGTACCTGCCGCCGAATCGCGCCGCGCCTTCGCTTCGGCATCATGTCGCGCGAGAAAACCGTGCACGGTCCAGACGGCACCCACCCCGACAATCAGCACGATTACGATAGGCGTCAGCCACCAGGCGCGCGGGCGTACACCACGGTATTGCCCCAACGCTGGCATACCGCGATCAGCGGAAGCATTTGATGCGCCCGCGTTCTGGCCACCTTCAGGCTGACGGTCCGAACTATCGTCGGGCCCGATCACGTTGCGCGGGGTATCGTCATTCATCGCGATGGCTCCGCCGAATGCGCTTCACCCCGTTGACCGTCGTGCCGTCATGAGCCGGCACGCCGTCGATGTCGTAAGCGTCATTCCAAATTCCAACGACCTCCCGTGCGAGCCGCAGCACGAATCGCTTCGCCACCTCATGCACGACGATCGTGTCGCCGTCGATGTGCTTGTCGACCACGCTTTCCGTACCGTCGTCGGCCACCCGAAAAATCGCCGGCATGCGTCGGTTGTTCGGGATACGCAGATACGTAAAACGTCCGTCGTCCCATGCCGAGGTCGGCGCGATGTCGTCGGAGCTCGGCATCACCTGCATCGAATATCGTGCGTTACGCACGACCGCCGGTTGCGCCAAGCGCTTCGCGACCAACTCGACATCCGACTCCCCCGACGCCAGCTTCGCCAACTCGTCCGGATAGACGAAAGTCACGCGATACATCACGCGGTCATTGCCGAACTTCGACCTCAGCGGAAGCACCACGAGATCAAAGCTGTAGCTGTGCCGGTCGGTGCGAATTTCGAGATTCGAATCGTGGGCTGCAAGCTGCGGTTTCAGGTACACATCGTGATCGCCCTTGTTCGCCACCACTTGCCAGCCGTCTCGATCTCCAGGCGCGACCACCTGAATGTGCTCGTGGGACCCCAGCGCGATGTGCGTCGCAAAGCCGCGTTGCGCCTCCACGCGCACCACCTCATCGGCCCGGTAGATCACCTGGCGAACGCGCGAGTCGCCGTTCCAACCGGGCAGATCAACCGCCCTCGCGCCCCCAACGAACAGCAGGCTCGCCAGCGCAACGCCGAACGGAAGCGCTCTCATGGTGTGCCTCCTACTGCCGACGCCGGCGGTGTATATTCCGCATCCCGGCTATAGGCTGTGACCTTGAAGCCGAACGGATTGGCGATCGCCACGCTCTCGCGCGTAAACACGGGCGGCCGGTAGGTATAAGCCAGCGTGATCACGAAACGCTGGGTTGGCTCAGCATGGGCTTCGCCATTCTTGAACGACGTCCGTTCGACGTGCACAACTGCACGACCGGGTTCGTAGGGCGGCAGCGTGACCGAGAGAATCCGGATGCGCCGCTCAACACCAGTCCCCAACTGCCGATCCAGTGCATCGGGACCGCTGTAGATGCCACGGTAATCACGAGCGACCACGTCGTCGCTCATCGTGAGCACGCTGTCGTAGTCCATCTGCAGCAGTCCCCAGTCGTAGCGCTCGCGTGCGCGCACATACGTCTCGACCCAGTGCTTGTCCTGGATTTCCTTCGTATGCACGTGGCGGGCGTCGAGCACGTCGATCACCTGGGATTCTCCCGTCAGGCGATCGACCTCAATGGGCAGAGGCACGACGCGATAGAACGGCGCCATCACGGCGAGCGCTACCGTGCTCAGCACGGCAATGCCAACTGCCCCGTAAGCAACGTGCCACGCACGCCGTTCCGAGCGCTCCTGCAGGTGAGTCAGCGATGCCTCGATGTCGAGTACGCGGCCATAACCGTGCGAGCTCATGAGTGATCTCCAGCATCCGGCAACGCGGGCTGGTCAGGAGCAGCCGGCACGGTCGTTGGCACGTCAGGCACGGGCGGGACACGATTGACCGGCACGCGGTGCAGGCCGTCCGGCAGTACGGGCTTGGGTGGCCCACTGCTGCAGGCGGCAAGACTCCAGGCGAGGCACCCGGCGAACGTCATCGAACTCAGGATGGACATGGTGTCGCCTCAGTTGCCGAATGACGCGGGCACCATCTGGTCCTGGAGCCGGTTGGTCTTACCCGCTCGGCTCAGCACCAGTTCACTTTGCTGCTCGGATACGAGCTTGTCCTCGGTCTCGGCCAGCATGCGAAAGAGCTGCAGCTTGTTCATCTCATTGCCGACCGTTGTAGATTCGGTCTGAATGCGCGCTTGCAACTCCGCGACGCCCTTCGGGTCCTGCGTCGCGTTGATCTGTTGCGCGAGACTCTGGATCTGGTCCAGCTCCTGCAGCTCGGTCTGGTATGCCTGCAGGCCGAACGCCTTGTCCTGGTAGGGCTTGTTGAGCGTGCGCCGACACACCTGCTGATCCACCCCGGTCTGGTCCTCGCAGTCGTAGATCCGGCTGGCCGAGCGTAATGCCTGCGCACTGCCCGTCAGGCCCGCGTAGCCGCCGTTCTGGATCGCGGTATAGACGCTCTGCCAGTTCGACGGCAACGAGTTGGCGACGACCGGATTGCTCAGAAGCGCGCCGAAACCGCGTGTGCCGATCGTCGACTGGTAGATCTGTATTTCTTGCTGCACTTGCTGCTTGAGTTGGCCCACGGTGGCAATGGCCTGCACAACGCTCTGCGCGTCATAGACGGGGATCCCTTGCGCGTCGGCGCCCGCGCACTGCGCCGCACACACGCATGCGACAGTGATCCATTTGCTTCGTCCGTTCATGGTCATTACCTCCTGGTCAGCTGTCCTGGTGGCCCAAATTCGCGCGTGCAGCGCGCTGGTAAGCTGGGGGCCCGCCGCCGCCCGACCCCGACCCCCCGCCTGAACCCGTCCGGTCGCGAATTTCGCCACCGGAGGGCGGGCCTCGTCCGTTACGGCTGAACGCCCGCCCGATCGCCGTGACGAGGCTTCGCGATGCCATGCCGGCCACAAACGCACCGAAACCCGACAGCGTGGCACCGCCAGACAGGCCCGCCGCAACCGAAGGCAACTGCCAACCGACCATCGCGAGGAACACCCCGGTCGCAAAGAGCCCAATCGCGGCAGCCGCTGCGGCGGCATCGTCTAGGGAGGCGGAAACTGCTTGCATCAGGGCTGACGAATCGTCACCGGGTGAACCGCCCGTCGCGTGGAACGAAGTGAGATCGGTCGAGAACGCCGTAAGCGCCATGCCAAGGAACGCAGCAACCAGAACCTGTAGCAACGCGTAATTGGCAACCTTGGCAGTCCATGCTTCGAAAAATCGCGCAGTGGGCGCAAACGCGGCACACGCGATGAAGATCGGGCCCAGCCCAAGCACGAGATCGAGCAGCATCCTTGCCATCACGACCTCGAAGGCAAGCACGATCAAAAAGATGGACCCGCCGAGCGCGGCAATGAGGCCGCAGAGGAAATCCCCAATCGCGGCGGCCAGACCGCTCGGACTGATTCCCTCATGCGTCGCCTTGTTGAAGTAGGCGTCCATCACGAGGTCGACCTGTTGGTCGTAGCAGTCGAGTGTCTGGTAAATGCTGGTCGCGGCGCCCTGTCCCGTCACGGTGCTGCCGTTGGCCGACCCGCATCCCGGGTTGCCCCCACCCGTCGTGTTCGCCGCGTTCTGGATGGTCTGGGCCAGCCCGGCCGTCGCGCCGTTGACGGCGGTGACAACCTGCTGCTGGTAGATCCCGGCGCTCAGCGCGAACGCCAGCGTGATCGACACTTTCAGCCCTCGCCAGGCAAAGGCCGGCACCGCCTCGTGGGCTTCGCCGCGCACCACCGCGAGACCATAGGCCAGCACCCAGATCGTGACGCCCGTGGTCACGACCGGCACGAGCGCTCCGGAAAGCGCCGACGATACGGTCGTAACGTAGGTCGACATGCCGTTCTCGAGGGTGCCCCCCACGGCAGTATAGAGGCCGCTCATCGCGCCCCTCCCGGCCCGGGTGTCGGAGACAAGCTCGAGTTCGCCTGAGCCGCCCGGCGCTTCGATAGTCGCTCATGAAAAACGGGCAACCAGTCTTTGGGCAACTCTCCGACTTCGGCACGAATCGCATCGAGCAACTCGACGTTATCGGTCGTGCCAGACAGGACATCGAGCACATCGCCAAGTCCTGCGAGATCGAGGCGGCCGATCGCGGAGCGATGGCCCTGCTTGACGAGAAACAAGCGGCTGCTCTCGCCCAGGTTGCGCACGATATTGAATTCGGCTTCGGTCAGCTTGAAGCCATGCACGTAATCGTCGTAGTCGGCACGTGGATTCGGCAGGAAGAAAAACGTCGCGCTCTGTTCGATCAGCGCACTGGCGATTTCGCTTCGCAATACGTCGGCCGGGGACTGGGTATCAAAAATCCCCAGCCCGTTCTGCTTGCGGATTGTCTTCTGCTTGTTCTTCGCAAAATCGGTGAAAACCGGATCCCCGAGCCGCTTCCAGAACTCGGTCATCACATAGATGAAGCGTCGCCCGTCGATCAGGTTTTCGGTTCGATGCAGCAGGTACATCGTCACTGGCGTCGACACCTCGGGATCGTCCAGCAGTTCGGTGTCGTCAAAACCAAACAGTTTCGCGTGCGCCAGATCGATACGGTCCGTCGGGTTATCGAGCACCCACCCCAGACGGCCGCCCGCACACCATTTGGCCAGCCGCGAGTGCAAGCTGTTTTCGCCCACGTTCGGGAGAAGCTGCCGAACCATCGACAGACGGCGCAGGGGCTTATCCATACGCGCGACCTCTCGCACGGCACGTGAGATGTCGAGTTCGTCCTTTGCAGACAACGGCTCGCCGACGTCGACGAGCTTGCGCACGAGGCGCTCCCAGAAATCGATCACCGGCTCATCCGGCGCCATCTGGAATGGATTCAGCCCGGTGGGCTCACCGCGGCGGAACACGGTATAGGTGCCGCCCATCGCACGGATCGCGATCTCAGTGCCGCGATCCTTGTCGAACAGCATCGCCGTCAGGCCATACTTGGTCGCCATCGCGAGCAAGAACAGCTCGAGCACCGTCTTGCCCGCTCCGGCTCGGCCGATGATCTGCGTGTTGGCAAGTGCCTTCTCGTCGATTGAGTCCTGCTTGTCCGGTGTCGCGTGAAAGTTCAGATAGAGCGGTTGGCCGCTGGGTGTCTTGACGATCGTGATTGCCTCGCCCCACGGATTGCCGTCGCGCTTGCCGGTCGCGAAGTTGTGCAGGCTCGCCAAACCGCAAAAATTCCGCGACGTGAGCTTCGCTTCGCGCGGTCGGTAGCGCCAGTTGGCGGGTAATTGAGCAAACCAGGCCGCATCAGCCACGAGATCGATCAAAGCCGTCTGGAACCCCGCATCGGCCAGTTGCGTCCGTGCCTTCGCGACGCTTCGAGACACTTCATTCAACGAGTCGCCGAGCACCGCCAGCGAATAGTGATACTCGCCAAGAACGAAATTCCCGTTGATCAGCTCATCGAGCGCGCGGTCGATCGCGTCGACCTGGGACAGGGCAACGTCCTCACCGGCGATAAGCTGATTGCGCTGCCGCTCCAACGTCTCCTTCGCCGTGGGCTTATCCAGAATCGTGAAGCTCTGCGTCTCGATATATTCGAAGTCGCCGTACAGCAGGCCATTGAGCATGCCCGGTTCGGTGTCTTCCGGATAATCCTTGAGGTCGAGCATCGCCGCAAACCGGGTTGCCGTCGGCATGCGAATCTCGATTTTCTCGGCACCAACGAAAAGCCGCGAAATTGGCAGCGCCTCGCGGATCGTGCCAGTTGGCACGGGCTCAGGTTCCCAGACGCCATTGACCAGATAGCCGAGCAGTTCCAGCGCTGACGAATAGCGGCGCGACGTGGCCACGACGGGACTCGGCCGGCGATAGACGCCGAGCGCGACCGGTTCATAGGGTTTCAGGCTCGATTCAACCTGGGCAGCGAGCTCCGACATCATCTTCAGTGCGTCAAGCTGATCGCGCCGAATATCGTCGCGCGTGCGGCGTGCCGCTCGGCTGAAGACACGGCCAAGGCGGGTGCGGTTTGGCCGGTAGACCACCGTCAGATACAACTCGTTGGCCATCATCCGGTAACCCGCAAAACTCGCGTAGTAGCGGGTCGCCAACTCTTGGCAGAAGCGGTTTTCGTACTGCGTCGAGAATCGGTCCGACACCCGCCGACGCAGACGATGCGACCACAACGCCACATGACCGCCCGCCAGTCCGCGCACAAATTGGTTGAACCCCTCATGCCGCGCGAGGATGTCGGCGGGATCGGCTGCCTCGAACGCAATGCCGGCGATCTTCCAGATTTGCAGGTAGTCGCCTTCGCGCGTCTTGATGACGTGGTCGGTCACATGCGTCGAGTACGGGATATAGCCGGCAAGCGGCACTTCCCGGCTCGCGACGGATCCGATGTGCGATTGGCGCGCCATGTCATGCCCTCCTCTTCAGGCGCACCGGCACATACGCATGTGCGCCCCAGAAGCGGCGATTGCCCTGACGCAATGCCATGCGAGCGCGTCGCGCGTGCTGCGCAAGCCGTTGATCGTCGTGGCGCGTCGTCACCCGCATCGCGACGAACACCGGAATCATCAAAAAGAGGATCGCCACACCCAGCGCAGGGCTGGCAAGCAGTGCCCAGATTGCGGGGATCAGCATGCCGCCGCCGACCATCAGGAGGGGCACCAGCGGCACACCCCAAAGCATCGCGGGACGCGTGCAGCCTTTGAAGACGGGATCCTTGAGCGAATGCATGGTTCGGCGCCCCGATCAGCTCGAAGGAATCAGCATGCCGGCGATAACGGTCGCGCAACCGACGAACAGACCGCCGATAAATACGTTCGCGATATCACCGAATCGGGCGTGCTGGAACATCATCCGAAAGCCCGCCCAGATAATAGAAATCGAACAGATCACGCCCCCAACGCTCAGCAGCGTCGTCTGGATCGTGTTGAGCAGCGTATTGACCTGCGATAGTTGTGCGCGGGCCGGTGCAGTGAACATCAAGGACGAAGTGGCAAAAATGGTTGCCAGCGCCGTCTTTCGATCGGACAGAAATCGCATCGTCCGTTCGAAGAACATCGATAATTTATATCGCACTCCTAAGCACATGATCGAATCCTTTCCGATATATCTCTAACTGATTCGCCAATGTCGAGTTAGAACACCACGGCACTACTGTCCGGTTTAAGTCGTTCCTCGGTAACGGGCGAAGCGGCGTTCATCCCATCACGATCCCGCCGCAATAGCTGCCGAATCGCAGGGTCAGAGCGGGGGGCGCGAATCGGCATTGCGGAACCGATCGGTACCACCGGAATAGGTGCAATCGCTGGAACAGACGAATCCGAGGAAGCGTGCGCCGAAGCGTTCTCCACGACACGCTGGACGTAGCCCGTCCGGTAGCCGGTCGAGAAATTGCCGCTCGCATAGCAAGACAGACTCGCGCGTAGTGCAGCCTGTACATCCGCCTGATAGTCGGTCCCCACGTCGAACTTTTGGGTCGTCACCGCCGCGGTAAAACAGCGGTGGAGAATGGCAGCACCCGCTGCCAGGTTGCGACAAGGCTCGAACGCGTTCTCGGCAGACAGGCCATAGGCCAGCCAGTTCGCTCGATTCACCTGCGCGAGCCCGACACTGAAATTCCAGCCGCCCGCCTCCAGCGCGCGTACCGTCGCGACTGCTTCGACCACATTCGATGGCTGTCGACGCAGCCGTCCGTGAACGACGCCGATCGCGTAGGGATTGAATCCTGATTCGGTGCGCACGATCGCCGCCATCGTGGCCGGGGCGATCTGCGGCGCGCAGTCGTGCGCGAGCGACATGAAATCGAGCGGCATCATCGATCCCCCTCTCCTGAGCGATCGACCTGTTGCAGGCGATGCAAGACCGACGTCGCGGGATACTGGGTGGAACGTGCATTGTTGCGTGCCGCTCCGCTCAGCGTCCCAACCGTGGCAAGATCACAGGTTGGAAAGGAATCGCCATCTCGCAGCGCGGCCCATAGTCTTTCGATTGGCGGCACGCATTCGGCGTACTGTTCCGGGCCACCGGGGTTAGACAGGCACAACCTCACCTGACACCCCCAATCGGCCGCGCGTGCAACATCGGGCCACGCCATCGACATGCCAAGCACGAACGCAAGCGACACCACGCCGCGCCAGACGTTTTGTCGCACATCCGGAATCAACGCTGAATTACGCATGGCATGCCTCGGCCATTTCAGAAGGCAATGCCGCTTCACTCGCAGAATCGAGTCGCCGAGCGAGCACGTCGAAGCACGCGCTCATGGTCTGCCATTCGCGATGGGCCACCAGACCGGCCAGAACGAAATCCATGAGCGAGACCCCATCCGCCTGCGCCTGCGAAATGGCGGCAATCCGGGGGAGCAATAGGTGGCCGCTTGGACTTTGATCATGCGGAACCAGCCAGGTGGCCATGCACGCCTCGAACGGCTTGAATCGGGCCTGCTGCCGCGGAGTCATCTCGACGCAGTTGGGCAGAATACCGATAAAGCATAACGACGGATTGAGTCGAGCTCGGACATTGCGCACCCCATTGCTGCCATTGACGATATCGGCGACCTGCTCAAGCGTGTCCGGCGACAACAGAACGGGACTGATCAGCGCGTCGGCGAGCGCAGCCGCGCAAATGGCACGTGAGTCAGGCCACGGCGGGCTATCGATCAAACAGACGTCAAACAACGGAGCGACCTGAGTCAATAGGTGTCGCAAGTTGGCGTAGCAACGCACGCGAGCCGGATCGGCTCGATACGCAATGCCGGCAATGGCGTCCGCCGCAAGCACGCAAATGCACGGTTCTGCGACCTCAGAAAGCCGGCCGGACCGAACATCTGGTGTTCCGCGCTTCGTCGAGCGTGCACGGGCACCGCGTGTAAGCAAAATGGCACTGCACGCCGGCTCGGCCAGATCAAGCACCAACACCCGATATCCACGGACGCGATGAAGATAATGGGCGAACTGACACACCACGGTCGTTCTGCCTGTACCACCACGGGCCGAAGCCACCAGAAGCGATTTCATGGTCGTCATTCCTCGGATGGGGCTCCGAGCAGCGACGTCTTTTCATGAAAGTGAGAGAGTGTCGGCGCGAGGAAAGGTCGCGACCAGTTCAACGTGCATTCTCAAGAGCACGTCACAAAACAGAAAAGCCTGCGATTGCAGGCTTTCTCACGCGCGCTACGGCACACTACGCCATCACACGGACGTCAATGCTACGGGGCCGCTAACGCGTACTCGGTCGTGCTACGCACGTTGACCGGATCAGATTGTTGGCTCCACTGTAGGTCAGCCGCTACGCCGATTCAAGAGCCGATATGCGTCGACGAGATGAGGCGATCTCCCTATCGTGCCGTGAAGCTCCTCGCTATTCCTATATTTATTTTTGTGCTCGGAGCGACCGGGACATTTCCACGACACACCAACGCGAAGCGACTGCGATTCATGCTGCGCGAGCACCCGCATTATGGACGTCGCCCAACATTCATCCCGCGACTGTCACTGTTGGTTCTCGCCTTCTGCAAGCGCGCGGGCAAGCGCGGCTCGTGCCGCATCGAGCTCCAGATCGAAATGTTGACGCGGATGACGGGCAATCTTCAGCCGTCGACACACGACTTCCCGACTCGCATGCCAGAGATAGACCATGCGCAGAAGGTCCTGATTTCTGGGCGACAGCGTTCGCCACGCTTGGGTCACATATTCTGCATCAGCGGGATCATGGGCACCACGATTCGACTGCCCCCAGTTGCGAAGACGCTCATCGAGCGTCGGCGGCGGCTTATCGTTTTTCACCGCTGCCGTCCTGCTCTTCAGGTTCGCGCGCCTGCGAAGCTCGATATCGCGCGGGATCTGCCAAGAACTGTTCGATATCGGCCGCCCGCCACCCTACCATTCGCCCGCCAAGCACAATGGCGCGGGGAAACGTCCCCTCTTGCATGCGCTTGTAGATCGTCGACCTCGATAAACCGGTGCACTGCTCGACCTGCCGTCGGCGCAAGATTGTCAGCGTTCCGTCACCATTCCAAGACATGATTCGCCCTCCATATCCGGCACGAACGTGGCCGGAACTGAAAGGCATTCAAGCAGCGAACACGACGAAGGGCCAAACCCGTCTTATCGACGGGACATTCCGTCGGTGCAGAGCAGCATCTCGTCGGAAATCGTGGATGGTATGACCGAGGCCCGCACGCACGAGCTGCAGTGCGAGGCCATCGCGCGTTGATGCAACGTCCCCGAGGCGGTCGACTTCACAACCTCCCCATAGGCTGGGAAGGTGATCTCCGAGTGCTATACGGGTAACTGGTCGGTTTCACGACGCCACGTTTAGCGTTGCAATGGGTGACGCGAGCTGTCCCGTCATCAATCGCTGGAGGTTTTCCCAGGCTGCGCAATACCGGTGCATCAGCACGGCCGCCAACTGGTCGTCATGAACGACCAGGATCTGCTCAATCGTGGACTGCTCGCGATCGAGCAACAGCCAAGCCGCGCCCTGCTCCGCGCGTGCAATGCACGCGTCCAAAGCGGCTTCGGCTTGCCGATACATACTCAAATCCGCGCCCGCGTCGGTCTCGTTGCGCATATAAAACGCGAGGTAGACAACTCGTAGCAGACAACTGATTTGCTCTTCTCCCCCACGACCGGCCCGCACAGCGGCCAGCGCCATATGATTTTCGAGGGACAGCGCACGGACCTTCGCGCTCGGCAATGGCAAGAGGTCACCTTTCGTAAGCGGCTTGCGACTCGGGCGTCGAACTTTCGGCGAAACCATGAGGCATGAAGTATTCGAGATGATGTTGGGACATGATACCGCGCGCCTCACATCCAGCCGAATGCATCCTGCTTCGAACCCAAGCAAGTGCTGCACTGAAGGCCGGACACCCGATCCGGCCGTGTTCTACCCTGACGAGGTCGTGCTGCTCAGAATTTGACCCGCATCCCGGCACCCACGCTATTGCCCGTCGCCACACCGGTAATCGTGTCATAACGCCAAGCTGCGTACACATCGGTTCGCTTCGACAGCGGGTAGTCGTAACCCAACGCAACCGTCGACCAGCGGATATGATCGCCTACCGACGGTCGCCGCCGCGTTCCCGCCCACGACATCAGTACGCTTCCTAACCCTATCCGAATACTTGCCCCCAGCTGCACCGTATCGTCCGTGACGTGATTGTTGTTGTCCACACGCTCGTACTGGGCGAACAACTTGACCACATGCAACCGATACGCGCCACCGGCCATCCAGGCGGTCTGCGCGGTGGCGCCGTTGAGAAACAGCGATGCCGTGTGCAAACTCTGCACCGCGGCCGTCGCGGAAAACGGACCGGCGAAGTACAACACGTTCGCGCTATAGTTGGCTTGCCCGGCATGGCCGGCAACGCCGGCGTTGCTGTAAAGCACGCTTCCCGACAGACCTGCCACCTCGGGCGTCTGATAAAGGAGCGAATTGTCGATCGCCGTATCGCTCTGGAGTGACGCAGCACCCATGGCCGAGCCGAGGAAACTGTGCGCGACGATCGGCGAGAAGACGAATGAATTGCCGAACGGATTGAACAGCAGCGTAGACACGAACAGCGGCGCCGTATTGCGCCCCAGCGTCAACTCCCCGAAATGGCCGCTCAGACCCACGAAGGCATTTCGCCCGAAAAATGACTGTCCGGGAAACGAGCCGACCTGGCCGCCGTTGATGCGATAAAAGCTCTCAAGCGTGAAGACAGCTTTCATCCCCCCGCCCAGCTCCTCTGTACCGGACATCCCCCAGTACGAAGTCGTCATCCCGCCAGAACCGACTTGCCACGCATTGCCGGCTGCACCGGCAGGATGCACTTCACCAACGAACGCGTCCGCTAGCCCATACAGCGAGACCGATGACTGCGCTTGCGCGATCCCGGCACAGGTGCACACGCCCAACATGACAGCCAACTTGCCCGCGCTTCCCCGACATCTTCTTATCTGCATGACGTCTGCTTCCTCTTTGCGGTTGTTTGTTCGTGTCGCGCCGTCTTGGCATCGGCACTGTTCAGTCCGGTCGCACACGCGCGAGCGGCCGACCGCTATCGGCCAGCGCGATCGCCACCACGATCTCGTTCGGCGCCGGCGCATCGGCGAGCATCAGCGAGACCGTGTCGAAGTGGTCGAAGCTCCACATGTCGGTGCTGCCGTGCAACGGAACGTCCACGCACGTGCCTGGCGTGCCGCGCTTGGTCACTGACGGAATCAACGACGTGGCGCCGGGCAAGCTCTCGCGCATGGCCTTGCCCATGCGGGGATGCAAGATCGCCGCCGCACATTCGAGCGGTACCTCGCTGCCCACGAGCGCGGCCTTGCCGTAGGCCTGGATCTCCGACGGCGCGACATCCAGCGCCCCTCGCGCGCGGCCTGTGAGCAACGTGCCAAGCTCTGCGCCCAGTACATAGAGCGACTCAAGCGCTACAAGCGGCGTGTCCGCTCGCCAGCCGTCGAGCCGCAGGACGGCCGCCACGACGACTTGTCGATGCGGCGGGTCAACCGGTACGTCTAGTTCTGCACGTCGCTCGACCAGATGAACCAGGATCTTCGCGATAGGAGGACTCACGTGCGCACCTCCGCGTCCTCGGTCCGATCCCGGACCGCCTCAGACGGAGCCGGAAACGGACCACGGGCGCACTCGTACGCCCGCGCCACGCGCAGCACCAGCGCATCGCCGCCCGACGGGCCGATGATCTGTAGGCCCGTCGGTAACCCACCCGGCAAACCACACGGCACGCTCGCCGCCGGCAAGCCAGTCTGGTTGCACCACGACGTCAACGGCGGCGCCATGCGTGAGTGCTCGGGCCGCCCCTGCGCGAGCGGCGGCGCACAATGGAATGTCGGCGTGAGCAGTAGGTCGTAGTCTTCAAAGAACGCGGCCATCGCGACCGTAAGCGCGTGGCGCGCCTGAAGCGCATCGACGAAGGTCGAAGTGGGGACGCTATCGCCCGCCTCGGCCAGCGCACACACATCCGGATCGAGCTGCTGCCGCGCAGAGGGAGGCAGCTGCCGTGCTCTTTGCGCAAAGAAGACAGCCCACTGGATGGCGTGCATGCCGCTCTCCAGATAGCCCTCGAGCGGCTTCACGGCCATTTCCTCGACCTGTGCCCCGAGCGCCTCGAACAGGCTCACCGCCTGACGGACGCTCGCGGAGATGTCGGGCTCGACCTGTACCCCCGCAGGGGCCGGGCAATAGGCAATGCGCAAGCCGGCGATGCCATCATCCAGACCGATGCGCAGATCGGGACAAGCAGAAGACAGACTTCGCGCATCGCGTGGGCGAGCCATCACGGTAAGCATCAGCGCCGCGTCGCTGACGCAGCGCGCGATCGGACCAAGCGTCGACAGGTGAGTCCAACTCACCGCCGCGCCGGCTGGCACTCGGTTGAACGACGGTTTCATTCCGACCACCCCGCTCCAGCAGGCTGGGATGCGGATCGAGCCGCCGCCGTCGGTGGCCAGCGACAACGGTCCCATGCCGAGCGCAACCGCTACAGCCGATCCGCCACTGCTCCCGCCGGACGTCAGATGCAGATCCCATGGGTTACGAGTAATGCCGGTGAGCGGGCTGTCCGTGACGATCTTGTTACCAAACTCCGAGGTCGTGGTCTTGCCGAACAGCAGCGCGCCGGCCTGTCGCAGTCGCGCGACCGCGGGTGCGTCATCAGCCTCCGGCGTGCTGGGTGACGTGAGTGATCCGTATCGTGTAGGCAGCCCACGTACGCCGACGAGGTCCTTGACCGAAACCGGCACGCCGTCGAGCGATCCACATGGCTCACCGCGCATCCAGCGCCGCTCGGACTCACGAGCGGCGGCCAGCAAGCTATCCTCATCGAGACTGCACACGCCGTTGACTAGGGGATTGAAGAGCGCGACCCGGTCCAGCACAGCGCAAATCACCTCGACGGGCGAAAACGAGCGGCGTCGGTAACCAACCATGAGCTGCTCGGTGTTTATTCCCAGCACATCATTCATATGCATACCTTAATAATTTAAAGAAATTGGAACGTGTTTGAATAGCTCACGCCTATCCCTCGCACTGCGGTGAAACCGGTCCATCCGAGTCCAACACCGCGAAACTATTGTCCGACAGTGCGCGGCCGATACGGGTTTGGCACAACACGTGGTCGCCGTTCTGGCTCACGCCCGCCTTGCCACGCGGCAGATTCAACGAAACGCGTGACAGTGCGGCTTTCACGCGGGCAACGTCGACGCTGCCGGCCGCCTTGACAGCCGCTGCAAACAGGCGAAGTCCAGCATACGTGCACTCGCCGTGCGGTAGCACCACGGCCGTCTGCCCTAACCGAGGGTCGTGTGAACCCGCTTCATGCGCCGTGTAGCGGGCGAGAAAATCCCGGTTCTCCGGGTTGTCGACGCTCATGAAATACGAGGAAACACCAATGACTCCGGTCGACGCGCCCGTGGTCGCGATCGACAGCGACTCGTGTGCGATGTCGGTCACGAGCTGCGGCTTCATGCCGAACGAGCGGTACTGCTTGACGAACGTTACCGGATCGTCGCCGATGCTGTGCCAGGCGATCTGCGGGTGCTCGTTGGCGATCTGCTGCAACACCGCCCCATAGTCACGCGTACCGAACGGCAGCCAGTACACGTTGAGAAACTGTCCGCCGTGGCGCTTCACCGCCGCCTGCAGTGCAGGCACGAGCACCTTGCGGTTGCTGCCGATGTCGGAGACCACCGCGCAGACCGAGCGGCCCCCCTCGCGCATCAGCCAATCGACCAGCGGGTCGACGCGCTGGTTGACGGTCAGGCCCGTCGTGAGCAGATTCGGATCGCAGCGCCCCTCGTCGAAGTTCGGGTAGATCACAAGCCGCCCAGCGGACCTAGCGGCCTGCAACGCTGCTTCGCGCTCGGACGGTAGAACCATGCCGGTCAGGACCGCAACCTCGTCGCGCATCAAGAGTTGCCGGGCCTTCTGCAGCGTCACGGCAGTGGACATCTGGGTATCCTCGACGCTCAGTTGCAACGGGCGTCCCAGCAGTCCACCGGCGGCGTTGATTTCGTCGATGGCCAGCTGGGCGCAGTTGCGGTTGGTCTCGCCCACGCGGGTGAGCGGACCGCTCAAAGGCGCGAGCAGGCCGATCTTGAGCGGCGCTGCGGCGCGCGCGAGCAACGGTACGGCGGAGGTCGCGATTGCGCCAATGGCACTGAATATGGCGGTCCGGATAAAGTCGCGACGATTCATCGTAGTCTTCATCGGGTGAGGTCCAGGTGGGATTGCGTCGAATAGGGTGGAGCGATGGCAGACGTATCGGACTCCGCGGTCGGCGACAGGTATTGCGCCAATGGATGGCCCCCCGCGGCACCGCTTCGCGGCTCGATGCGGCCAGCATGGGCGAGTCGTCCGTTCTTGAGCACGATGCAGCGCTGCGCGCTGCGCAGCATGAGATCGAGGTTCTGCTCAACGAGGAGCACGGCAAGCTGCGAGCGGCGGCACAGGGTCGGGATCACCTCGCCGATCAGTTCGACCAGATTCGGCTGCACGCCATCGGACGGTTCGTCCAGCAACAGCAGTTTCGGCCGGCCGCACAGCGCACGGGCAATAGCCAGCACCTGCTGCTCGCCACCCGAAAGCGTGCCGCCTTGCTGCGCGAGCCGGGACTTGAGGATCGGGAAGTACTCGAACACCTCGTCGAGAATCGCCCCACCGCCGGCCGCCTGCGTGCCCATGATGAGGTTCTCGCGCACGGTCAGCTTCGGGAATATCCAGCGCCCCTGAGGGACCAGTCCGATGCCGCGTCGGGCGATCGCGTGGGTGCGCCAGCCGTTGATGGATTGCCCCTGAAACCGCACATCGCCTGTCACGCGTGGCAGCAAGCCCATGATCGCTTTGACCAGGGTCGTCTTGCCCGCGCCATTACAGCCGAGCACACCGACCACTTCGTTGGGTCCAACCTCGAGGTCGATCTGCTGCAGCACTGCGACATCGCCGTAGCCGGCCGAAAGATTCTCAATGTGCAACATGGCCTGCCCCCTGACCGAGATAGATGCGCCGGATTTCGTCGTCGCGCGCGATATCGGCATAACTGCCCTGGCGGACGATCTGCCCACGATGCATGACCCATGTCTCGCACCGCAGCGCCTCGACAAAGCTCAAATCGTGCTCGATCGCCAGTACCGCGCAGCGCTCGCGCAAACGGTGGATCAGGCGCACGAGCCGCTGCGCATCGACGGCCGACAGGCCGGCGGCGGGCTCGTCGAGCAGCAGCAGTGCCGGCTGGCACATCATCGCCATACCGATCTCCAACCACTGGCGTTCACCATGCGGAAGGATCATCGCCCGTAAGTTGGCCTGCTCCGACAGCCCTATCTCGTCCAGAACAGCGTCCGGGTCCGGCATCGGCGTGTCCCGGTACGAGGCAACACCGAGGCCCGCGACGACGAGGTTCTCGCGCACGCTCATTGAAAGAAATGTATTCGTGCCTTGGAACTTGCGCACCACGCCGCGTCGGCAAAATCGGTGCATCGGCCGCCCCGTCATGCGCTCACCGGCCAGATACAACTCTCCGGCGCCTGGTGCGATCGCCCCGGACAACAGCCCGACCAGCGTGCTCTTGCCGGCGCCGTTCGGGCCAATGACGCACAGCAGGTCGCGCGGCCCGATTGTCACGTCGACGTTGTCGACTGCGTGAATGCCGCCGAATGCGCGCTTCAGCCCCTCGCCCTTCATCAACGGTGCGTTCATCACCGCCCTCCTTCCACGTGTTCGGCGCGCTGCATGGCGGTTCGCCCTAGGCGGGTCCGACCGATTTGCCGCACGCCAGTGATCAAGCCCTGAGGCCGGACCCCGTTCGGCAGGAACAGCACGCATCCGAGGAACAACGCACCAAGCAACAGCGGCCATCCGTCGGTGCTGAAGCTCGATACGGTTTGCTTGAGCAGCGTAAGCGCGACCGCCGCGAGCACCGGACCGCCGAGCGTGCCGCGGCCACCGATCGCGACCCAGAGAATGACTTCGGTCGCCAGCACTGGTGAGAACACGTCCGGCGCCACGACCCCCGAGCAGGCGGCCATCAGCACACCGGCGATTGCGGCAAGCCCCGCAGACGCGACGAATACCAGCAGCAAGTGCCCCGACGTGTGATAGCCGCACGCTTTCGCGCGCCATTCGTTGGTCGCAATCGCCGACAGAACCTTGCCGTATCGACTGCGGCACACGAGCCAGGTCGTGACGAGCAACATGGCAAGCACGGCTGCTACCGCGTACCAGGCCCTGCCCGCTCCGCTCAAATCGAGCGTGTACCCGATCAGTGAAAAGGACAGTCCCGGTATGCCCAGGAGGCCCGTGTCGCCACCCGTGATCGATTGCCAACTCGTCGCCAGTTGCTGAACGATGATCAGCACGGCCATGCTGATAATGGCGAAGAAGTGCAGCCGGACTCCCGCGAACAGCAAGAAGTAGCCCAATACGCCCGCCACCGCCATCGCACAGACCAGTCCAACGATGAATCCGATGACAGGCGTCTGTCCGAACTGCACGGTGGCGACCGCAAAGCCGTACGCGCCCAGTCCGAAAAACGTCGTATGCCCAAGCGTGAGCACACCCGCCCTGCCCCACAGCAGGTCATAGCTCAGTGCGAGCAATCCCATGATCAGCGCGTCGCGCACGGTCGAGAGCACGTAGGGTCCCAGGCAAAACGGCAGGATCAACGCGGCAGCGACGATCGCGACGCCGGCTACCATCGGGGAAGTGTCTTCGCTATTCATTGCCGGCTGCCACAACCAGCGACGCACATGTGCAAAAGGTGGTTGGCGCATGACTTAACCCTTACCGTGAAGCTGATGCGCGGCGCTGAAGCCGGGCAACAGACCCTGTGGGCGGAAGCGAATCAGAACGATGGACAGGATCAGCACGATCGCCGAGGCGAGCGACGGATCCACCCGATAGCTGAGCAGCGTCTCGGCCGCGCCGACGAGGGCGCTACCGAACAGACTCCCGGCGATCGAGCCAATCCCACCCAGCACGATCACGAAAAAAGCCTTGGCGAGATAGGCGACACCGAGGTGGGACTCCACCGAGACCATTGGTGCCACTAGCACACCGGCGAGCGACGCGAGCGCAGCGCCGCCGCAGAAAGCGAGCCGGTTCAGGCGCCGCGTATCGATACCCACCGCCTCGGCCATCGCCGGATGCTGGATCACCGCGCGCAGCTGTGTGCCAAAGCGCGTGCGAGCGAACAACAGCCAGCACCCTCCCGTCACTGCGAGCGCCACGCCGATCACCAAGAGCCTGTACGCTGGATAGCTGCCTCCCGGCACTGGAATCGCGCCGTTTACGGGCGCATACACCAGCATCGGATGTGTGCCGAAGACGAGTTCGAGGGCTTTCTGGACGATCAAGCTGATGGCGTATGTCGCGAGCAATGTGTCGAGCGGACGGTCGTAGAGCAATCGGATCACAAGGCGCTCCAGGAACCACCCGAGCGCCGCACCCACCACCGGCGCCACAAACAACGCGAGCCAGAACGCATGCGGGCCGCCCAACGATTGCGCCACCGCCAATGTGTAGGCACCGATCGTCACCCATTCCGCGTGAGCGAGGTTCACGATATCCATCAAACCGAAGATGATCGCGAGACCCAGCGCGACTAGCGCCAGGATGCTCACGTAGCTGAGGATGTTCAAGATTGTCGCCATCGTCAAAAGTCCGTCATGTCATGTCCGCCATGCCAATCCTGTCCAATTCGAAAAGCTGCGGCGTCCTCGTTTCACCAAGCAGAGAAGTCGTTACTTCGTCGCCCTCAACCTAAGAAATTCTTAGCTTATAGACTAAGAAATACTTAGTAAAAATCCCGCAATAACTAAAGAAACTCTTAGGATGCCTCGATCGTCATCGACATCCTCTGTTTTTTCCAAACGCCTGAAACAGGCTCGCCTGCGCTCGCGCCTCACCCAGGAGCAACTTGGGATCGCAGCGGGAATCGACGAATTCTCCGCAAGCGCTCGCGTGAACCAATACGAACGCGGAAAGCACACACCCAAGCTTCAGATGGGGCAACGGCTGGCCAGGGCACTCCAGGTTCCAACCAGTTTCCTTTACGAAGAAGATGACCTTCTCGCAAGCCTTCTCGCGACTGCCGTAAGGTTGCCCCGCGAAAAGAGAAAGGCCCTCCTCAAGAGCGCTGAAGCGTTGGCGCAGACTGCCGGCCTGACCTTCAAGATCAAGTAAATTTTAGCCCACAGACTAAGAATTACTTAGTAAAAACTGCTCACCTTTCCCGGACACTTCATGAATGTCCAGCGATGCCACCTCTCCTTCCGTGTTTCCCAAGCGCCTGAAACAGGCTCGATTGCGCTCGGGCCTTACACAGGAACAGCTCGGCATTCAGGCAGGCATAGACGAATTTTCCGCCAGCGCCCGCGTCAACCAGTACGAAAAGGGCAAACATACGCCCACGCTTCAAACCAGCCAACGTCTGGCGCGCGCGATGCTCGTCCCCACCAGCTTCCTCTATGAGGACGACGATCTGCTCGCAAGCATTCTTGCCATCGCAGGCCGGCTGAGCAAGGAAAAGAAAAGGGCACTTATCGCGAGCGCGGAAGCACTCGCGCAAGAATAGCGCTCAACCTCGCCCCTCATCGATCGCATACTCGCAGCACCTCTGCGCCGGCAACGGCACAACACACCCGCCCAATACTCCCCGGTTCTCTCGAGCAAACGACGCTAAACATCTTGCGTCCGAAGTACGCGGCATTTCACCGCTTCTGCGCTCCCGTGCCGGGCCAAGCTCGGCACAGCACCAATTTATTATTATAAAATTTACGCTCGCCCCGATCCCACGTCAATATGCATCTTCACGGCGTTTACCCGACGCTTCGTCCATCGATGCGATATCTTACACCTTGACAAGCAGGGTCAATCACGTCTACCGTCAATTTATTATAATTAACTTGAGGTGAGCATGGGAAACGACCTGTGTGAACTGACTGCGTGTGAACTCAGCACGCTCTACGCGAACGGGCAAACGTCGCCCGTCGATGTAATGGAGACCACCCTGGCGCGGATCCAGTCGTTGGATCCGACGGTCAATGCATTCTGTCAAATCGCCGATGATGCTCTCGAATTGGCGCGGGCGTCCGAGACGCGCTGGCGACGTGGCGCGCCGCTCAGCCAGCTCGACGGTGTCCCGGTCAGCATCAAGGACAACATTGCCGTTGCCGGACTCCCGACGCGCTACGGGTCGCTGGCAACGACGCCGGAAGCCGCCGTATCGGACAGTCCGAGCGTGGCGCGCCTAAGGGAGGCGGGGGCAATCTGCTTTGGCAAAACAACCCTGCCGGATTTCGCACACAAGATCGTCACCGACAGCCCCCTCACCGGCACCACCAGCAATCCATGGGACCGCTCGCGTACGCCGGGCGGCAGCAGTGGAGGCGCGGCAGTCGCGGTCGCGCTCGGAATGGGTCCGGTCGCCATCGGCACAGACGGTGGCGGATCCATCCGGATCCCGGCCTCCTTCACCGGCGTCTTCGGATTCAAGCCCAGTTTTGGGCGAGTACCCCACGCACCTCGCGGTCCCTTTGGCCTTCTTAGCCATGCCGGACCGATGACACGGTGCGTTCAGGATGCCGCGCAGACGCTTACGATCATTAGCCGCCCGGACAGTCGCGACTGGTATGCGTTGCCGTTCGAGGGTGCCAACTATACGCGCGGGCTGACATGCCAACCCGTTCCGGGCGGCATTCGAATTGCGTGCAGTCCCTCGCTCGGATTGCCGGTCACCGTAGAGCCAGCAATCCACGACGCCGTAGCCCGCGCCGCAGCGATGTTTCGCGAATGGGGGGCGCTCGTTCAAATCACGGATCCGCCTGGCGTCGCGCAATGCAACGCAGTGCACACAACGCTTTGGCGGGCGTGCTGCCGTCAGCTCGCAGACGGGCTGGTCGACGGGTGGGCCGAGCTTGATCCGTCGCTGCAGGCGTATGCGCAAGCCGGTAACGACATCTCGCGGGAGGCGTTGCTGGGTGCGCTGATCGAACGAGGCGAGTTGGGTGCTGCCATGAACGCGTTCTTCGAGCAGCACGACCTCCTCATCTGTCCCGTGTATCCGCACGTGGCGCCGTCACTCGCCGAGGTGAACGCAAAAAACGCGCTGTTTCCGCATTTCACGGCATGGTGCAATCAGTTGGGCCTGCCGGCAGCGAGCCTCTATGCCGGGATGACTGCCTCACGCCTGCCCATCGGGATTCAAATTGTCGGCGGCCGTCATGCCGATGCACTGGTACTGTGGGCAAGCCATATGCTTGAACACGCGTTTGGGATCGCCCCCTTCGGTGAGCTGACACGTGAGCTCTACGGCGCTGCGGCAGGCGCAACGCCTGCCTAACGAGCTAGCAGCAGAAGTAGACCGAGTGACACCTGAACGCTTTAGTCGGCGTCACGATCGGAGCTCAGGTCCAACTCCGAATCCAGCACCAGCTTCTGTTGCAGCGCAGCGTGCACTGCGCGCAGTTGCGCATACGCTTCGTCCATGTGCTCGGTCATGAGTTCGGCGACCGCGTCGGCATCCCGGCGTCGCGCGGCATCCAGTATCGCGCGGTGCGCGGCAACCGTATGCCGCCCGAATGCCTGATAGTCCTGCTGCGTCACGTTTCCCGCCACGATCACGAGCGTGTGTAGCATCTGGTTGATGATCTGGCACAGGCTGCGCAGGAACGCATTCGGATGCGCCGCAGCCAAGACATCGTGGAAATGGATATCCTCGTGGCGCTGGTCGAGCGCCTCGGCATGACGCGCTTCGAACGGCTCGCAAACCGATACGCTACGCTCAAGCGCCTCGAAGTCCGCGTCGCTCAGATAGGGAACCGCGCCGGCCGCGACCATGGGTTCCAGCGTCCGACGCACCGCATAAATGTCCTCCAGCGTGATGCTCTCGAAAAACAGATAGTTCTGCAGCGACTGGAATGCTCGGGCCAGTGGCACGCGCGTAATCGTCGCCCCGCCATCCGGCCCGGTACTCAGGCTTACGAGCCCTTGTATCTCCAGCGCCTTGAGCGCATCGCGCATTGAGCCGCGGCTGACGTTGAACATCTGCTGAAGCTCGGCCTCCTTGTTCAAGCGCTTTCCCGGCCGTGCCTGCCCGTCGTTAATCCAACGCTTGATCTGCTCGGCAACTTGGTCGCCGCGCTTGATTGCGCGCGAGCCTCGCTTATCCGGCTGCGCCGGCGACATCTTCTTTTCGGTTGTCGGTTTTCGCCCTGCCATATCGGTCACGTCCGTCGTTGGCCATTCTCTGCTGTATCCCGGCGCCATTATCAGGCATCCGAGCTCAGCACGACCAGATTTCCGACTCCATGCAGGCCTCCCTCCCAACGTTAGGAGTAGCCGGGATCGTGACCAGGACCTACGCTGCAATCCGAACGCCATGCGCCGAGTACCCATCACTTCCTTGCATGTCTGTCGCTCGATATTGGTTGCCATCAGGAGAAATCCGTCATGTCACAGTCGGTGAAGTCGTCTCAGGTGCAATCTACGCTTGCGACCATCCGGGCCAAGCTCTCGGCCGACGGGCTGGATCTGGATCAGCTGGCTGCACGCATGCGTTTGCACGGCCCCGAAGCCGACCGGACACGGCAGATTCCAGATGCAGTTTGTGCACCGTCGGACGTACCTGCGCTGAACTTGAATCTCGTTCCGGCCGAGTATGGTGGTTGCTCGGACATGCAATCACTGATGTCGCGCGCCACACTGATGGAATATCTCGGGTACGCCGACGCGGCACTCGCGCTCGCGCTGCCCGGCCCCGGCCTCGCCATGCCCCCCGTCCTCGCACTCGGCAGCGGCGAGCAACTGACCCGATTCTTCGAACGATTTCGCAGCGACACACCGCGCTGGGGTGCATTTGCCATTACGGAGCCCGACTGCGGCTCGGATGCGACCGCGATGCGGACCACCGCTCGCAAGACGGCACGCGGCTGGGTGCTGAATGGTACCAAGTGCTTCATCACCAACGGCGCACGCGCGGACGACGTGATCACGTTCGCCACCATCAATCGGCATGCTGGTCGTTTCGGCGTTCGAGCGTTCCACGTCGATCGCAATATCCCGGGCTTCTCTGTTGATCGCGTCGAGCAAATGGTGGGACTGCGCGCCAGTCAGCTCGCAGTTCTCTCTTACAACGATTGCGAAGTATCTGACGACGCGCTTCTCAGTCGTGGTGACGAAAGGCCCCTTAGCGACGCATTCTCGGGCGCACAACACGCATGGGACTACTTTCGTCCCCTACTTTCGGCGGTCATGGTCGGCGCATGTCGACGAGTACGCGACGATCTCGCCGCCTACTTCGAAGCAGGCGGACATCCTGTGAACCCACACCAGCGCACTGCCGATGTGAACGAAGCTCTGCTCGATATCGATCGGCAAATCACTACAGCGCAGTTGCTCTGCCGGCACGCCGCGTGGAAAACCGATCAAAGCATCGCGACTTCCATGGATTCGTCAATGGCCAAGGCGTATGCGTCACAAGTAGCCGCCCGCGTCACCCGAGCGGCGATCGATCTCGCCGGCCTTGATGGTATCGCTGCCTTTCCGTCGCTTGAGCAAAGCTATCGCGATGCGAAGGCCTTCGACATCATGGAAGGCACCGGGGACCTGCAGCGGCTCATGATTGCTCGCTCCGCACTCCGCTCGGCATCACTTCCCTGGGAGGCCATCTCTCCCGCGTCGCACCGCTCCACAGAAGCACACCCATCCTGAACCCGTCCGAAATTCGCACTGGAGATCGTTCATGGCACCCAACCCCGCCTCCCCCAGCTCCGCTGGCGTGTCCGAGACAGTAAAAACCTGCTTGCTATCGGTACTTGGCAGCACCCTGAGCACAGATCTCATCGTCGACGACACCAACCTCTTCGATGTCGGCGTGGATTCAATGAATATGACTGACTTGCTGCTGCAACTCGAACAGCGCTTCGGCTTCACGCTGGCCCCCGAGGATCTATCCGCCGATCTGTTCCTGCGCTTCGGTAATCTCGTCTCGTTCGTCGAATCCCATGCGTCCTTCGACTAACGTCACTGGCGACGAACCGCACATTGTCGCCACGGCACGATATATCCCACAGCACCATGTCCCGGCCGCGTCACATCTGGAACCATTCATGGTTTCGGGTGGGTCCGCACGAGAGGATGTAATGCAAGCCGTGTATGCCGATACGCTGCGGTGGCGCGACAGTGGTGCCCCATTTGGCGTGGCCAGTATTTCGTTGCCGCAAGCATCACGAGCGACTGATCACCGGGTCGCTGTGGAATCTGACCTGACGTTGTCCGACATGGCACTTGCCACGGTGCGAGCGCTGCTTGAATCGTCGCCTCAGGTCGCCGCGCCCACACCCGATCAAATCATCGTGTGCACAACAAGCTTAGAGCATGATCTGGCATTGTCGTGTGCCTGCCGCCTCCACAGCGAACTTGGATCAAGCCGAGCACCGCTGGCAGTCGGTCAGCTTCAAGGCGTGTCGTTCCTGATGGCGTTGGAGATTGCCGTGGCGATGATGGGCGCTGACATCCGACTGAACACCGTCGTGATTGTCGCCGCGGAACGCTGGCGCCGGCCGTTCTCACGTCGGATCGGTGCACTGATCGACATGGGCGACGGGGCCGCAGCCGTACTGCTCGCGAAACACCCCAGGCCGGGATGGTGCGTGAGCGAGCTCACCGTCCGGACGCCCGGAATACCACCTCTCGCAAGTGAACGCGAACCCGTCTACATATCGACGCTCACGGACGTCATTAGCGAGACGTGCGCAAGCGCAGGTATACAACCTGCCAATGTCGACTGGGTACTTCCCGCGCCAATCGACACTCGACTGGCTCACGAAACCAATACGCGTTGCGGACTGCGGCCCGAACGGGTCTGTCACATACGTATGGACGCGCCGGGCCATTTCTGCGCCGCTGACACGCCTGCACGGCTCGACGCGCTGCTGCGGTCGATCAACCCTAGCGAGGGACAACATGCCCTCGTTTGGTCCGTCGGCTTCCAAGGGCAGGCCGGTTGCGCTCTCCTAGAATATCGTGGAGATCGATCATGATTGCGCCGCAACAGCCTAGCTCGCTTGCACTGGCTGGCATCGCATTCAGTCTGCCGGATCGAACGGTGGATGCACATCGCTGGGCCCAGCGATGTGGTCAGCCGTCGGCTCGCGCACGCGCACTGATCGAAAACGGCGTAACGCAGTTCCTCGACGCGGCTGGCGAATCGCCCGTGACACTTGCCATCGACGCCATATCGTCCCTGCTGCACGACACCCGAACAGCACCGGAAACGATCGATGCGTTCGTGTACACGCACACGATTCAGACCAGCGTCATCGCACCGCCCGCGAGTACTACGCAACAGATCCAGTCTCAACTGAATCTGAACCGCGCGCTCACATTTTCAGTCACGCAGCAGCACTGCGTCTCGCCAATGGCCGCGATCCGTGTGTTGCAAGCGCTCGCCATGCGGCGGCCCGCCATCCGGCGCGCAATCGTGGTCTGCGCCGATGTGATCGGATCCCACTGCGACCGACTGCGAGCCATCCAGGATCTTGCCCTCCATAGCGACGGTGCCTGTGCGCTATTGCTCGAACGAGACGGACGTCGAAACGCCATTGCGGGCCTGCACGTGTACACAGACGGACGATCCTTCCGCGGCACCGACGAGGATCTGCAGCCGGTTCCCGACGATCGGTACTACTGGTCTGCATTCACGACCATGCGGGCCGCCATTCAACAAGCAGGCATCACGACACGCGAGATTACGCACGTACTGCCTCATCACGCCAATCTGCCGGGCTGGTTCAGACTGATGACAATGCTTGCCATTCCTCGTGAGCGACTTTTCACGGAGAACTTCGCGCCAATCGGTCACGTCTTTGGCGCGGATCCCTTCATTAACTTCCAGACATGTTCGAAGCGGGAACCGAGCGGCTGGTCGCTGCTGTTCTCGTGTGGCTTGGCGGGTTGCTTCGGCGCAATGGTGGTCCGTCACTGATCAGCCCAACAACTTCCTTTCACCGCTCGACATTCGATCCAGATACCCGTCATGAGAAATATCCTCGACCTCGTGCAAGCCGCTGCAAACCGTACACCTGACGCGGAAGCGCTCGTCTGCGGTCCCGCCCGAGTACGCTATCAGGATCTCGTTCACCGCGCGCGCGGCATGGGCGATGCACTCGACGCACTCGGATTCACGGTCGGCGCGCGCATTGCGATCTATCTGGACAAACGTATCGAAACCGTCGTGTCGATACTGGGTGCAGCTGCCGCGCAATGCGTGTTCGTTCCGATCAATCCGCTCCTCAAACCCCAGCAGGTCGCTCACATCCTGCACGACTGCGGCGCCGATTGCCTGATCACCAGCGCGCTGCGCGCGCGGGTCCTTGACGAACATGGAATCACCGGCGTCTCCCACACGATCATCATCGACGATGCCGACTCCGCCAGCCGGCATCTCCGAACCACAACGCGCGTCCACAGCTGGCCCGAATCGGCAAGCGCGGGTTGCGTAGGACGCGATGGTGACGATCCGTCGCGCTCTCCGGCGTCGTCCACTGTCGACACGGATTTGGCCGCCATCCTCTACACCTCGGGTTCTACCGGACTGCCGAAAGGCGTGATGCTCAGCCACCGCAACCTGCTCGAAGGTGCCTGGAGCGTTGCCCACTATCTGAACCACGCCTCGTCCGATCGCATCCTCGCCGTCCTGCCGCTCAGCTTCGATGCCGGCCTGAGCCAGCTCACATCGGCCTGGGCGGCGGGAGCCACCGCCGTGCTCATCAACTATCTGGCACCGCAAGACGTCGTCGCTGCCTGCGCAAGCGAACGCATTACGGCGATCACGGGCGTACCGCCCTTGTGGATGCAACTGGCCCGTACGAGTTGGCCCGAGCCAGCACGCCGGACGCTGCGCTACTTCGCGAATACCGGCGGTAAGCTGCCGGCGCCCGTCTTGCAGCAACTCCGGGAATTGTTTCCGCAGGCCAAACCCTATTTGATGTATGGCCTGACTGAGGCGTTTCGCTCAACTTTTCTCGACCCCTCAGAGGTCGATCGTCGCCCCGATTCCATCGGGAAAGCCGTACCTAACGCCCGAATTCTGGTCGTTCGCGATGATGGCTCGCCGTGTGGGCCGGACGAAACCGGAGAACTCGTCCATGTCGGAGCCTGCGTCACGCTCGGTTATTGGAATGACGCGACGCGCACCGCCCAGCGCTATCGACCTTCGCCCGAGCTGAAACCCGGCGGCGCGCCGCGAGATCGTGCTGTCTGGTCAGGTGATCTGGTACGGCGAGATGCAGAAGGATTCCTGTACTTCGTCGCACGCAACGATGCGCAGATCAAGAGCTCCGGTTATCGCATCAGCCCTGAAGAGGTTGAAGAAGTGGTTCATGACAGTGGCCTTGTCACGGAAGCGGTTGCCTTCGGCATCGCTGACGATGACCTCGGCGAAGCGATCGTCCTGTTGGTCGTGCCAACCGCCACTGACTTCGATGCTCACGTGCTTCAGGCCTGGTGCGTGGAGCATTTGCCGCGCTACATGGTGCCGCATCGCATCGTGGTTCGCGAGACGGTCCCGCGCAACCCCAACGGAAAATTCGATCGCGCCGCATTGCGCGCCGCGTTTGCCGGCCCTGACGCCGGCTCCGAAGTGAGGCAATCATGAACGGACTGTTTGGTCAGCGTGAAGGTATCCTCACCGTCGGCGGCGTCGCGATCAATCGCCTGGCCGATCGCGCAGGGCGCACCCCCTTCTTCGCCTATGATCGCGCAACGCTCGATGCGCGTGTATGCATGCTGCGCGATGCGTTGCCAGCCGGTATCGACCTCCATTATTCGATCAAGGCGAACCCAATGCCCGCGGTCGTCCATCACCTCGCGCCCCAGATGGACGGGTTCGACGTGGCATCGGCCAACGAGATGGCACTTGCGCTGAATGCGGGCATGCCCGCAGAACTGATCGGCTTTGCCGGCCCAGGCAAAAGCCGCGACGACTTGCGTCGCGCCGTCGCAAGCGGTGTCAACATTCACCTCGAATCGATCACCCAACTGCACCTCGTGACAGCACTTGGCTGGGAGCTCGGTGTGCAGCCGAAGGTCGCCATTCGAGTCAACCCGGACTTTCGCGTCGATCACAGCGGCATGCGCATGGGTGGCGGGGTCACCCCTTTTGGGCTCGACGCGGAGCAGGTGCCCGGGCTACTGCGCGAACTCGATGCCAGAGAAGTGACGCTGGCCGGTTTCCACATTTTTTGGGGATCCCAGTGTCTGCACGCTCCGACCGTCATCGAAGCTCAACGCAAAAGCGCGGACCTCGTCGTGAGATTGGCCAACGGCCTGCCAGTCGCACCGCAATACGTGAACTTCGGAGGCGGTTTCGGCATCCCCTATTTTGCGGGGGAAACACCACTTGACCTCGCTGCGGTCGCCGATGCCATGCACGATTGGCTCGGCGTATTCCGCGGTCGTTTACCGGACACACGCGCGGCCCTGGAATTTGGACGATATCTGGTCGGCGAAGCCGGCATCTATGTGTGCCGAGTGATCGACCGCAAGGTATCCCGCGACCGAACGTTCCTGATCACCGATGGCGGCCTGCACCACCATCTGGCGGCATCCGGGAACTTCGGGCAGATCCTGCGCCGCAATTTTCCGGTCGTGATCGGGAATCGCCAGACTCAAACCCCTACGGAGCGCTGCCACATCGTCGGATGCCTGTGCACGCCGCTCGACCGGATCGCCGACGACGTGCTGCTTCCCGAAGCTCGCATTGGGGACTTTGTGGTCGTCTTCCAATCCGGTGCGTATGGACGCTCGGCCAGCCCCAAGGACTTTCTCGGCCACCCTGATGCGATCGAGATGCTCGTCTGACCACCCTCGTTCTTTGCGGAGGATTGTGATGTTCTCCCCTGATTCCTTCCCGCCGGGGCCGGCTCCGGCGCCGTGGGTACTGACCGATGATCAACGCAACCTCTATATCGCGAGCCAACGCTTCGCCCGCGACCGACTGGAGCCCTTGCTTGCCGGTTCACCCAGCGTAGCCGCGTGGCAAGAAACCGGCAGGCTCGCTGCCGCAACACTGGATCTTGGAGCCATGGTCCTACCCGAGGAGTACGGCGGTCTGGGAATCGATCGTCACGGTCTGGCGCTTGTTGTCGAAGCGCTCGCCGCTGGACCGCTCGAGCGTGCGATGGAGTTGACGCTGACCGCACCCGCGCTCATGGCGCTCCGCACGCACAATGCGCTCGGTCCGGTTCTGGCTCGGCCTGTTCAGGCGTATTTCGACGGCACGACAGCGATTGCGTTGTCCGTGCCGGGCATCGACAACGCAACCATATGGCAACTCGGTCCCCTGGGCGGTGCGGTGACCCTCGGCTTTCGGATCGATGACCAGCGGCGTCTACTCCTCACTGAGCGCCCACGTAGTCAGCGATCTTCGCGATCAACAAGCATCGCCACGCTCGGCGCCCTCATGCTGGAGCAATTGCATTTCGACGAGGCCGCGGCCGAAACGCCGCTGGCCGTGATTGCGCGAGCCGACAGCGATAGCGTTCTTCCCGCGCAAACATACATGACGGAAATCGGCCTCTATCTCGCTGCGCTCTTGACGGGCACCATGCAACATAGCATCCGGTTCGCGTTCGATTACGCGGCGACTCGGCAAGCGTTCCGAAAGCCGTTAGCAAGCCACCAACTCGTCGCGGCGCGCCTATCTGACATGCTGATCACCGCCCATGGCACCCATCTCTTTCTGCAAGCTGTTTGTGCGGCCCGCCCGTCGGCGCCGGTCTCGCTGGTCCGTCAGTTACTGCGACACGTCGCGGCGGAGTCTGTCAGCGTCAATCGCGAATTCGTGCAGCTTTGCGGCGGCCACGGTTACGTTGAAGGTCTCCCGCCGGCAGTCCGCTTCCAGACGGGCCACTGGTTTGCCTTCCTGCTGCAGCGCATCGACACAGCGCTCGGCTGGCTCGCGCAGCCGCGGATGGCGAATGAGGAGGTCGACGGATGAATGGCTGCGCCCCTGCGGACGGCACGTCTCCGCCCTCGGTGGACAATGCTGCCACACATGTAACGTCTTCCACGTGCTGGTTACGCGAACCAGGGCCGAATGACATCGATGATATCGTCACCTGGCTCGCCCAGCCGACCATCAGCCGGTGGTTCGACTTCGGGCTTGGCCGCCAAACCCTACCCGCATTGGCGGTGCAAGCGATGGTCCACAGCAGACAGCATCGAATACGCGTGTTCGGTGCGGCCGGCTATCCGCTGCCGAGCGGTGTGGTCGCCGTCAGTGATGTCACGCATCGCTTCTCGACGGGCTCATTCTGGATCCTTCGCGACCGGTTGCGGCCAACCTGCGTCAATATGGCTTTCCACGCAGCGACATGCCTCCTTCATGAAGCGTTCGTCCGTGATCAGCTGCGGTGCATCACCGCATGGGCTGTCGACTGCAATGTTCCGTCGCAACGTCTGCTCGCGCGCCTGGGTTTTCGTCTGATCGGACAGCAACGAGACTGCCATCTCGTCGATGGCATACGCGTCGGGCGACTTCTCTACGACCTGCTGCCCGAGGACCTCGCGCTACCGCGTGCACCATGAATACACCCGTGATCACGGCACTTGCCAGCTACGTGCCGCGCACGGTCCGCGTACATCGTGATCGTGAGTGCGGAATCGAGCCGACGCTCGGTGCTCCGATGCGCTCCGGTTGGCACGCGTGGGTCACGTCGTGGCAAGCGGATTACGCCCTCCACCGCACGAAGAAGGCGGCTGCAACCGCAAGCGCCGCAATCAGCGCAGCGCCGGACGAATTTCGTTGTGTGCCTGTTGAGCGCGATACCGATCTATCCGGGCTCGCCGCGAAAGTGGCGCAAACCATATGTGCTGCGCGGCCAGCCAATGCAGCGCCGATCGATATTGCAATGTTCTGCCACAGTAGCCTCAACGAGCACGTGTCCACAACGACCGCTGGACGCCTGCGCGCAGTAATCAGCACGCCCTGCTTCCCGTTCTCCATCTCCCAACAGCAGGGGGCCTCCACGTTCACCGCGCTCCAGTTGGCGAGTGATCTGTTGATTGCGGAGCCCGAAATCCACACCATCTTGATCGTCGCTGCAGAAAAGTGGTGTCGGCCGTTTTCGCGATGGACGGATCAGGGAATCGTGCAGGGCGACGCAGCCAGTGCGATCCTCGTGGAACGCTCCAGACCCGCGTCCTGCGGACTGATGCTCATCGACGCGCGCACCAGCCGCCTCCATCGGTTCTCGACAGCCGCCCCACTCACAAGCCGAGATATCCGCACAGATTGGGTTCCGGCGCTGCGATCGACGATCGACGCGATACTGCTCCGACAAGCGCTTCAACCGAACGACCTTGGCACCATCGTGGGAACAGGAATTCCGCGACTTGATGAAGCTATTTGCCGACATCTCAGTCGCCGTGTCGTTGAATTTCCCGACCACCGCTGCGCCCATCTAGGTGCAGCCGAACCTATCGTGCAACTCGCCAATGTACTCGAATCTCACGACCTGCCAGCGTGCGACCGAATCCTGACGTGCGGCATCGGCCTGGGCGGTTTCGTCGGCTGCGCACTGTTCGAATCGCATGGCAGGCCGCACTTATATCTCAATCCGTCATGAGCGCTTCTATCGGGATCGTCCATACCGCTTACTACCTGCCTGAGCCGGCCGACGATGTCCGCAGTTGGGCCCAACGAACGAAGCAGTCCGTCGAGACCGTCAAACGCCTCGAAGAAGCGGGGGTGCGCTCGTTCTATGATGCTCGAGGACAGACTGCGCTTTCCCTCGCCGCGAATGCCATCCAATCGCTCGTTCGTGCGACCCGCTTTGCTCCCGACACGATCGACTTTCTCGTCTACGTTCATACGCTTCAGGGCAGCGTCGCCCCACCGCCGCTATCCCTTCCACGCCTGCTATGCGAACACTTTGGTTTCGAGCAGGCGGAGGCATTCTCGTTCGCGCAACAGCATTGCGCCTCATCACTGGGCGCGCTACGAATCATTCGCGCGATGTTTACCGCCCGTCCGGCCATCAACCGCGGCCTGCTGGTCGGCGCAGACGTCATGCCCCTCGCAAGCGACCGGTCGATCGCCGGGGCCGGATTGCTCAGCGACGGCGCGTCTGCCGTGCTCGTCGAACGCAATGCCTCGATCAATCGATTGGTCTCATTGGCATTTCACGCGAGCGGAGAAGGTTGGCGCGGCACACTGGGAGAAGATGAATCGCGTTTCGCAGCGCAGTACTTCTTTGCGGCCCGTCGACTCGCGACGCAAACGAGCGCCGTGGCGAATGTGCCCCTAGCCGAGATTCAGCGCATCTTGCCTTCCCATCTTGATCTGCCCACCTGGCGCCGAACTGTCGCATCGCTCGGTCTTCCAGCACGGTGCCTGTTTACTGACAACTTTGCCCGCATCGCGCATGTGACGGTCAGCGATCCATTCATCAATCTCGCCGACTGCGATGATCTGGTTCCCGGTAAGCCTTTCCTGCTATGCGCCCGCGGAGTGGGAGGATTTTCCGGAGCGGCGCTCTTCATTCGATAACGAGACTATTTAATCCAACCAATTTCGCCGTCGGCGCAGCACACGATTACTAATACATCGCGATACTTCATCCGTTCAGCACGGCATCCTTTTTTTAAACAATTCCGTATTAAATTATTACAAACTATTGGATGACGTTCCGATTCCAACCATTAGACTTCACACTAGCTACGCGCCGAACGTCCATCTCGACGTAACCTCCGACGTCTGCCACAGCATAGCGGATGCGCGCGCAATCACCACCCCACTACCATACTGTTTGCTCGAGCCGCCGCCAGAGTGCCGGCACTCTAATCCAGCATTTCTGTTAATGTCACTAGGCAATAAACGAGGCAGCGCCATGAGAACGCGATTTCGGCACCGCACAAACAAAAAAGCATCCAAACCACCACCATGGAATGTCACATTGGCCGCTCGAATGACGCCAATCCTGTCTCTCTTTACCCAAGCAAAAGATATCTCCTCGCTTTCTGACTTGCTCGGCAATGCGGTGCTTCCATTGGGTTTTCCGTGTTACGCCGTCACACGGATCGCCCTGACTTACATTCGCTCTAGACCCAGCATGTCTATGGAGGCAATCTGCTCACATTATCCCAATAACTGGGTACAGTACTATCTACAGCGCAACTACGGTCTCGTCGATCCCGTGCATCGAGCGGCTTTTACTTCCTCCGGACCTTATCGCTGGGGCGATATTACCGACTTGAACCACGCTGAGCGACATGTGCTCGTGGAAGCGGGCGACGCCGGACTCAAAAATGGGGTTAGCGTCCCAATCCGCGAGGTCGGGGGCAGTATTTTGCTCATCAATCTTTCAGGGCCTTCATCCCGTATCAATGCAGGAACGAGCCGGCAGCTTGCAAGCGTTATCAGCAATCTATTTCGTTTGGAGCTGGATCGCTTCGCCCCTCCCAGTCCGAAGGCATTCGTTGAGCTTTCTCCACGTCAGCGTGAATGTCTTTCGTGGGTCGCGCGAGGAAAAACATCGTCGGAAATCTGTATGATTCTTGAGATATCCCGCCACACAGTCGAATATCATATCGCTGAAGCAATGAAGATCCTGAACGTGAATAGCAGGATAGCAGCCGCTGTCATCGCCTCAAATTGCGGATTGCTTGATTAGGACCTGTATTTCTAGTCAAAAACCTCTTCGAATAATTTGCAAACACATCACCGGCACTGTTTAACCACGTCTCCGGAACCCTCGAATCCCATATATTGAATAGTGCTGGACCATTCTGAAATCTTCAATCGAGCGGATAATTCGCGTCCGATATTCATTTGCACCTCCTCCCTATCTCACTAGTTCCGGTAATCGTTTTGACTTGATAGGGTGGCGACCATCAATAAACGATGGAGAACGCAAATGCCACTCATTATCGCGGGTGGGTTAAGCGACTTGCCGCTTGAACTTCGTGATGGACTCGGCGCGTTCCGGTACGACGTGTTCGTGCGTCGCCTCGGCTGGCCCCTACCCGATATTAAGGAAAATGAAACCCTGGAATGGGATCACTTCGATGGCGAAACCACCATTCAGGTTGTTGCACTCACTTCCGAGGGGAAAATATGTGGTTGCGCACGCCTGATGCCAACTACCGCCCCGTACCTGCTCCGGGAACTGTTTCCTCGATCGTCGAATCTCGACTTTCCCTGCTCACCGACCGTATGGGAGCTATCGCGGTTCGCTGGTTCCGGCATGCAACTCTTTCCCTATGTCATGGCCGTCGCGGCATCCCTCGGCGCAACCCGCATCATTGGTGTCGTCACCCCGGCCATCGCACGACTGTATCGCCGTTTTGGCCTCGATCTTCAGTATGTGGGACCTCATCGAGAGACCGCTGGCTTGTCGTTCGTCGTCTGTGCCATTGATCTCACGCCCGCCGCGTTCGCCAACCTTGGAACCGACTTCGATAGCCTCCGATCGTCAATCACATGGTATCGATCGCTCGCGTCGAAAGTTCCTGACTCGCTGGGGGACCGTGCTACGCGTTGCTCTCTGCGCGGCAGGCATGCAATAGACGCCGCCCTTGCGGTACCGTCGCGCTCCGCCGGCATTGGTGCGCTCGACTTCCAAGACCACAACTAGGATGTGGATCGTTGGCGGTGATGCCGGTTATCCCCATCCTTTACCCAGTCTGGCCGGATGGCGGACGCGTAGGCCTGACCTGTGCGCGAACCTTCGCCGCTTGCCTGTGCGCGCAATCCGAGACGTTCGTCAATTGCATGAGCGACCGTCGAAGATTTTGGCAGGCGACCGTCATCGCAGTCGGCCCAAAACACATGCATTGCATCAAACAACACCGACAGGATCGCGGTCAGATAAGGCAGCCGAACGATCACACCGCCTCCCATTGAACCGCCATCAACTGGACCGTGGGGCTCGCTTGACACGTCGGCCGGCATATCAATCCGTAGCGCGTCGAGTTCACGCTGCAATCGCTCCTCAACGCAATAGTGCGCAGTCGCCGAGTTCGCCAGAACCTTGCCAAGCTCGCACAGCTTCGCGTCTTTCAGTTCAACGCATCTTGTCAGGCGGCGAATCTGGGCTTCGGCGCGTCGCAAACGTATCTGCAAAGCCTCGCAATCGCAGGCCGGTGTCAAGCATGCGTTTGTATCACTCGATCGCCAAACATTATCGCGTTGCTCCATCGCAGACCTCGCCTCGAACGTGGCGATATGTACTCCACACACCGCGAAAAATCGGACCATTGATGCACCGACCTGACCGGACTCATCGTGCTGGCCCAGGTCAGTGCATCTTTTTTCGTTCCTTCACGCAGCAGTGTCAACTGTGAAGATTAGGAGGACGCCAATCAGCAATCAGCGTGTCTGGCAAGTTTAAGCTCCATGAAAAAAACGAAACATCCAACCACTACATTGCGACAGAGTCGGGCTATCAATTGCACTAGGTCATGCGCGTCCCCAAAAAATTAACGCAGCTTGTCTGATGCTTTACGCTTTGGCAGCCCCTCTCGATCGCAAAATAGGCATCCTCATTGTGCCTCCGACGCAATCCAATCGAGACGGCCGCTACCCGCCCCGGGCGGATCAGATCAGTTGACCGTACATCGGCGCCCGACGTACGACCACGCGACAATTCGCCGATGAACATCGGCAATTTTCGTACCCAACTGCAATAGTCGAATGTATGGCTTCGGCGTCCCACGGCGACGATAAATGATCGACTCGTGGTCCAAACGATGAGAAAATCGCCCAGTCATTCCAATTGCGCTGCCGAACAATGACATGTCGCAGACACGATGCGTCGCCCTGAATTGTGCTGTTCAAAGCGACGATTTGAATACTGTTTCCTTTAACCAAGCGGAGTGAAGAATGGCCACCTATCATGAGTTAAAAGCCAAGGCTGATGCACTGCTCCTGCAGGCGGAAGAAGCTAGGCAGGCCGAACTACAGACCGTGCTCGAAGAGGTTCGCGCACGTATCCAAGAGTATGGCCTCACGCCGGAACAAGTCTTCGGGCGTAAGCGCGCACGTGGCGCGAATGGCAGCCAGCCCGTGACGCCGAAGTATCAGGATCCGAAGACGGGCAAAACGTGGAGCGGGCGTGGGCGCGAACCGTCATGGATCAAAGGTAAGAAACGTGATCGCTTCTTGATCGCCGAATGATCACCGCAGCTTAACGATCGGTCGCTCGACGGACACGCTCTGGGCCTGCAGTTTCATACTGCAGGCCCATCGAATCTGTATCAAACCGTGCCGGCCCAAGCGATTCAGATCCACCTTAGCTGCCGAACGTTGAAGACACCCCACACTCCTTCGGAATCCATGCCGTTCGTCTCGGTGGTAACTCTATTTCTCACGTAGCAGCGATACCGCCAGATGTCGATGAATTCGGCCTGCACTGCACCAGGATCAAACGACATACTGACGACATAGCCCCACACTCGCGATACGGGGCGAGTGTGAACACACCTGACCCACGGCGCCGTTTCCAGAGGAGAAGCAGCATCGATTTAGGCGGCAAACGTTTGCGGAATGGTTGGCGCCATTGATGGCTCATGCGTGCGTCCGCTTGAACAATACGCCCCCCAGTCTTCCATCATGAGCCGCCGTCTTTCGAGCTGATCGCGGCGCCGATAAGCCGCGATCGTCTGCGAGGTAATGATGTGCGCCAAGGCTTCCTCTGCCAGGGAATCCGGATAGTCGGTACATTCGGCGACCCAGTCACGAAATGTCGACCGGAAACCGTGCACGGTGATCCCGGAGTACAACATGCGTTTCAACAAGGCCAACATTGCCATGTTCGACAGCGGGCGCCCTTCCGTGCAGCCGGGGAAAAGATACCCATATTTGGCCTTGGGTAATGCAGCACGGACGACTTCGACGGCGCGTTCACAAAGCGGCACGCGCAGCGGCCGACCGCTTTTCGTGCGATCGCCCGGGATGCTCCAGATACGACTGTCGAGATCGAATTCGTCGACCCGCGCAAATCGGACCTCGTTCGTACGAGTCGCCGTGAGAATGAGCAGGTGCAGTACCCGTGCTGCCCGGCGGGGACGGAGTTCCAGTTCCCGGATGAACGTCGGCAGGTCTTCCCATGGCAGTGCTGGATGATGCTTGATCTGCGAGCGCTTCTTCGAACGCGGCAACACCAGTTGGAGATGGTCGACGTATCGGGCCGGGTTGCCGCCGGTGCGGTGACCCATCACGGTCTCCGCGTCGAGGATTGCCTTGATGCGCCCGCGCACCCGGCGTGCCGTTTCTGCCTTTTTGGTCCAGATCGGCTGCAGGATACGCACGATCATCGCGGTGTCGATGTCGCGCACGCGCACATCACCGATGATGGGATAGGCGTACGTCTTCAGCGTGTTGCCCCATTGCTGGACATGCTTGCGGTTTCGCCATTCCGGTTCGCGTGCGCGGATGAACGCTTCAGCCGCCTCACGGAACGTCACATTGGCGTCGATCGAGATATCAAGCTGTCGCCGACGCTGCTCTTCGCGCCGTGCGAGGATAGGATCGATCTGGTTCCCAACCATCTCGCGATATCCGCTGGCCAGTTTCCGGGCTTCTCCAAGTGAAACCCGCGAGAGCGAGCCGAGGCCCATTTCCCGCAGACGTCCGTCGAGCTTGAAGCGAAACACCCAAGAGCGTGCACCGCTGTCGGCGATCTGCATATAGAGGCCACCGCCGTCCGCGTAATGGCCGGGATCGGCCGCCTTCGCGACGCGCAGCGCGCTGAGTCGATGCAACTGTCGTCCCGCCATGTCGCCCTCCTTTCCTACCCACAAAACCCACGCCGCTACCCATACTTCGTGCGGAAATTGTGCGGGACGCGAGCGGAAGCGGCAAGCACGACGTTACCCACAAATCGCTTTGAAATCAGCGATCTACGGCGCGTTTACGGAAGTCGCAGGAACGCTGCGGAAGCCTTGACTGGCGGAAGGCAGCCAGAGTCGAACTGACCCAGGAGTGTCTGACACCCCCAACTGGATTTGAAGTCCAGCCGTACCACCGGATACGAATGCCTTCCGTGAGGAGAAAAACCAAAAGAACAACGAGCACCTACGCCTGAATACCCACCCAACCGCTGTCAGGCCGCAGGAAGTGAAGATCGCGGCGGAAGCGAGTATACCCAACCCGATCGAAGAACTCGAGAATCTGGATCGCGCGCTTGCGGCCGAGCCCCGTCGCGTCGCGAAACGTCGCGGCATCGAGCCCGCCGCCGTACGAAGGCGCGAGATGCGCGACCAGTTCCGCCAGCTCGCGTACGACATCCGCGTGATAGAACAGGTCGCGCACGACCTGGTGCACGTTACCGCGCCGCGCAAGCTTGCGCAGCAGCGTGCGCACCGCGTCCTCGGCCGCGCCCGTGTCGCGGGCCAGGTCGCGTACCCACGGCGGATCGAAGCGCCCTGCATGAATCAGCGGCAGCAGTTGCCGCGCCAGCGCTTCCTCGCGCGAATCGAGGTTCACCGAATGCGACGGCAGATGCAGCCACGGACCGCTTCGCGCGACTTCGCCGCCACCCACCAGCGCATCGACGAGCGCGCGCCACAGCGCATCGCCGGCGAGCGGTGCAGCCATCCGCCGCAGGCGCGCGGCGTCGAGTCCCTGTTCGTCGGGCATGCGCTCGTGATACGCGCGCAGCGTATCGATCGCCCGCGTCTGCAGCGCGCGCCAGTGCGCATGCGAAATCACCGCGCCGTCGTTCGACGCGGCATCGCGCTGCCCGATCGCCAGCGCGTCGTCGGGCAACGCGAGCGCGTCCGGCGCGAAACCGGTGAGATGCGTGAGCGTCGCGCGCGGAATGCCGAGCGGCGCCTGCGCGAGCAGCGCATCGAGACGCCCCGCGTCGAGCCACTCGGCGAGCGCATCGAGCCACGCGCGGCGCGCCGGCGTGCGACGCTTGCTCGCCGGCCCGAACGGATCGAGCACGCGACCGCCGCCAACGGTGCGGGTCGCCTGCGGATTGCGGACGATAAAGCGGTCGCCCGGCAGCGCGAACACCGGTTCGTCGAATACCAGTTGCACGCGCATGCGCTGGCCGGACGCGAGCGTATCGCCGTCGAGCAGCGCGACATGCGCGACGCGATGCAGCGTGCCGAGATGCACGTGCAGCGGCGCCCAGTGCGTGAGCGTCAGCCCCGCGTCCGCGAGCAGCGTCAACTCGACGTCCACGCGCGGCGACGTCGCGGCGAGCCGCGCATCGGCGACGGTATCGCCGCGCTCCACGTCGGCCTTGTCGACGCCGGCCAGGTTCAGTGCGCAACGCTCGCCCGCGCGGCCGGCCTCGACCGGCCGGTTCTGCGCATGGATGCTGCGCACGCGCGCCGCGCCGCCCGTGCGCACGATCGCGAGCGTGTCGCCCGTCGCGACGCGGCCCGCGAACGCGGTGCCCGTCACGACGGTCCCCTGCCCCGCGAGCGTAAACACGCGATCGACCGCGAGCCGGAACAGGCCGTCGTCGCGGCGCGCGCGCCATGCGATCGCCGCGTCGGCCAGGTGACGCTTCAACGCGGCGACGCCCGGATCGTCCGCAGCCGTCGCACGGGTTTCGAAGATCGGCGCGCCGGCCAGCGTCGAGTCGTGCAGCCATGCGGCGATCTCGTCGCGCGCCTGGGCAACGCGCGCGGCGTCGACACGATCGCACTTCGTCAGCGCGACCGCGCCATGCGTGACGCCGAGCAGTTGCAGGATCGCGAGATGCTCGCGCGTCTGCGGCATCACGCCGTCGTCGGCGGCGATCACGAGCAGCGCGAAGTCGATCCCGCACGCGCCGGCCGCCATCGTGTGAATCAGCTTCTCGTGGCCCGGCACGTCGATCAGGCCGAGCACGTCGCCGTTCTCGAGCGGCGTATACGCATAGCCCAGCTCGATCGAAATGCCGCGCGCCTTCTCTTCCTTCAAGCGGTCGGTATCGACGCCCGTCAGCGCCCGCACAAGCGTCGTCTTGCCGTGGTCTATGTGCCCCGCGGTACCGACGATCATGCAGTGGGCCCCTCTGACGGCACGCATTGCGCGACGAATGCCGCTTCGTCGGCGGCTTCGAGGCAGCGCAGGTCGAGCCGCAGCGCGTTGTCGGCGATGCGGCCGATCACCGGGCGCGGCCATTCGCGCAGCCGCTTCTCGAGCTGTGCGAGCGCGCGGCCGCCGCGCTTGCCGTCCGGCGTGCGCACGACGAGCCCGGCGCTCGGCAGTTGGTCGACCGGCAGCGCGCCGCTGCCGATCTGGCTGAACATCGGTTCGACCGTCACGTCGAAACCGTTGCCGAGCGCGGCCTGCAGCGCCGGGCGCACGCGCTCGGCGGCCTCGGCGATCTCGCGCTGCGGACGCGTCAGCAGGCGCAACGTCGTGAGCCGCTCCCGCAGGAATTCGGGCGCCTGGTAGAGCCGCAGCACGGGCTCGAGCGCCGCGAGCGTCAGCTTGCCGACGCGCAGCGCGCGCTTGAGCGGATGTTTCTTGATCTTCGCGACCAGTGCGCGATCGCCGACGATCAGGCCGGCCTGCGGCCCGCCGAGCAATTTGTCGCCGCTGAAGGTGACAACGTTTGCGCCGGCGGCGACGGTTTCCTGCACGGTCGTCTCGTGCGGCAGCCCCCATAACGACAGGTCGGCGAGCGTGCCGCTGCCGAGATCGACGGCGACCGGCAGCCCATGCTCGCGCGCGAGCGGCGCGAGTTCGGCGAGCGTCGCCTCCTTCGTGAAGCCGCTGATCGCATAGTTGCTGCAGTGCACCTTCATCAGCAGCGCGGTGCGTGGGCCGATAGCGTCCGCGTAGTCGCGCAGATGGGTGCGGTTGGTCGTGCCGACCTCGCGCAACCTGGCGCCGGCGCGACTCATGATGTCGGGAATCCGGAAGGCGCCGCCGATCTCGACCAGCTCGCCGCGCGACACGACGACTTCGCGCTTCGTCGCGAGCGCCGACAGCGTCAGCAGCACGGCCGCCGCATTGTTGTTGACGACGGTCGCCGCTTCCGCGCCCGTCAGTTCGCACAACAGATCGTCGATCAGGTCGTCGCGATCGCCGCGACGGCCCGTGGCGAGATCGAATTCGAGGTTGACGGGCCGCGTAAGCACGTCGATCACCGCGCGCACCGCGTCGTCGGGCAACAGCGCGCGCCCGAGATTCGTATGCAGCACGGTGCCGGTCAGGTTGAACACCGTGCGCACGGCGCCGGCGCTCTGCGCGGCCAGCGTGCGCGCGACGGCCGCGGCGATGCGCGGCTCGTCGAGCGGCTCGGCCGCCGCCGGATCGTGCTGCGCGGCGGTACGCCAGCGTTCGAGTTCGGCGCGCACGGCGCTCAGCACGCGCGTGCGGCCATGGTCGGCAAGCAGCGGTTGCAGCGGTGCCGACGACAACACGCGCTCGACCGACGGCACACGCGCCAGTACTGCGTTCAGTTCATTCACACCCGGTTCGGTCACGTAGTAGTGGCTCCAGTCTCAGCTTCGCAGTCGGCCGAGGCCGGCGCTCGCGCACCGCCCCCGGCCCCGTGCCGTCAATCCGCTTCCCGCGAGACATCCGGCCACAGCAGCGGGTTCGGCGAACTGCGCTGGTATCCGGCCTCGTTCATCAGCAGGTCGAGCGTGAGACTCGCGAGATCGTCCGCCAGCGGCTCGAACTCGTAGTCCTTCTCCTGATAGCCGATCTTGCGGTAGGTCTTGCACTCGTCGCACGATTCGGCCTTGACGGCTTCGCTGCCGCCCTCGATCCCGTGGTATGCGATGCCCTTCGTCGAATCGCAGTGCGTGCACTTCGTGCGCACCATATGCCACTCGGTCGTGCACAGGCCGCACTGCAGGAAACGGTAGCCCTGGAACTGGCCGCCCACCCGCACGACGCTCGCGACCGGATGCGAGCCGCACACCGGGCACAGCCCCGGCTGGTCGAGATACGGAACGTCGGCCGGCGTCACGCGGCTGGCGAGATCGGTCCACACGACCTGCAGCGCGGCCATCAGGAACGGCGCGGTGGCCGGGTCGACCTCGGCGAAACGCAGTGCGAGGATCGCGTCGGCCTGCGCATCGAGTTCGGCGGGCGCCATCAGGCGCAGCCGGTCGAGCAGCTTCGCGAGCGGCGGATTGATGAGCCCCGCGCCTTCGACGCGATCGAGCAGTTCGTACAGCACGGCGCGCCAGCGCGGATCGCGCTCGCCGTCAAGAGCCGGCACGAGCGGCATCGAATGCTGCTGCGCACGCGCGATCGCTTCCTTCGACGGCAGCGGCAGCTCCAGCGTCTGCAGCGTCGCGTGCTGCGCATCGGCGACGGTGGCCATCAGCCGCAGGTAGCCGCTGATCGGGTTCAGGTCGGCAAGCTTGCGCAGCCGCGCGGCGCGCGCCGAAAACACGGTGGCGCGCTCCGGCAGGCGAAAGCGCGGAATGGCCGAATGATCGAGTGCCGAGATCTCGGTCGGTTCGAGAATGCGTTGTGTCACAGAAATGTATTCCAAATAAACAAGCGCCGACGGATCGGCGCTTCGGGCGGTTCCGACGGCTGACGGAGCGGCCCGCCGCGATCGGCGAGCCGCCCGCTCCGGTGCGTTATTTCACGCTTTCACGGAACCACTTCGGGTGATGCTTGCGAGCCCAGCCCAGCGTGACGGTGCCACGCACCATCGCGCCGATCGAGCCCTTCACCCACAACGCCGCGTAAATGTGCACGATGATGCTCGCGATCAGCACGAAGGCCGCCACGGCATGCACGACAGCGGCCGCGCGGATCACCCCGATCGGGAAGTAGAACGAGAAGTAGCGCCGCCAGATCACGATCCCCGACAACAGGAGCAACAGCAGGCACGCCACCAGCGTAAAGAATAGCAGCTTCTGCCCGGCGTTATAGCGGCCGACTGGCGGCAGCTTGTCTTCCTGGTTGGTCAGCACGTCGCCGATCTGCTTCAGCCACTGCCGGTCGTCCGCGTCGAGTGCGTTGTGGTGCCAGAAGCGCACCACCAGGATCGCGAACGACACGAACATCACGAGGCCGACGAACGGATGCAGGATCCGCGTCCACTGGCCGCCGCCGAACAGCGCGGTCAGCCAGAACATCGACGGATGGAACAGCGCGAGCCCGGACAACGCGAGCAGCACGAACGTGATCGCGGTGATCCAGTGGTTCGTGCGCTCGTTCGCCGAGTAGCGGACGATCAGGTTGGGGTCGTCGTGCTTCATTTCGCGTCCTCCTTGATGCGTCGCGCCTCGTCGCGCGCGGCCGATTCCTCGTCGTCGCTCACCTCGTTCGGGCCGACCCGGACATAGTGGAAGAACCCGGCAAGCGCCGTCAGCGCGATGCCGGCGACCGCGAGCGGCTTCGCGATGCCCTTCCACAGCTTCACCATCGGGCTGATCGACGGATTGTCGGGCAGCCCGTGGTACAGCGACGGCTTGTCGGCATGGTGCAGCACGTACATCACGTGCGTGCCGCCGACGCCCTGCGGGTCGTACAGCCCCGCATGCTCGAAGCCGCGCTCCTTCAGGTCCTCGATCCGCTCGGCCGCGTGCTGCTTCATGTCCTCCTTGGTGCCGAACACGATCGCGCCCGTCGGGCAGGTCTTCACGCAGGCCGGTTCCTGGCCGACCGCGACGCGGTCGGAACAGAGCGTGCACTTGTACGCGCGATGATCCTTCTTCGAGATCCGCGGAACGTTGAACGGGCAGCCGGTCACGCAATAGCCGCAACCGATGCAGTTCTCCTCGTGGAAATCGACGATCCCGTTGTTGTACTGCACGATCGCGCCCGGCGACGGACACGCCTTCAGGCAGCCCGGATCCTCGCAGTGCATGCAGCCGTCCTTGCGGATCAGCCATTCGAGGTCGCCGGCCGGGTTTTCGTATTCGGAAAACCGCATGACCGTCCAAGAGTGCTCGGTCAGGTCGGCCGGGTTGTCGTACACGCCGACGTTGGTGCCGACCTCGTCGCGCAGGTCGTTCCACTCCATGCACGCCGTCTGGCATGCCTTGCAGCCGATGCACTTCGATACGTCGATCAGCTTCGCGACGCTCCCGGTCACCGGTTCGCGCACCGTGGGCGGTGGCGTCGTGGTGGCCGAGACGCGCTTGATATCCAGCGATTGCAATGCCATCTCTTTCCCCTTACGCCTTTTCGACCTTCACCAGGAACGACTTGAATTCCGGTGTGTACGAGTTGCCGTCACCCACGGACGGAGTCAGGGTATTGGCGAGATAGCCGGGCTTCGTCAGACCCTTGAAGCCCCAGTGCAACGGGATGCCGACCGTCTGGACCTTCTTGCCGTCGACCGTCAGCGGCTTGATCCGCTTCGTGACGAGTGCGACCGCGATGATGTAGCCGCGCTTGGACGACACCTTCACGCGTTCGCCATGCGCGACGCCGACTTCCTTCGCGAGGTCTTCGCCGATCTCGACGAATTGCTCGGGCTGGATGATCGAGTTCAGCCGCGCATGCTTGGTCCAGTAGTGGAAGTGCTCGGTCAGCCGGTAAGTCGTCGCGGCGTGCGGGAACTCCGGTGCCTTGCCGAACGACGCGCGGTCGTCCGGGAACACGCGGGCGGCCGGGTTGTTCAGCGCCTGCGGGTTGTTCGGGTGCAGCGGGTTCGTGCCGATCGGCGTCTCGAACGGCTCGTAGTGCTCGGGGAACGGACCTTCGTTCATCCCCGCGCGCGCGAAGAAGCGCGCGACGCCTTCCGGGTTCATGATGAACGGCCCCATCCCGTTCTCGGGCGGTTCGTCCGCCTTGAAGTCCGGAATGTCGGGGCCCGCCCACGCCTTGCCGTTCCAGCCGATCAGCTTGCGGGTCGGGTCGAACGGCTTGCCGTTCACGTCGCACGATGCGCGGTTGTACAGGATCCGCCGGTTCGCCGGCCAGGCCCACGCCCAGTTCAGCGTCTGGCCGATGCCGGTCGGATCCGAGTTGTCGCGCCGCCCCATCTGGTTGCCGGCCTGCGTCCATGCGCCGCAGAAGATCCAGCAGCCGCTCGCGGTCGTGCCGTCGTCCTTCAGTTGCGCGAACGCGGCGAGCTGCTCGCCCTTCTTCACGAGCGTCTTGGCCGGATCCTTCGGGTCGGGCAAGTCGGCGAGCGCCTTGCCATTGAACTCCATCGCGAGCTCTTCGGGCGTCGGGCTTGCCGGATTCGCGTACGGCCAGGTCAGGTTCACGATCGGGTCCGGGTACTTGCCGCCGTCCGCCTGGTACATCTTGCGCATGCGCAGGAACAGCCCCGACATGATCTCGAGATCGCTCTTCGCTTCGCCCGGCGGCTCCGCGCCCTTCCAGTGCCATTGCAGCACGCGGCTCGAACTCACGAGCGAGCCGTTTTCCTCCGCAAAGCACGTGGTCGGCAGACGGAACACCTCCGTCTGGATCTTCGACGCATCGACGTCGTTGTAGTCGCCGTGATGTTTCCAGAACTCGGACGTCTCGGTCGCGAGCGGATCCATGATCACAAGCCACTTCAGCTTCGCGAGCCCCGCGGCCGTCTTCACCTTCGACGGCGCCGCCGCGAGCGGGTTGAAGCCCTGGCAGATGTAGCCGTTCATCTTGCCGGCATTCATCAGCTCGATCGCCTGCAGCAGGTCGTACTGCTTGTCCAGCTTCGGCAGGTAGTCGTAGCCCCAGTTGTTCTCGGCGGTCGCCGCATCGCCCCACCACGACTTCATGAAGCTGACGTGGAACGCCTTGTAGTTCTTCCAGTAGCTCAACTGGTTCGGCCGCAGCGGCAGCTGCGTGCGCTTCTTGATGTAGCCGTCGAAATCCTGCTCGGACTGCATCGGCAGCGTCATGTAGCCCGGCAACAGGTTCGACATCAGCCCGAGGTCGGTCAACCCCTGGATGTTCGAGTGGCCGCGCAGCGCGTTCATCCCGCCGCCGGCGATGCCGATGTTGCCGAGCAGCAGCTGCACCATCGCGCCGGTACGGATGATCTGCGAGCCGATCGAGTGGTGCGTCCAGCCGAGCGCGTACAGCACCGTGCCGGCGCGGCCGGGAACGGCCGTCGTCGCGAGCATCTCGCACACCTTCAGGAACTTCTCCTTCGGCGTGCCGCAGGTCTGCTGGACCATGTCCGGCGTATAACGCGCGTAGTGCTGCTTCAGCATGTTGTACACGCAGCGCGGATGCTGCAGCGTCGGGTCGACCTTCACGAAACCGTCGTCGCCGCGCTCGTAATCCCAGCTCGATTTGTCGGGGTACGCGTGTTTCTCCGCGTCGTAGCCGGAATAGATGCCGTCGTTGAACGCGAAATCCTCGCGCACGATGAACGTGAAGTCCGTGTAGTTCTTCACGTACTCATGCTGGATCTTGTCGTTCGTCAGCAGATAGTTGATGACGCCGCCCAGGAAGACGATGTCGGTGCCGGTGCGAATCGGCGCGTAATAGTCGGCCACCGAGGCCGTACGCGTAAAGCGCGGGTCGACGACGATCAGCCGCGCCTTGCGGTGCGCCTTCGCCTCCGTTACCCACTTGAAACCGCACGGATGGGCCTCGGCTGCATTGCCGCCCATCACGAGAATCACGTCCGCGTTCTTGATGTCGACCCAATGGTTCGTCATCGCTCCACGGCCAAACGTCGGGGCAAGACCTGCCACCGTCGGGCCATGTCAGACACGCGCCTGATTGTCGAATACGAGCATTCCCAGGCTGCGGACAGCCTTGTGCGTCAGGTAACCGACCTCGTTGCTGCTCGCCGACGCGGCCAGCATGCCGGTCGTGAGCCAGCGGTTGACCTTCGCGCCGTCTTCCGCCGTCTCGACGAAGTTCGCGTCGCGGTCGGCCTTCATCAGCTTCGCGATCCGGTCGAGCGCGTCGCTCCACGAGATGGGCTCCCACTTGTCCGAGCCCGGCGCCCGGTATTCGGGGTGCGTCAGGCGATTCGGGCTGTGGATGAAGTCGATCAGGCTCGCGCCCTTCGGGCACAGCGTGCCGCGATTGACGGGATGGTCGGGATCGCCCTCGATATGGATGATGCTCGGCTGCGCATTCTTCGCGCCGTCTCCGAGGCTGTACATGAGGATGCCGCAACCCACTGAACAGTAAGGGCAGGTGTTGCGCGTTTCGACGGTGCGCGCCAGCTTGTACTGTCGGACTTCGGCAAGCGCTTCGGATGGAGAAAAGCCCATCAGGGCAAGACTCGATCCGGCAAGCGACGTGGCCGTCACCTTCAGGAACTGGCGCCGGGACATTTGTAGCATGGTGGTCTCGGCGTTATTGTGGGGTGGAGGAAACTGAAAGGAATTATAGACAGTCCGCGCAACTATGTTCGAATCCTCGGATCAATACTGAATTGTCCGATTACCAACGGTGACCGCCGCACGGCATCTCGACCGAACCCTCATGAAACGACAGATCACCACCGACGCGACCCGTCTTGCCCAACGACAGGCCAACTGGGCCCTCACCGCGTTCAAGCGCTTCTCGTCCGACCGCTGCTCCGCGATGGCCGCGGGCATCGCGTTTTTCTCCGCGTTCTCGCTCGCGCCGACGCTCGTGATGGTGATCGCGGTGGCCGGCTGGTTCTACGGCGACGACGCCGCGCGCGGCCAGGTGTTCGAACAGGCGCACCAGCTGATCGGCAACGACGCGGCGGCCAGCATCCAGACGATCGTGCAGAACGCGCACCGCGCGGGCGAACGCGGCGGCCTCGCCACGCTGATCTCGTTCGCCGCGCTCGCGATCGGCGCGTCGGCCACGTTCGCGTCGCTCAGCGCGGCGCTCAGCGTGATCTGGCCGGCCACCGAAAACCGCTGGTCGAGCATGCTCGGGCTCGTGCGCGTGCGGCTGATCTCGTTCGGGCTCGTGCTCGGCGTCGCGTTCCTGCTGATCGTGTCGCTCGTGCTCGACACCGCGATCACGTTCGTCGGCACCTGGCTGCTGGGCAATTCGCCGTATGTCGTCGTCACGAACATCGTGCAGTTCTTCGTCGGCATCGCGGTGCTCGCGGCCGCGTTCGCCGCGTTGATGAAGTTCCTGCCCGATGCCCGCGTCGCGTGGCGCGACGCCGCGGTCGGCGGAGTCGTGTCCGCGATCCTGTTCTCCGGCGGCAAGAAGCTGTTCGCGCTGTACCTCGCGCGCGCAGGCACCGCGAGTGCGTTCGGTGCGGCCGGATCGTTCGCGGTCCTGCTGATGTGGCTGTACTTCTCCGCGATCGTGCTGCTGCTCGGTGCGGAATTCGCGGCGGCGCGCGGCGACGCGCATCGGCCCGCCGGCATCGCACCAGCCGTACCCGCTCAAACCGATCGCATGCGCGACGACTGATTTACCCGCCTGTTCCGCAAGGCGGCTGCGCACCGCCATCGCGCGCGCCGCGAAATGACTCCCGCACATCCGCCGACTTCTGGCAACCACGCCGTCCGCCGCGCATTCGCGCGGCATCGACACGTTCTTTGCACGCCGGCGCGTTCGTCTCCGCAACCGCAAACGTTTGCAGCTACTCATTTCCCTACTCCAACCGGCCGAAACGGGGCATCTGCCGCAATGTGCACCAAGTACTGAAACAATCGCACCGCAACAAATGTCAACTATTTCAAAAACAGGAACAGTCGTTGATGTGCTTGATATATATAGACTTTTTGATGCTGTTACCTTTTCGAGACACTTTATTTTTTAAGCTTTCTTGCGTCGATGGCACTGAGCTATTCTCCAATCCGCAACAAATAACGATGAATCACTTGCGTGGAGAAACTCAACGATGAAGAAACTCGCTCTCTCGACCCTCTCGCTCGCCCTGCTGGGCGCCGCTGGCGCTGCTCACGCTCAATCGAGCGTGACGCTGTACGGCGTGATCGATACGTCGATCGCATGGGTGCACGGCAATAACGGTCAAGCCAACAACTCGTGGCAAATGCTGTCGGGCAACCTGCAAGGCAGCCGCTTCGGCCTGAAGGGCGCAGAAGACCTCGGCGGTGGCCTGAAGGCGATCTTCCAGTTGGAAAACGGCTTTGATCCGGGCACGGGCCACCTGAACCAGGGCGGCCGCATGTTCGGTCGTCAGGCATTCGTCGGTCTCGACAGCAAGCAATACGGTACGCTGACGCTCGGCCGCCAGTACGACCCGCTGGTCGACATGGTCCAGGCAGTCACGGCCGACAACTACTTCGGTAGCGTGATGGCCACGCCGGGCGACGTCGACAACAACGACAACAGCCTGCGCGTCAGCAACGCGATCAAGTACACGTCGCCGGTCTTCGCTGGCTTCCAGTTCGAAGGCATGTACGGCCTCGGCGGTGTCGCGGGCAAGACGGGCGCGGGCCAGACCTGGTCGGTCGCAGCCGCCTACAACAACGGCCCGGTCGGCGTTGCCGCAGGCTACTTCTACGCGAACAACCCGTCGCCGACGGCCACGGCCCTGCGCAGCGGCTGGGGTTCGACGACGTCCGACGCGATCTTCGACGGCCCGATCAACTCGGGTTACGCCACGGCGAAGTCGATCGCCATCGCGCAAGTTGCAGGTCAGTACGCGATCGGCCCGGTGACGTTCGGCCTCGGCTACAGCAACGCACAGTACAAGCCGGACGCGTTCTCGGGCTTCGGCTCGACCGAAAAGTACAACACGGGCCGCGCGTTCGTGACGTACCAGGTCACGCCGCCGCTGCTGTTGGGCCTCGGCTACTCGTACACGAAGGCAAGCGGCGACACGACCGCGAAGTACCATCAGGTCGGCGTCGGCGCGGACTACTCGCTGTCGAAGCGCACGGACATCTACCTGGTTGGCGCATACCAGCACGCGAGCGGCACGCAGCTCGTCGACGGCGTGCAGCAAAGCGCGCAAGCGTCGATCGCTTCGTACGGCTTCGCCGGCAAGAGCTCGGCCGAAATGGTCGCACTCGGCATTCGCCACAAGTTCTAAAAACGATGTATCCGGCGTGCATGGCGTCTCCGACGCCTTGCCGCCGAACTGGAAAGCCAGCCCCGGTTTCGGCCGCGGCTGGCTTTTTTTCGTCCGTCTCCCGCGTGCCTGCGGCGCCTGCACGGGCCGGCGAACAACGCCGATGCCGACGCATGCCGGCGGGCCGGCAACGGCACCTGGCGGCCGTAAAGCGCACGCAAACGCCGCTTCCGGATGCCCGGGCGGGTCGCCGTCTTCCGTCCCGGCGACTACCATCCGCACTGTCGGCGCCGCTCGTCCGGCGCGACGGATTCGCCCCCGCGTGTCGAATTCGGCGGCCGTCGTCCGTCGTATCGATGGCGGCACGCGGTTTGCGGCCCGGCCACTACAGACAGGAGATTCGCCATGACGATTCAGAAGATCACGCCTTTTCTCTGGTACTCGACGGAAGCCGAGGAAGCAGCCGCCTTCTACACACGCATCTTTCCGGATTCGCGCATCGTGCGCGTCACGTCGGTGTCCGGCACCGACGGTACGCGGATGGTCGAATTCGAGCTGTTCGGGCAGCCGTTCATCGCGATGAGCCACCCGCGCACGGAGACGTTCAATCACGCGATCTCGCTGCTGGTCAGCTGCGCCGACCAGGCGGAACTCGACCGCTACTGGAGCGCCCTGCTCGACAACGGCGGCACGGCCGACGGCTGCGGCTGGCTCAGGGACCGCTACGGCGTGTCGTGGCAGATCGTTCCGGAAGCGCTCATCCCGATGATGGCCGATCGCGACGCAGTCAAGGCGGCACGCGTGGCCGCGGCGATGATGCAGATGACCAAGTTCGACGACGCCGCGCTGAAGGCTGCCTATGCGGGCACGGCGGGTTGACGCAGCACGTCGTGCCTTGAATGCGTGACGGCGCGCCGGTCGAGCGGCGTCGCGAATCGCCGGCGAGCGTCCGGATCGGCTGCTTGTGCGTGCGACGGCGGCGAAAGCGCTGATGATCCGCGGTGTGCCGGCCCGCGAGCCGATCGCGCGCACCGCTGCAATCGCCGCTACGCCGACAGCATCGATTCGACGGTCCGCCGCGCATTGCCGATGAACGCGGCGAGCGGTTCACCCGACAGGAGCGCCGCACCCGCTTCGCCGCCGAGATAGGCGGCGCGCGCAGCCGCTACAACCGGCCGGCAAGCGTCCGGCAGGCGCTCCAGCACCCATGCCGCGGCGACGTCCTTGGGCGCGATCCTGCCGGTTTCCGCGGTGTACCAGATGCGCACGAGCGCGAGCACCACGTTGCACTCGTCGCCGCGCCAGTCCGGTTCGGCATCCCACTGCGCAACGGTAGCGAGAAGCGCGGCGACGAAGTCGCGCGGGGGCACCGGCTCGAACAGCGCGGCCGCCGGCGGACCGACCAGCGCGACACCGTGCTGCCGCGCCTTCGTCAACAGGATCGCCAGATCGTGATCGGCGAGCGCCGGTTCGACGATGCCGGCTTCGAGGTCGCGGCGCAGCCACTCGCCGAACTGCAGTTCGCGTCGCGCCGGATGACGCCACGGCACCGCGTCGCCGCGCGCGACGACGGTGACCTCGAGCGCGCGCATGCCGCCTGCGCAACCGGGCGGCGCCGACGCGGCGAGCAGGTCGAACATCAGCGCGCGCCGCGCCGTTTCGTCGGGCCGCGCGGCCACCGTCACCAGCAGGTCGATGTCGCTGCGCGGTTTCAGGCCGCCGTCGAGTGCCGAGCCGAACAGGTGGATCGCATCCAGCGTCGCACCGAGGTGCCGCTCGATCGCGGCGCGCGCGGCGGCAAGCTGCCCGGCGATTTCGGGCGGGACGAATTCAGTCACGATGCGCGGGCCTCACGATGCGCACGCAACGGGCGCAGCGGGAGCGACGAGGTAACGAGAGCGACGGGCTGAGGCGGAACAACGGCACGTGCGGATGACGATTGCCGTCCGGCATTGCGCAAGCGCGGCACGCCATTCGCCACGCGGCACGCGGCACGCGGCACGCATCGAACCGCACCTCGCAGCCGTTTCGTGTTTTCGCTGCCGCACGATTTGCGCGGCGCAATAAAAATCCCCGCACGCTTTCGCGTGCGGGGATCTCGGGACATCGCAACGGCTGCCGACATGCATCGGCAGCCGTTGCGCGGCATTACGCTGCCGCGTCCTTCAGCTTCTTCAGCGCACGTGCCTTCACGCGCACGCTGGCCGGCTTCGCCGGGAACCAACGCTCTTCGCCCGTGAACGGATCCTTGCCGAAGCGCTTCTTCTTCGCCGGCACGACTTGTGCCGTGATCTTCAGCAGACCCGGCAGCGTGAACTCGCCTGCGCCCTTCTTGTGGACCGAGCCCAGCACGACGTTCTCGAGTGCGACGAGCACTGCTTTGACCGCCTTCACTTCCACGGCTGCGCGCTCAGCGATGTGCGTTGCGAGCGATGCCTTCGTGAACTTGTCCTTCAGCGGCGTCGGAGCAGCGGGCGCCTTCGCGACGGCGGCCTTCTTGGCCACTACTTTCTTCGCGGGCGCTACTTTCTTAGCAGCCACTTTCTTGGCCGGTGCGGCGGCAGCCTTCTTGGCCACCTTTTTTGCGGAAGTCGCCATGTTTCTCCTACCAGGTGTGGTCGTTCGTTGGATACACGAAGCGTGCAATGCGCGCGCTTCAACGCCGGATTCTACAAGCGCCTTGACGCTTCGTGCAGTACTTTTATGCGTTTTCGCGGGGTTTCCCGCAGGTTTTGTTGCGCGCGACCGACTTCAACGACGCTCGAGCGTCAAAAAACACCTTCACGTATGTGCCCGAACACGAATTACGTTCGATATTTGCGCACCTATACTGGGCTCGCTCAATGCCCGGATGCCTCCATGCGCGAAGCCAGATACGTCAAAGGACTCGACGGCCTGCGAGCCATCGCCGTCATCCTCGTTTTCCTGTCCCACAAGGGCCACGTCCTTGCCGTCGACGTCGGCAAGCTTGGCGTGTGGACGTTTTTCTTCATCAGCGGATTCCTGATCGTCGGCGAGCTGCATCGCAACCGCCAGGCAGTCGAATGCGGAACCATGACGCGCCGCCATGCGCTCGCGCTGTTCCTCGCGAAGCGCGCGCTGCGGATCTTCCCCGTGTACTACCTGCTGCTCGCGGCGCTCGCGATCGCGCACGCGCTGTTCTACCAGCGCGGCGTCAACCTCGGGCTCCCGTGGCATGCGGTGTTCCTGTCGAATTACTGGATCGGCGCCGTCAAGGATGGCTGGCCGGGCTCCACGTCGCACTTCTGGAGCCTCGCGGTTGAACAGCAGTTCTATCTGATCGCGCCGCTCGCGCTGCTCGCGGTGCCCGCCGCGCGACACGTCGCGCTCGGCATCGCGGCCGTCGCGCTGTGCGCGCTCGCGCATCTCGCGCTCTACCTGTCCGACGCGTCGCCGGTGCTGATCTACGCATTTTCCCCATGGAATTTCGCGCTGATCGCGCTCGGCGGTGTCGGCGCGATCGCACTCGCCGATCACGGCCCGGCCGCCGTGCGCCGCATTCCGCCCGGCTGGCTCGGCGCGGCAGGCGTCGTGTTCTTCCTCGCGCTGCCCGCGTGCACGGCGCTGCCCGACGCGGTCGCGGGGCTCGCGGATCTCGGCCTGTCCGCGTCCCTCGGCGCGCTGATGCTGTGGATCGTCAGCGAACCCGAGCATCCCGTCGTGGCGCTGCTCGACTGGGGGCCGCTCGTCTATCTCGGCACGATCAGCTACGGCTTCTACCTGTTCCACAACCTGATTCCGACGCGCTTCGGCGCGATGCCCGCGCTCTTCGCGCACGTGCCGATGCCGGAAATCGTCCGCGAAGCGCTGCCCGAGATGCTGCAGTTCGCGCTCGCCGTGCTGCTCGCGCACCTGTCCTGGCGCTATCTCGAAAAAAGGCTGCTCGACTTCAAGAAGCCGATTGCCGCGATGCTGGCCCGGCACTTCGTCGCGCGGCCGGGCACGTCGGCGCGTTGAGCGCCGCGCGGAAGCGGAACACACCGGACGGGAAAGGCGCGGGAAAACCGCGAGACAAGTAGTGCCGGGAAGCTGACACGCGGCGGCGCCGCGTCATGAACCGACATCGACGAAACCGGCGGCGGCGCGAACGTCGACGCGCATCGCGTAACGACAACACCGCCCCGTTCGCCCGGCAAGCGCCTCGGCACCGGTTTCAAGCATGACGCCAGAGCGCGCCGAAGCGCCTCGCTCCGCACGCGCCACGCGCTCCCTTCGAACACGACGACACGACGTGCCGGCCGCACGCACCACGATCGCGCACCGGCACATGCAAAAAAGCCCCGGCGCCTGAGCGGCCGGGGCCAACGGAACAACCACCACCTGAAACAATGAAGCGCGCGGCCGCTTACGCGACGGCAGCCAGCGCGGGCAAGCAGGTACGCAGGTACGCCTCGAATTCGCGGCTCACTTCCGGATGCTGGAGCGCCAGCTCGACGGTCGCCTTGAGATAGCCGATCTTGCTGCCGCAGTCGAAACGCGTGCCGAAGTAGCGGTACGCGAGCACCTGCTCGTTCGCGAGCAGCGTCTGGACCGCATCGGTCAGTTGCAGTTCGCCGCCTGCGCCCGGCTTGAGCTTGCGCAGGTGATCGAAGATCGTCGGCATGAACACGTAGCGGCCGACCACGCCGAGGTTCGACGGCGCATCCTCGGGCGCGGGCTTCTCGATGATGCCCGACAGCTTGATGATGTCCTCTTCCCATTCGCGGCCTTCGACGACGCCGTACGAGCGGCTGTCCTCGCGCGGGATCGTCTCGACCCCGATCACCGAGCTGTGATAGTGGTCGAACACGTCGACGAGCTGCTTGAGCACCGGCTGCTCGCCGTGCAGCAGGTCGTCGGCGAGGATCACCGCGAACGGCTCGCCGTGCACGAGCTTCTCCGCGCACAACACCGCATGGCCGAGGCCGAGTGCTTCCGGCTGGCGCACGTAGAAGCAGTTGACGTGGCTCGGCTTGATGCCGCGCACGAGTTCGAGCAGCTTTTCCTTGCCGCGCGCCTCGAGTTCGGCCTCGATCTCGTACGACTTGTCGAAGTGATCCTCGATCGCGCGCTTGCTGCGCCCGGTGACGAAGATCATCTCGGTGATACCGGCGTTGATCGCCTCCTCGACCGCGTACTGAATCAGCGGCTTGTCGACGACGGGCAACATTTCCTTCGGGCTCGCCTTCGTTGCCGGGAGGAACCGCGTGCCGAGACCGGCAACGGGGAACACGGCCTTGGTGACTTTCAACATGTTCGCATCCTGATTGCGTTGACTGCACCGCGTCGACCTGCTGCGACCCGGCGCGATTGTGTTCCGAACGGCATATCGAGAATCGACGGCACTGCCAATTCCACTCCGCTCATTTTCGATATGGACTGATTGCCCAATTATTCCGAAAAAAATATAATCCCTTCAATCCGGTCGATATTTCCGGACCGTGTGCCGAAGCAGAAACAAATTACCGATTTTCCAGATACAAATTCTTACGATTCGAATTCCTCGATATAGGGCACGCCGCCCCGTTCGAGGCCCGGGCGAATCGGCTCGTTCTTCAGCGCTTCGCGGTACGCCGACAGCACGGCCATGACCAGCAGTACTGCAGCGCTCGCGATCCAATGCATGTCCATCTTGCCGCTCCTTGCATCAATCAACTGGAGCTTCAAACTATCAGAAAAAAATCGGCAAATAATTGACGCGCCTGCGGAACCGCTTTCAGAACCCGATAAAACCATCATGTGGAATCCCGATATTTCCGGGCGAGATTTTTTTATTCATTGATCGAATTCTTGCGCATTACGATGAAACTTTCCGTTCGTCCGTCTTCCACTCACCCGTCGCAAGGAATCGAATCGCATGCAAGCTTTCAGCGGATCGTCTCTGACCGCGCCGCCCGTCGCCGATCGCAAGGAACACGTAATCGACGCGATGCGCGGCTTCGCGGCGCTGCTCGTCGCCTATTTCCATTGCCGCCAGGTCGTCTGGGTCGGCATGCAGACCTTCCATCACGCTTACGGTCGCGCGCTCGACCCGAGCGTGATCGTCGGCTACCTGACCTTCCCGTTCGCGTGGGGCTCCGCCGGCGTGCCGATCTTCTTCGTGATCAGCGGCTACTGCATCCACCGCAACGCGGCGCTCAAGCTCGCGGCCGATCCTGCCTACCGGCTCGACGCGCCCAACTTCTGGGCCCGCCGGTTCGCGCGCATCTACCCGGTGCTGCTCGCCGCGCTGCTGTTCACGCTCGCGCTCGACGCGGTCAGCCTGCAGATCGAGCCCGTCAGCCACAAGATCCGCGACATCGGCCTCACGGCATTCCTCGTGAACCTGTTCTCGCTGCAAGGCGTCGCCGGCTACACGTACGGGTCGAACGGCGCGCTGTGGACGCTGTCGCTCGAAGTGCAGTTCTACGCGATCTATCCGCTGCTGTTCGCGCTGCGCCGGCGCATCGGCATGCCGGCCGTCGTGGCCGCGGTCGCGCTCGTCAACGTCGCATCGGCGTGGCTGCTCGAACGGCACGACCTGCAGTTCTTCACGTCGTACTGGCTGTCCTGGACGATCGGTGCATGGATCGCCGACGTGCGTGCCCAGCAGGCGCGCGGCCCGGCCACCGTGCCGTCGCGCGCGTGGTACGTCGCGGCCGCCGTGCTGCTGGCCGCCGGCTGCGGCGCATTCCGTTTCGGCCAGTACGGCGCGTTCCAGCTGTGGTCGGCCGGTTTCGCGTGCTTCCTGTACCGCGCGCTCGCCCGCCCGCCGCGCTCGACGCCGCCGCTGCGCGTGCTCGGCTGGTTCGGCGACTTCAGCTACTCGCTGTACCTGATCCACCTGCCGCTGTTCGTCTGCCTCGGCTCCGTGCTGTTCCACTCCGAACTGCAACTGTCGATCTGGCCGTCGATCGCGTTCATGGCCGCCGCGATTCCGGTCGCGTACATCTTCTACCGGCTGTTCGAACGGCCCGCGATGACGTGGTCGGCCAGCTTCAAGCCGACACGCCCCGCCCGCGCCGTTGCGCCGGCGCCCGAACGGGCCGTCTGATCCGGCCGGACCGGTTCCGAAGCCCCCGTGCAGCGTTGCGCTGCGCGGGGGCTTTTTCATGGCCGGCGCGTGACGGCATGGCGGGTTGAGCAGGTACGCAGCCAACCCTGTATGCCGGCGTGCGTGACGGCCGCCTGTCCGGCTGCGATGCCATCCACCCTGCCACCCCTGTCGGATTTGTCCCGGCGCCGCCTGGCCGCCCTGCGGCCCGGTCAGCCGCACGACCCCGATCGAATCGGCAACCGGTCGATCCCAAACCCACACCCGTGCCCGACACGACTCGGCTCAGTTCAGCTCGCAACAACCTCCCCGCCGCGCGCCCGACCCAACACCCCACCCTGAAAAACGAAGCCCCCACGCAGCGCAACGCCGCATGAGGGCTCGTTTCCCGCCGGCTGGCGCCGTCGACTACGCCTGCTTCTTCGCCTTCGCGGCCTTCGCCGTATCCGCGAGGATCTTCTCGACGCGCTCCACGTAGGTCTCGGTGCCGAACCGGCGCACCGCCGTCGCACGCCCGCTCGCGACGAGCCGCTCGCGCAGCGCGCCGTCGCGCTTCAGCGTGTCCAGCGCGTTGGCCAGTGCGGTCGCGTCGCCAGGCTCGCAGAGCAGCCCGTTGTCGCCGTCCTCGATGATCTCGACGACGCCGCCCGCGCGAGCCGCGACGACCGGCCGGCGCGCGAGCATCCCTTCGACGATCACGCGCCCGAACGGCTCCGGCGTGATCGACGTGTGCGCGACGACGTCGACCGCCGTCATGCACGCGGCCACGTCGCGCTGGAACCCGAGGAAATGCACGCGCGCGTCCATCCCGTGCTGCGCGACGTATTCGTGCAGTTGCGCCGCGTATTCGTCCTCGCCGAACAGCGGTGCGCCGACCAGCACCACGTGCATGTCGGGGTGCTGCGCGGCAGCCTCCAGCAGCAGGTGCTGCCCCTTCCAGCGCGCGAGGCGGCTGAACGAGCCGACGAGCCACGCATCCTGCGGCAACCCGAGGCGCGCGCGCAGCGCGGCCTGGCTGACGCCTTCCAGCGCATCGAACGGCTCGGCCGAAATGCCGTTGAACACGACGTCGACGTGCTGCGGCGTGAAGCCCGTCAGCGTGCGGAACGCCTGCGCGGACGCGTCGGAATTCGCGATCACGCGCGTGACGCCGAGCCGCGCGCAGTACTTGATCGCCAGCAACTGTTTGCTGCCGAAATGGTCGGTGCTGACAATGTCGCGCAGATGCCAGACCACCGGCTTGCGCGCGAGCCGCCCTGCGAGCGCGGCGACCACCATCGCGCGCTGCGTGTTCGCGTAGATCACCTCGGCGCGGCGCGCGCGCCGCGCGACGTCACGCACGAGCCGCACGAGCTGCTTCAATGCGCCGACCGACACGCCGCCCTGCTTGCGCACGCCCGCGAGCGCGCCCTGGTCGACCACGTCGACGCGTGCGCCGATCTCGTCGAGCGCCGCGCGGAACGGGCCGTCGTCGAACAGCAGCACGTCGGCGTTCGCGCGCATGTGCTTCATGATCTCGAGCAGCGACAGCTCGGCGCCGCCGAGCACGCCGCTCTGGTCGAGCACGAGCGTCGCCGGGCCGCGCGCGGCCGGCATCGGCGCGACGGCCGTGCCGCGCTGCGTGGTCGAGCCGGGCAGCGCGGTTTCCACATAGTCGAGAAAGCGCCGCCGGAACGTATCGGCGGAAAACCGCTCCGCGTTCGCGCGGCATGCGTTCGGCGTGAAACGCTGCGGCGCGCGCTCGAAATCGTCGACGGCCGCGACGATCGCGTGCGGCGTCTGCTCGTCGAAGAACAGCCCGGTCGGGTTCGCGCCCGATTGCGGGTCGAGCACGGTTTCGAGCGCACCGCCCTTGCCGTATGCGATCACCGGCGTGCCGCAGGCCTGCGCCTCGACGACCGAGATCCCGAAATCCTCCTCGGCCGCGAACACGAACGCCTTCGCGCGCCGCATCCGGTCGTGCAGCACCGCGAACGGCTGGTAGCCCATGATCTCGACGTTCGGGCCGGCCTTCGCGCGGATCTTCTGCATCTCGGGGCCGTCGCCGATCACGACCAGCTTGCGCTCGGGCGTCTTCGAGAATGCCTCGACGATCAGGTCGATCTTCTTGTACGGCACCATCCGCGACGCGGTCAGGTAGAAATCGTCCTTGACCGCGTTCAGCGAGAAACCGTCGACGTCGACCGGCGGGAAGATCACCGCCGCGTCGCGGTGGTAGACCTTCTTGATGCGCCGCGCGATGAACGCGGAGTTCGCGACGAAGCCGTCCACCGCGTTCGCGGTGCGCGTGTCCCAGTTGCGGATGTAGTGAAGAATCATCCGCGCAAGCAGCGATTTCGGCCCGTGCGTGAGGTTCGACTGCTCCAGATACTGGTGCTGCAGATCCCACGCATAGCGGATCGGCGAATGCACGTAGCTGATGTGCACCTGGTCCGGCCCGGTCAGCACGCCCTTCGCAACCGCGTGGCTGCTCGAGATCACGAGGTCGTACTCGGACACGTCGAGTTGCTCGATCGCGAGCGGCATCAGCGGCAGGTAGCTGCGGTACTTGGTGCGCGCGAACGGCAGTTTCTGGATGAACGACGTCGTCACCGGCTTGCCGCGCACGAACGCGCGATCGTCGAGAAAATCGACGAGGCTGAACAGGTCCGCGTCGGGAAAGCACGCGACGATCTGTTCGAGCACGCGCTCGGCGCCCGCATAGGTGACGAGCCAGTCGTGGACGATCACCACGCGCAGCGCGCGCGCCGGCTGGCGTGCGCTGGCCCGCTCGGCCGGCATGGACCGGCGCAGCGCGACGGCATCGCCCGCTTCGGCCACGGCCGCATCGGCGGTGGCGAGATTCAATACGGCGTGTTCCGCCAGATCGCGATTCATACGGTTTTCCTCGCATTGAGACGGACAAACAGGTCGCGCACGAGCGCGCGCAACCCCGGCGTCATCGTGAGCGACCACGCGACGTTCAGCACCAGCACGATCGCGCACATGCCGATCGACTCGCCGAGCCCCGGCCACGCCTGCGCGAGAAACAGGCTCGCGAGCAGGAAGGCAAGGTGCGCCAGCATGTCGAGCACGATCGCGCGCATCCGGATCGCCGACAGGTAGAGCAGCACGCCGTAGTCGACGAACGCGCGCGCCGCGACGACCACCGCCGCGCCGATCAGCCCGAAGTGGTGAATGCCGAACCACAGGCCGCCGACGAAGAACGGCATCTGGACGAGCCCGGCGAATGCCGCACGGGACGGATTGACCTGCGACTGGATCAGGATCCGCGTCACACTCGCCTGGCCGACGAGCCACACGCTGATCACCAGCACGCGGCCGACCGGCGCCGAGTGCGCGGCCAGATCGGCGCCGACCCACAGCGTGAGGAACGGCGCGAGCGCGAAGATCGCGACGATGCCGACCGGCGTGAACACGCCGTTCAGGAATTCGAGCGACTGGCGCGCGAGCGTGTCCGCGTGGTCGCGGCCGACCGCCGACAAGCGCGGGAACAGCGTGCGCACGAGCGCGTTCGGCAGCATGTTCAGGCGCGTGACGAGGTTCTGCGGCACCGTGTAGTAGGTGACGAACTTCGCGCCCATGCCGGCGCCGAGCATCACGCGGTCGAGCGTGTCCGCGATCATGCTCGTCGTGCTCGCGATCAGCATCCAGCCGCCGAAGTTGAACAGCCCCTTCGCGGTGCCCCACTGCGGCGGATCGATGCGGCGGATGCCGAGCACCTTGATGCTGGCGTGGCCGAGCATCACCGCCGCGATCAGCCGCGCGACGACTGCCGCGGCGAGCACCGTCTGCAGGTTCGGCGCGATCCACCATGCGGCGCCGAGCGGCAGCAACTGGAACAGGAACGTGCCGATCGTCTGGTTCGTGTTGAACACGCCGAACCGTTCGGCGCCGTTGATCGCGCCGGCGAACACCCACGACACGTTCGCCAGCGGAATCGCGAGCGCGAGCCACGGCAGCGCGAGATACACCTCGTGCTGCATCGCGGCCGACACCTTCGTGAAATACGCGGTGTAGACGAACGCGCCGAAATAGATCAGCAACCCGCCCACGACGCCGGTGCCGAGATTCAGCCAGAACGCGCTCCAGAACACGCGCGCGCTTTCGTCGTCGTTGCCGCTCGCGAGCGCCTTCGAGATGTGGTTCTGCGCGGCCATGCTCATCCCGAGATCGAGGATCCCGAAATAGCCGATCAGCGTCCACACGAGGCTGACGACGCCATAGCGTTCGACGCCGAGCGCGTGGATATACGCGGGCACCGTCACCAGCGACACGAAGGTCGGCAGGATCAGCCCGATGAAATTGATCGAAACGTTCTTGAGTATGCCTTTGTCCATGCTTCTGCCTTGTGTGACGTCGACGACGGCGCGCCGCCCGTCACGGTTTCCAGCGATACATCAGCACCTTGCCGCGCGCGTCTTCCTCGACGAACACGAGGTACTCGCCGTTCTCGCGCCGGAGCGCACTGATGCCGAACGGCACGTCGACCCAGCCGGATGCCTTGCCGACTTCGGTGCCCGGGTTCATCACGCCCACTTCCTTGCCGGTGTCCTTGTCGTACACGTGGATCTTGCCGACCGGCTCCACGGTGAAGATGTAGCGGCCCTCGACCGTGATCCCGATCAGGTCCAGGATCGGCTTCGCGTCGAGCTGCCACGGCAGCGCGACCGTGTAGCGCACGACGGGCGAGCCGCTCGACCACTTGTCGAAGCGCACCAGCACGCGGCCGACTTCCTTGTTGATGCCCGGCTGCGGCGGCGCGTCGGCCGTGTAGCCGGTCACGTACAGCGTGTCCGCTTGCGCGTCGTAGATCGAGCGGCGCAACTGCGTGAACGGCTGCGGCATCGGGTAGGTCGTGACCTTGTCGTACGAGTAGATCGGGTTGCCGGCCTTGTCGACGCCGCCATAGCTGAACCGGTGAATGCCGCGCACGTCGCTCGTGCGCCAGATGTCGCCCTTCGTGTCGACCCACCAGCCCCAGCCGCCCGCCTTCGCCTTGCCGGTCGTGTTGATCTCGAACTCGTCGGCGTCGAGCCGGCCGTTGCCGTTCGCATCGCGCCACAGCCAGTCGCCGCCGGGCGGCTTGTTCGGCACCTTGTCGACCGGCCGCGCGCGGCCCGCGATCAGGCCCGACGGAATCGCGACCTCGCCGTCGCGCTTCGCGTCGAAGCGGTAGATCTTCAGGTGATCGGCATACATGTCGGTCAGGTACAGGAACGTGCGGCCGTCGACGCGGCGCGCGATCGGCATGCCCGGATACTGGTCCGTGTGGAACACCGGATCGTCCGGATACTTGAAGCGGTTCGACAGGAAGCCGACGTATTTCCAGTCCTGGCCCGGCGGCTTCGACAGGTCGAGCTCGAAGCGCTTGTTGCCCGTGTACACGCTGTTCGGTCGCGCGGGGTCGAGCCACGCGCCGTCGACGAACAGCAGCCCCTGCACCTGCCAGCGCGGCTTGCCGTCCGGCGTGTAGCTTTCGAGCACCGCGCCGAGCCCCGCGCCGATCGTGTCGTGGCGCGGCCCGATGCCGTTCATCGCGACATACACGTTGCCCGCGCGATCGACGCCGACGCCCGTCAGCCCGTTGAAGCGCTGCGGCCCCGGCCGCCCCGGCACCGGGCCGGCGAAGATGCCGCCGCGCTCGCCGAGCGTGCCGGATTGCGCATAACCCTTGCCGCCTTTGGAGAAGATCAGGATCTGCTGGCGTGGCCCGTTGTCCGCGACGAGCACGCGCCCTTTCGCGTCGACCGCGACATCCACCGCGTCGGTGCCTTCGGGCAGCGCGGGCGCGTCGTCGAGCTTGCGGCCATCCGCGCGCACGTGCACGAGGTGCGCGGGGCCGTTGAGCGTGTCCGTGAGCAGCCACAGCGTGCCGTCGCCCGCGAGCGCGATGCGGCCCGGCTCGTGCGCGCTCCACGTGCCCTTCTGCTGCATCGTCTCCGCGTCGTACACGTCCACCACGTCATGCGACGGATTGGTCGCGAACAGCGTCTTGTCGTCGGCCGCGAGGCCGCCCACTTCCGCCTTCACCTCGCCCACTTCCGAGCGCGCGGGGGCCGGCACCTCGTTCATCATCATGAAGCTCGCGGCCATGCGCGCGCGGCCGGCGTCGGCACGCCCGCCCGGCGCGACCTGCGGCGCCGCGCGAAACGGCGCGGGCTGCTTCATGTCGCCGATCGTGCGCCGCGAGATGCCGAACCACTGCTTGCCCTTGTCCGGCCAGATGCCGGGCGACTGCAGGTGGCCGCGCTCGTTGCCGACGCCGATCGCGACATACGCGTACTTGCTGTTCACGGCGATCGCGTTGCCGCCGAGATTGCCCCAGCCGTGCGTGCCACCGGCGAAGCCGAGCATCTTCCCGTCCTGGTAGACGCTCGCCTCGGCCCCGCTTTCGTCCCACGGCGCATTCGTATACACCTTGCCTTCAGGCGTCACCGCGATCGCGCGGATGTCGATCTGCGTCCAGCTGCCGTCGCCATAGCCGAACGTGTTGCCGATCCACGACGTCGTCGCGGGCAACACCGTTTCGGCCGGCGCGACGCTCGTCAGCAGCGTCGCGCATACCGTCATGCCTACCAGAATCAGACGTCGCAATGCGCTTCTCCAGACTCGATGCAACAGCGACCGGCACCGCCGCGGACTACCGCCGGCGCACCCTGTCGCTAAATAGGTTTCAAACGTCGCGATGCAGGTTACAAGCAAAAATAATCACAAGAAATTTGGAAATATTTGGGGATGTTTCCGCCTGAAATATCGAACCGGAACAAGCGCGAAATGGCGCCTGAAAACGGCAATAACGACCGCCTCTCGCACGTCGCCACGTAGAAAGTGCCGCCTCGCACCGCCTGTCGCGGCTGCCCGGGCATCAACCTTTCATCTCACGATCGGAATAATCGGCATTTGAATGTTTGTCGTCAGATAAATGGCGCGCGTTTTTTTGCCGATTTCTTTTCCCTAGAATCGTTTTCGATTCGATATTTCATTTAAAGGCATGCATTACGTTCACGCATCGGATGTGCGACACGCCGCGGCCCCCGCCGCGCGTCGCGAAGGAGCGGCGCGATGACGGGCATTTCGCGACCCGCCGACCTGGCCCCGCCGCAACACGGCCGCATCGTGCAGCTCGACGGGCTGCGCGCGATCGCGGTCGGCGCCGTGTTCCTGCAGCACGCGCTGAAGGCGCCGCTGTGGATGGGTGTCGACCTGTTCTTCGTGCTGAGCGGCCTGCTGATCACCGGCATCCTGCTCGATCGCAAGGCGCGCGGGCAGTCGTATTTCAGCCACTTCTACGCTCGCCGCGTGCGCCGCATCCTGCCGCCGTACGTGCTGCTGCTGGTGGTGTCGACGCTCCTGTTCGGTGCGAGCTGGCTGCCGCACTGGCCGTGGTTCGCCTTCTTCTCGACCAATATCGGTCTGTCGCTCGGCAGCATCGGCCACGACAGCCTGAACGTGCTGTGGTCGCTCGCGGTCGAGGAGCAGTTCTATATCTTCTGGCCGTTCGTCGTGCTGTGGTGCTCGGAGCGCGCGCTGCTGTGGGTCGCCGCCGCGCTGATCGTCGCGGCGCCGGTGCTGCGCGCGATCGCGACGCCGTGGTTCGACTCGTTCTGGCCGATCTACTACCTGACGCCGTTCCGGATGGACCTGCTCGCCGCGGGCGCGCTGCTCGCGATCGTGCTGCGCCGCGACCGGCGCGCGCTGGAGCCGTTCTACCCGCTCGCGATCCTCGGCGCGCTCGTGTCGCTCGCGATCCTCGGCTGGCTGCACCTGTCGTTCCCGCGCTTTCGCGCCGCGAACACGCCGCTGTCGAATGCGGCGCTCTACAGCATCTCGCTGCTGCTGTGCACGTCGATCGTCGTGATCGCGCTGCGCGGCCGCGGCATCGTGCAGCGCGTGCTGACGAACCCGATGCTCGTCTACGTAGGCACCGTCAGCTACACCGTGTACCTGATCCACCTGAGCGTGCTGTACGCGCTCTGGCCGCTGCACCTGAACCGCTTCGTCACGGCCGCGCTCGCGCTCGCGATCACGCTCGCCTACGCGACCCTGAGCTGGTACGGCTTCGAACGGCGCCTGACGCGCGGCCCCGCACGCCGCGCGCTGCCGGCTGCCGCCACCAGCACGACCGCCTGATTTTCCCTTTCGCTTCTACCAGGACAACGCCATGAGCCAAACTCGCAAGAAGGCCATCATTACCGGAATCTCGGGGCAAGACGGCGCCTACCTGACCAAGCTGCTGCTCGACAAGGGCTACGAGGTCACGGGCACCTATCGCCGCACCAGTTCGGTGAATTTCTGGCGCATCGCCGAGCTCGGCGTCGACACGCACCCGAACCTCACGCTCGTCGAACACGACCTGACCGACGCGGGCTCGAGCCTGCGCCTGCTCGAACGCACGCAGCCCGACGAGCTGTACAACCTGGCCGCGCAGAGCTTCGTCGGCGTGTCGTTCGACCAGCCGACGACGACTGCCGAAGTGACGGGCCTCGGCCCGTTGAACCTGCTCGAGGCGATCCGCGTCGTGAGCCCGAAGACGCGCTTCTACCAGGCGTCGACGTCCGAGATGTTCGGCAAGGTCCAGGCGATTCCGCAGACCGAAACGACCGCGTTCTACCCGCGCAGCCCCTACGGCGTCGCGAAGCTGTACGCGCACTGGATGACCGTGAACTACCGCGAGTCGTACGGCCTGTTCGGCAGCAGCGGCATCCTGTTCAATCACGAATCGCCGCTGCGCGGCCGCGAGTTCGTCACGCGCAAGATCACCGACACCGTCGCGAAGATCAAGCTCGGCAAGGCGACCCGCCTCGAGCTCGGCAACCTCGACGCGAAGCGCGACTGGGGCTTCGCGCTCGAATACGTCGAAGGGATGTGGCGCATGCTGCAGGCCGACGAGCCCGACACCTACGTGCTCGCGACCGATCGCACCGAGACCGTGCGCGACTTCGTGCAGATGGCATTCGCGGCTGCCGGCTACCAGCTCGAATGGACCGGCAAGGGCGAGCAGGAACGCGGCCTTGACGCGTCGAACGGCAACGTGCTGATCGAAGTGAACCCGAAGTTCTACCGCCCCGCCGAGGTCGACCTGCTGATCGGCTGCGCGGACAAGGCTAAATCCAAGCTCGGCTGGGTGCCGAAGACGACGCTCGAACAACTTTGCCAGATGATGGTCGAAGCGGATTTGACGCGGAATCAACACCATGACACGTTCTGAAGCCGGACGCCCGTCGCGCCGTGCGTTCGTCACGGGCCTGACGGGCTTCACGGGCCGCTACATGGCCGAGCGCCTGCAGGCGGCCGGCTATGACGTCTGGGGCACGATCGCGCCCGGCGCGCCGCGGCCCGACGATCCGGCCTTCGCGCACTGCACGCTGCTGCCCGTCGACCTGCTCGACGCGGACGCGATGCGCGCGGCGGCGGCCGATGCGCGGCCCGATGCGGTCGTGCATCTCGCCGCGCGCGCGCATGTCGCGCAGGACGAGCCGTCGCAGACCTACGCGGTCAACATCGTCGGCACACGCAACCTGCTGGCTGCGCTCGCGGGCCTCGACCGCCGCCCGTCGGCCGTGCTGCTCGCGAGCAGTGCGAACATCTACGGCAATTCGACGGCCGGCGTGCTCGACGAGACCGTCTCGCCCGCCCCCGCCAACGACTACGCGGTCAGCAAGCTCGCGATGGAATACGCGGCGAAGCTGTGGGCCGACCGGCTGCCGATCGCGATCGCGCGGCCGTTCAACTACACGGGCGTCGGTCAGGGCGAAGCGTATCTGCTGCCGAAGCTTGCCGCGCACTACGCGCGCAACGAACCGCGCATCTCGCTCGGCAATCTCGACGTGAGCCGCGATTTCTCCGACGTGCGCGACGTGACGGCCGCCTATCTGAAGCTGCTCGAAGCGGCGCCGGCCGGCGAGACGTTCAACGTCTGCTCGGAGCGCGCGTATTCGCTGAAGGAAGTGCTGGCGATGCTGTCGCGCATCGCCGGTTACGTGATCGACGTGACTGTCGATCCGCGTTTCGTGCGGCACAACGAGGTGAAAAGCCTGAGCGGGTCGCGCGACAAGCTGCGGCGCGCGGTGGGCGAGCTGCCCGTCACGCCGCTCGACGAAACGCTGCGGTGGATGGTGGATGCGATGCGCGCCACGCCGCAAGGGCACGGCGGCTGAATCACGCGGCGCATACGCTAACGCGGTGCGCCGGACGGCAGCTTCATGCGAAAAAAACAACGGGCCGTCTGCTTTGCAGGCGGCCCGTTGTCGTTGATGCGTTGTCGTTGATGCGTTGTCGTCGATGCGTTGTCGTCGATGCGTTGTCGTCGATGCGTCGATGCGGCGAAAGCACCGCGTCGCTCAGCCCTCCAGGCCGCGCACGAGATCGTTACGCAGGTCGCCCGCGTGCTCGAGGCCGACCGACAAGCGAATCAAACCTTCGGTAATCCCCGCCGCCGCGCGCGCTTCCGGCGTGATGCGGCCGTGCGTCGTCGTCGCCGGATGCGTGATCGTCGTGCGCGTATCGCCGAGGTTGCCGGTGATCGAGATCAGCTTCGTGTTGTCGATCACGCGCCATGCGTTCGCGCGCTGCTGCTCGGGCGTGTCGCCCTTCAGCTCGAACGACAGGATCGCGCCGCCCGCCTTCTGCTGACGCTTCGCGAGTTCGTACTGCGGGTGCGACTCGAGGCCCGGATGAAACACGCGCGCCACCGCCGGATGCGAATCGAGCCAGCGCGCGATTTCCAGCGCGTTCGCCGATTGCTTCTCGACGCGCAGCGACAGCGTCTCCATCCCCTTCAGCAACACCCACGCATTGAACGCCGACAGCGTCGGGCCCGCGCTGCGCACGAACGGGAACACCTTGCCCATGATGAATTCCTTCGAGCCGACCAGCGCGCCGCCGAGCACGCGGCCCTGCCCGTCGAGGAATTTCGTTGCCGAGTGCATCACGACGTCCGCGCCGAGCTTCAGCGGCTGCTGCAGCACCGGGCTGCAGAAACAGTTGTCGACGACGAACAGCGCGTTCGCTGCCTTCGCGATCTTGCCGATCGCCTCGATGTCGGCGAGTTCGGTCAGCGGGTTCGACGGCGTCTCGAGGAAGAACATCTTCGTTTCGGGCCGCACGGCTTCCTGCCATGCGTTCAGGTCGGTCGGGTCGACGAAGGTCGTCGTGATCCCGAACTTGCTGAAGATCTGCGAGAACATCCCGAGCGTCGAGCCGAACAGGCTGCGCGAGCTGACGAGGTGGTCGCCCGCCTGCAGCGCGGACATCACGACCGACATGATCGCGGCCATCCCGGAGGCAGTGGCGATGCACGCCTCGCCGCCCTCGAGCGCCGCGAGACGCTCCTGGAACATGGTGACGGTCGGGTTCGTGAAGCGCGAATAGGTGAAGTAGTCTTCCGAATTCGCGAAGCGCTCGGCCGCGTCGGCCGCGCTCTGGAAGCAGAAGCTCGACGTGAGGAACAGCGCTTCCGAGTGCTCGTTGAAGTCGCTGCGCAGCGTGCCCGCGCGCACGGCAAGCGTGTCGAAGTTGAGGGAGTCGTCCATGTTCCGTTTTCCGTATTCGATGGCCGCGCGTGTCGCGCAAGCCAAGTCAAAACCAGGCCAAAACAAAAAGCCCGCTATGCGTCGGCATCAGCGGGCTTCGGTGCGGTACGACAGCGATCGACTCGGGCCGACTGCCGCCGGCCTTCGCTTTAGCTGTTTTGGGAAGTCGCCCCGCGTCCGCAAGCTGAATCAAATCGACGCAAGGCCACATCCTATCACGCTTCGGAAAAAGCGTGCGCCGGTGTCACTCGACCGACAGCTGCAGGTTCATCTGCGAGCGCTGGGTGTCGCCGGCCGTATCGCGATCGGCCTGCGATGCCGGCGTGAGGCGCGCGCGCTCGATCGTATCGAGATACTCGGGCGTCACGTCACCGGTGATGTAGTTGCCGTCGAAGCACGACGCCTCGAAGCCCTCGAGCTTCGGGTTGATGTCGCGCACCGCGCGGCGCAGGTCGTCGACGTCCTGGTAGATCAGGTGGTCGGCGCCGATGATCTTCGCGACTTCATCGTCGGTGCGGCCGTGCGCGACGAGCTCGCCGCGCGTCGGCATGTCGATGCCGTACACGTTCGGGAACTTCACGGGCGGCGCCGCCGATGCGAAGATCACCGATTTCGCGCCCGCATCGCGCGCCATCTGCACGATTTCATGCGAGGTCGTACCGCGCACGATCGAATCGTCGACGATCAGCACGTGCTTGTCCTTGAACTCGATGCTCATCGCGTTGAGCTTCTGGCGCACCGACTTCTTGCGCACGGCCTGCCCCGGCATGATGAACGTACGGCCGACGTAGCGGTTCTTGAAGAAGCCTTCGCGATACTCGACGCCGAGCTTCGCGGCGACCTGCATCGCGGCCGGGCGCGACGAATCGGGAATCGGCATCACGACGTCGATCGGCACGTTCGGCAACTCGCGCTTGATCTTCTCGGCGAGATAGTCGCCCATGCGCAGGCGCACGTTGTAGACGGGCACGCCGTCGAGGCACGAATCCGGACGCGCGAGGTACACGTATTCGAACATGCACGGATTCAGCGTCGGCTTCTCCGCGCATTGCTGGCTGTGGAAGTTGCCGGCCGGGTCGATGAAGATCGCCTCGCCCGGCTGCACGTCGCGCACGAATTCGAAACCGATGCCTTCGACCGCGACCGACTCCGACGCGACCATCCATTCGGTGCCGTGCTCGGTTTCGAGCTTGCCGATGCAGAGCGGGCGGATGCCGAACGGATCGCGGAACGCGAGCAGGCCGTAGCCGGCGATCAGCGACACGATCGCGTACGAGCCCTGCAGGCGGCGATGAACACCGGAAACCGCCTTGAACACCGAGGCCGGATCGAGCTCGAGGCCCGTGGTCGACAGTTGCAGCTCGTGCGCGAACACGTTGAGCAGCACTTCGCTGTCGGAATTGGTGTTGATGTGCCGGCGGTCGATCCGGAACATCTCGTCCTTCAGTTGCTGCCAGTTCGTCAGGTTGCCGTTGTGCGCGAGGATGATGCCGAACGGCGCGTTCACGTAGAACGGCTGTGCCTCGGCTTCGCTCGACGCCGAACCGGCCGTCGGGTAGCGCACCTGGCCGATGCCGTAGGTGCCGGGCAGGCTGCGCATGTTGCGCGTGCGGAACACGTCGCGCACCATGCCGTTCGCCTTGTACATGTGGAAATTGCTGCCGTCCGCCGTCGCGATGCCCGCCGCGTCCTGACCGCGATGCTGCAGCAGCAGCAGGCTGTCATAGATCAGCTGGTTGACCGGAGATTGGGAGATAACGCCTACGATGCCGCACATGGCATGTCCTTCAGAATGACAAAATCGGTTACGTCCTGCCCGGCCGCGTCGTCACACGCGTACATACTGGGCCATGCCGTCGGGCAGGAGCTGCTTCAGCTCGTGCACGCCCTGTTCGGCAAAAGGACGCAATAGCGCATTGCGCCAGAATTCCTGTTTGGGCAGTTCGGTCAGCCCGGCCGCCGCGACCAGCAGCACCACCAGCACACAGCCGCGGACGAGCCCGAACATCATGCCCAGCGAGCGGTCGACGCCGCCCAGGCCGCTCGCCTGCGCGATCCGCGACAGCAGCGCGTTCGCGACGCCGGCGACCAGTACCACACCGATCACGACCAACGCGAAGGCGATCACCCACTGCGTCAGCGCGCCGCCCGGCCAGTTCGCCGGAATGTACGGCACGACCAGCCCAACATAGCGACCGGCGATCACGATCGCCGCGATCCAGCCGATCAGCCCGAAAATCTCCGACACGAAGCCGCGCCACGCACCGCGCAGCGCCGACAACACGATCACCGCCAATACAGCGTAGTCGAAAGCCGTCAGCATCGTGCGTTACTGCGTCAGACCGGCTTCGCGCACCTTCGCGATCGCGGCGGAAGCCGCCGTGCGATCCGCGAACGGGCCGGCACGCAACAGTGTAGCCGTGCTGCCGTCCGCCTGCTTGCGATGTTCGACATATGCGGGCACACCCGCAGATTTCAACTTGGTGGCCCACGAACGGGCCGTCGCGTCATCCTTGAACGAACCGAGCTGCACCGCGAAGCGCGCACCGGCCGGCGACGCCGGCGACGATGCGTCGCCGCTGTCCGGGCTCGCGGCGTCGGCATTCGCGACGGTCGCCGGAGCCGGCTTCGGCGCGGGGGCGGCCGGTTTCGGTGCCGGCTTCGGCGGCGTCACGCTCGCCGTGGTGGTCGTATCGGGTTTCGCGGCCGGCTTGGCGGCATCCTTCGGCGCAGGCGCCGGAACCGCCGCGACGGCGGTGTCGGATGCCGGCGGCTCGTCGTGCGCGACGCCTGCCTGCATGTCGGACGCATCGTCGTCACGCGGCGCGACCGCCTGGTGCGCGGGCCGGTTCGGGATGTCGATCGCGATGTCGTCCGTCACCGGCTTCGGGTGCGAATCGAGCACCATCGGCAGCACGATCACGGCGGCCACGACGAGCGCGATCGCGCCAACGAGGCGACGGCGCGCGCGTTGCTTTTCTGGAAGGGTCGGATCGAGGAGAAGTGCGTCCGATTCCGGACGCTCGGTGCGGCGCGGGCGCCGCTCGACGCGTTCAGTGCGCTCCGTGCGCACGTTCCGGGAGGTCCCGGTGCGACCGCCGCGCCGCGTGGGCGCGTCGTCGTCTTTTTTGCCGAACGAGAAAATTCCCATGAATGGCTGAGTCCGAAACTGCCCGTCAGTCAGTGTTGCTGCGATTTACGGTAGGCCAGCACGCCGGCAACCGTATGGAAACTGCCGAAAACCACGATTCTATCATTCTCGGATGCTCTTTTTAGTGCATCGCGAAACGCTTCGGCCGGCGACGCGTATCGCGTGACGCTCGAGTCGGGCCCCTCCTCCACGCCAGCCTTGCGCAGCGCGGCTTCGAGCTGCTCCGCGGAGGCCGCGCGCGGCAGCGGCAGGTCGGTCACGCACCAGTGGTCGATCTCGCCTTTCAGATGCCGCAGCACGCCGTCGATGTCCTTGTCGTGCATCGCGCCGAACACCGCGTACGTGTACGGGAAGAAGCCCATGTTGCCGAGATTCTGCTCGAGCACGGCCGCCGCATGCGGGTTGTGCGCGACATCGAGCACGATCGCCGGCTTGCCGGGCAGCACCTGGAAGCGCCCCGGCAGCTCGACGTTCGCGAGCCCGAGCCGGATGTCCTGCGCGGACACCGGCAGCACCGGGCGCAGCGCCTCGAGCGCGGCGAGCGCGGCCGATGCATTGATCAGCTGATTCGCGCCGCGCAGCGCCGGATACGCAAGCGCCGGATAGCGCTTCTCGCGGCCGAGGTAGCTCCACTGCTGGCGCTCCGCGCCCGCCTGCGCCTCGTAGCGAAAATCGCGGCCGACGAGCCACAGGTCGGCGCCGATCGCTTCGGCATGGTCGATCAACGTTTGCGGCGCGGCCGGATCGCCGCAGATCGCCGGCTTGCCCGCGCGGAAGATCCCGGCCTTCTCGAACGCGATCTTCTCGCGCGTGTCGCCGAGGTATTCGGTGTGGTCGATGTCGATGCTCGTGACGATCGCGCAATCGGCATCGACGATGTTGACCGCATCGAGCCGGCCGCCGAGGCCGACCTCGAGGACCACCGCGTCGAGCCCGCGCGACGCGAACAGATGCAGGATCGCGAGTGTCGTGAATTCGAAGTACGTGAGCGACACGGGCTCGGCCAGTGACGTCCGTGCGGCTTCGACGGCCTCGAAGTGCGGCAGCAGTTCGTCATCGGTGACGTTCTGCCCGTTCACGCGCGCGCGCTCGTTGAATTCGAGCAGGTGCGGCGACGTGTGGCAGCCGACCTTGTAGCCCGCGCGCACGAGGATCGTCTCGAGGAACGCGCAGGTCGAGCCCTTGCCGTTCGTGCCGCCGACGGTGATGACGGGGCATGCGAATTCGAGCTGCAGCGCCGCCTTGACCTGCCCGATGCGGGTCAGGCCCATGTCGATGCCGACCGGGTGCGCGCGTTCGAGATGCGAAAGCCACGCGTCGAGAGTGGGAAAAGTGCTCATCGGATCAAATCTGGATCGGTACCGCCACTACGCCAAAAAACGAAGCGCGCCGCCTGACGCTGAAGCCAGGCGACGCGCAGAGTCACCACCTCGCGCCGGTCAGGCCAGCGCGTCGGCCGGCTGTCGCTGCAGCAGCGCGAGCAGTTGTGCGATCTCGTCGCGCATCTTGCGGCGATCGACGATCATGTCGATCGCGCCCGTGGTCAGCAGGAATTCGGCGCGCTGGAAGCCTTCCGGCAGCTTCTCGCGGACCGTCTGCTCGATCACGCGCGGGCCGGCGAAGCCGATCAGCGCCTTCGGCTCGGCGATCACGACGTCGCCGAGGAACGCGAAGCTCGCCGACACGCCGCCCATCGTCGGGTCGGTCAGCACCGAGATGAACGGCAGCTTCGCTTCGGCCAGCTTGGTCAGCATCGCGGTGGTTTTCGCCATCTGCATCAGCGACAGCAGGCTTTCCTGCATCCGTGCGCCACCCGACGCCGTGAAGCAGATGAACGGCACGTGCTGTTCCAGCGCGTTCTGCGCGCCGCGCGCGAAGCGCTCGCCGACGACCGAGCCCATCGAGCCGCCCATGAACGAGAACTCGAAGCAGGCCGCGACGACGGGCAGCGTGTGGATCGCACCGCCCATCACGACCATCGCGTCGGTCTCGCCCGTCTCGTCCATCGCTTCCTTCAGACGATCGGGGTACTTGCGGCTGTCCTTGAACTTCAGCGAGTCGACCGGCACGATTTCCTGGCCGATTTCATAACGACCTTCCGGATCGAGCAGCCCGTCGAGGCGCTCGCGTGCACCGATGCGCATGTGGTGATCGCACTTCGGGCACACGTGCAGGTTCGCGTCCACGTCGTTGCGGTACAGCACGGCCTCGCAGGACGGGCACTTGACCCACAGGCCTTCCGGAATGCCCTTGCGGCTTTTCGGGTCGGTCTGCTTGATCTTCGGCGGCAACAGTTTGTCGAGCCAGCTCATCGTATGGTTTCCCTGTTCCGTGGCGGGCCGGGCCGCATGGCCCGCCCGCTCCCTGTGTTGTGTTTATCGCGCCGTCTTGCCCGCGCCGTCCAGCGCGGCACGCAGCTCGGCGATGAACGCCTTCAGCGCGGCGGCGGAGCCTTCCGGCGCGGCGCTTTCGAGCAGCTGCACGAGGCGGCTGCCGATCACGACGGCGTCCGACACCTCGGCCACCGCGCGCGCCGTTTCGGCGTCGCGGATGCCGAAGCCGACGCCGACCGGAACCGGCACGCGCGACTTGATGGCCGGGATTTTACCCGCAATGCTCGAAACATCCAGATTTCCCGCGCCGGTCACGCCCTTGAGCGACACGTAATACACGTAGCCGCTCGCGATCTTGCCGACGTCGGCGATGCGTTCGTCGGTCGACGTAGGTGCGAGCAGGAAGATCGGATCGATCTGCGCGGCGCGCATCTTTTCGGCGAATACCCCCGCCTCTTCAGGCGGATAGTCGACGACGAGCACGCCGTCGACGCCGGCCGCCTGCGCCGCGGCCGCGAATGCGTCGACACCCATCCGCTCGATCGGGTTCGCATAGCCCATCAGCACGACGGGGGTTTTCGCATCGGTTTCGCGGAAGCGCTTCACGTCGGCGAGCACGCTCTTCAGCGTGACGCCGCGCGCGAGCGCGCGTTCCGACGAGCGCTGGATCACGGGGCCGTCGGCCATCGGGTCCGAGAACGGCACCCCGAGCTCGATCACGTCCGCGCCGCCTTCGGCGAGCGCGTGCATGAATTCGACGGTCTTCGCGGGATCCGGGTCGCCGGCCGTGATGAACGGGATCAGGCCCTTTCGGCCTTGTTCGGCGAGCGCGGCAAAGGTCTGCTGGATACGGGACATGGCAATTTTCCTAGGATTCGTTCGGCGATGCGGCGGCGCGATTCACGCGCATGCCGGTGCGACGAGCGCGCTCACGCGCTCGTGCGCGATCGCACAATAACTTTCGTTGATCTCGTAGCCGACGAAGTCGCGCCCCTGCCGTGCGCAGGCCACCGCGGTCGTGCCGCTGCCCATGAACGGATCGAGCACGCGGCCGCCCGGCGGGCAGCTTGCGAGCACCATCCGCTCGACGATTTCCAGCGGCTTCTGGGTCGGATGATCGACGCGCTCCGCATGCTGCCGGTGCAGGCGCGAGACCGACCAGACGTCCTTCGGGTTATAGCCCATCTCCAGCCACTTGCTGCCTTCGAACAGCTTGCGCGAGCGGGCCTTCTTCGTGTCGGCGTCGTACGGGATGCGGACCGGATCGAGATCGAAGTAATACGCCTTGGAAACCGCGAAAAAGCCGATGTTGTCGTGCACCGACGTGAAACGGCGCGTCGTGCCGCCCATGCTCGGCACGCGCCGGTCCCAGATGATCTCGTTGACCATCGTGAGCTTCGTCTTCAGGAAACTGAAGATTTCCGGCGCGTACTGCCATGTGCAGAAGATGTACATCGACCCGCTCGGCTTGAGCTTCGGAATCGCGAGCTCGAGCCACTCGCGCGTCCACGCGAGAAAGTCGTCGCCCGAACGCTTGTCCGAGTCGTTGCCGTAGTCCTTGCCGAGCCCGTACGGCGGATCGGCGACGATCAGGTCGATCGACGCATCCGGCAGGTTCGCGGCATCGGTCAGGAAATCGCGGTTGTGCAGTTCGATACCGGACGGCAGCACGCGCGGCGCGACGGCGGCGGGCTGAACCGCCTCCGCCTCGCTCGCGCCGCCGCCGCCCGGCTCTTCGATCAGGTCACGCATCGGTCGGGGTCAGAGCTCGATGCCCGATCGCTCGGCGACCGTGTGCATGTCCTTGTCGCCGCGGCCCGACAGGTTGACGAGCAGGATCTTGTCCTTCGGCAACGTCGGCGCGAGCTTCACCCCATACGCGATCGCGTGGCTCGACTCGAGCGCGGGAATGATCCCCTCGATCCGGCAGCAGTCGTGAAACGCCTTCAGCGCTTCCTCGTCGGTGATCGCGACATACTGCGCGCGGCCGCTGTCCTTCAGCCATGCGTGCTCGGGGCCGACGCCCGGATAATCGAGGCCCGCCGACACCGAATGCGTCTCGATGATCTGGCCGTTGTCGTCCTGCAGCAGATACGTGCGGTTGCCGTGCAGCACGCCCGGGCTGCCGGCGATCAGCGACGCCGCGTGATGGCCGGTGTCGAGGCCGTCGCCGGCCGCTTCGACACCGATCAGCTGCACCGCTTGATCGTCGATATACGGATAGAAGATGCCCATCGCGTTCGAGCCGCCGCCGACGCAGGCAATCACCGCGTCGGGCTGCCGGCCTGCGAGCTCGGGCATCTGCACCTTGCACTCGTCGCCGATCACGCGCTGGAAGTCGCGCACCATCATCGGGTACGGGTGCGGGCCCGCAACCGTGCCGATGATGTAGAACGTGCTCTCGATGTTCGTGACCCAGTCGCGCATCGCTTCGTTCAGCGCGTCCTTCAGCGTGCGCGAACCCGACTCGACCGGCACGACCGTCGCACCGAGCAGCTTCATCCGGTAGACGTTCGCGGCCTGCCGGCGCACGTCCTCGGAACCCATGTAGACGACGCACTCCATCCCGAAGCGCGCGCAGATCGTCGCGGTCGCGACGCCGTGCTGGCCGGCGCCCGTCTCGGCGATCACGCGCTTCTTGCCCATGCGCTTCGCGAGCAGCGCCTGGCCGATCACGTTGTTGATCTTGTGCGCGCCCGTGTGGTTCAGGTCCTCGCGCTTCAGGTAGATCTGCGCGCCGCCGAGCGTCTCGCTCCAGCGCTGCGCGTGGTAGATCGGCGACGGACGGCCGACGAAATGCTTCAGCTCGCGCTCGAATTCGGCGACGAAGTCGGGATCGTGCTGGAATTTTTCATACGCCGCGCGCAATTCGTCCAGCGCGTGAATCAGCGTCTCGGCGACGAACGTGCCGCCGTACGGGCCGAAGTGGCCGCGAGCATCAGGAAGGTTGTACATGGTGTCTCTCTCGATCGGTCGATGCGCCCCGCTTTCGGGGCCGCACCGGCTTGCATCACCCGGCGTCCGCTTCGCGCACCGCGCGTACGAACGCCGCCATCCGGGCGTGATCCTTCACGCCCTTCGCGCCCTCCACTTCGATGCCACTCGAGACATCGACAGCAAACGGGCGCAAGTGGCGGATCGCATCACCGACGTTTTGCGCGCTCAAGCCACCACTCAAAACGGCCCGATGCGCGAGCTCTGCGGGAATAAGAGACCAATCGAAGACCTTGCCGCTACCGCCGTAGTCCGGCACCAGGGTGTCGAACAGGAGGCCGCGCGCTTTCGAATAATGAAGAGCCGATTCTACCAAATCGGACGGCTGCGTCGAGGGGCCGACGCGCACCGCGCGCAACCACGGCAGGCGTGCCGCGCGGCCGAGCGCGTCGCATTGCTCCGGCGTCTCGTCGCCATGGAACTGCAGCAGCGTGAGCGGCACGTCGCGCACGACGGCTTCGATCTCGGCTGCGGTCGCATTCACGAACAGTCCGACCACCGACACGAACGGCGGCGCGAGGCGCGCGAGTTCGGCCGCCTGCGCGATCGTCACCGCGCGCGGACTCTTCGGGTAGAACACCAGGCCGATCGCATCGGCGCCGAGCGCTGCCGCGTGCAGCACGTCCTCGGGACGCGACAGCCCGCACAGCTTGATGCGCGTGCGCGGCGGCAGGCCGGCCGCGGCGGAAGTCGAAGGAGACACGGCGTGATCCGTCATGATTGAAGGTCCAGATCGGCCCAGACGCTGCTCCACGGCACGCTGCCGAGCTGCGCGGGCGGGACGGCGAATTCCGCCGGGTAGCCGACGTGGGCGAGGTACAGCCCGTCGGCCATGAACGTGGGCGCCGCGAGGTTGCGGTCGCGCCCCGCCAGCACGTCGGCGACCCAGTCGGCCGGATAGCGGCCGCGCCCGACCGCGACGAGGCAGCCCATCAGGTTGCGCACCATGTGGTGCAGGAACGCGTTGGCGCGGAAGCGGAAATGGATGAAATGGCCCGCGCGCCGCACGTCGATCTGGTACAGGTGTTTGACCGGCGTCTTCGACTGGCATTCCGACGACCGGAACGACGAGAAATCGTGCTCGCCGATCAGGTGGGCGGCGGCGGCGCGCATCGCGTCGTCGTCGAGCGGCGTATGGATCCAGCCTGCACGCCCGGCCAGCATCGGCGAGCGCACGGGGTGCACGTACAGCACGTAGTAATAGGTGCGCTCGAACGCCGAGAAACGCGCGTGGAACGTCTCCGGCATCGGCTTCGCCCATTGCACCGACACGGTCGACGGCAGGAACGCATTGGTGCCGCGCACCCACGAGAATGCCTCGCGATCGAGATCCGTGTCGAAGTGCACGACCTGTCCGAGCCCGTGCACGCCGGTGTCGGTCCGCCCGGCCACCGTCGTATGCAGCGGCACCCGCGCGAACTCGGCCAGCGCATGCTCGAGTCCGTTCTGCACGGTCTTGCCGTGCGGCTGCGCCTGCCAGCCGCAGAATGCCGCGCCGTCGTACTGAATGCCCAGCGCGATCCGCATCACGCCTCGTCCGCGAGTTTCGCGAGCAGCGCGCGCGCATCGTCGCGCGTCGCCGCGTCGTTCGCGTCGACCACTTCCTGCAGCAGCGTCCGCGCACCGGACAGGTCGCCCAGTTCGACGTACTCGGCCGCCAGGTCGAGCTTGTTGCGCGCGATGCGTGCGAGCTCGTCCGGGGTCAGCGCGGGCAGCGCGGCGCCCGGCGCGGACGGCAGGTCGAGATCGAAATCGAGCTTCAGCGCGCCGAACTGCGCGCCGCCGAGCGGCGGCAGCGACGACGTCGCGGACGGGCTGCCCGCGTGGTCGGCCGGCGTCGTCGCGTCCGGATCCCATTCGAACTCGTCGTCCTGGTCGGCCGGATGTTCCGCGGCCGGCTCGATCGAGCCAATCGGCGGGCGCGGCTCGGACTGACCGTTAGTTGCGATTTCATCGGTGCCGGACTGCCCTGCCTGTTCAGCCGGCTCATCCGCCGCCAGCGACGGATCGTCCTGCGTGCGCGGCGGCAGCGGCATGTCGAGGCTGCTGAGCGCGCTGATCGCGTTCTGCATCAGCGCCGCGTGCTGCGCTTCGGTCGGCGAAGGCGCGGCGGGCGGCTCGGCCGGCTTGTCGGCGGCCGCCTGTTCTACCGGTTCTGCGTCGTGCGGAGCCGGAGCCGAAGTGGCGTCGTTCGCCGGCGGTACTGCGGCGTGAGCCTGCGCAGGCGGCAATTCAGGCTGGTCGTCATGCGGCTTCGTTACGTCGGCGGCCGCCTGTTCTACCGATTCTGCGTCGTGCAAAGCCGGAGCCGAAGTCGCGTCGTTCTCCGGCGGTACTGCTGCGTAAGCCTGCGCAGGCGGCAATTCAGGCTGGTCGTCATGCGGCTTCGTTACTTCAGGCGCCGGCGATGCATCCGCCTCGGGCGGCGCGACCGTCTCCGCCGCTGCGGCAGTCGCCGCGGCGAGATTCATGTCGGTAGCCGCGTCGCGGGCGACCGGCATTTCGGGCAGGATCGGCAGTTCGCGTTCGACGGACGGCGCTGCTTCCGCTTCCGCTTCGGCAGCCAGGGCACCGCCCGCTGCAGCGGCTGCAGCCGTCGTGTCCGCATCGTCCGTGGGCCGGCCCTTCCTGCGCCTGCGCCACGCGAACCCGGCCGCGAGGACGATCACGGCCGCGCCGGCCGCTGCGACCGGACGCCAGTCCGTCTGATCCGCAGCGCGCGCAGGCGCCGTCACGGGTGCGACCGGCTGCGCGGGCGCCGATACCGGCTGCGCAGCGCTGGCGGCCACGCCGGACGCCGCTTCGGCTGCCGGCGATGCGGCAGACGGTGCGCCCGCATCGTTCGCTGCCGGACGCGGCGCGGCAGGCGCCGGCGCAGGCGCGACGTTGTTCGTCGCGGCCGGCTTGCCGATGCCGTGCTTCTGCAACTCCATCAGCACGCGGTTCTTCAATGCCAGCAGTTGCTGCAGGCTCGACGGCCGCGGCTGCGATGCCCCCGTGGCGGGTGCCGCACCAGCCGGTTCGTTCGTGCCCGAAACCTGGCTGCCCGGCGCGGGCTGCGCAGCGGCCTCGCTCGCGGACGACGGCGCCGACTGGATCGCGCCGCTCCACACATGCGGGCCGCTGGCGCCGGCAGCAGGCGCCGCCGGCTGCATGTTTTCGACAGCCGACGCGCCGTGCGCGGCCGATGCGCCGACCGAAGCCGACGCCCCCGCCGTCGCCGTCGCGACGCTCGCACCGCTCACCGGCGCCGCATGCACGGCCGGCGCCACCGGCGCGGATTGCACGGCCGACCCCGGATGCGGCGCGGACGCAACGGGCTGCGCGAGCGCCGCCCCGCCCGACGCGGCAGCGGGCGCGGAGGCAGCCGCCGCGCCGGATGCGCCAGACGCGCCGGCCGGCGCGAGCGCCGCGCCCGTTGCGTCGAGCGCGGGCACGGTCAGCGTCGCGCCGACTTTCAGGCGACTCGCATCGCGCTTCATGAACGCCTGCGGATTGGCGTCGAACAGCGCGCGGCCGGCGCGCGCGAGCACGCCGGGATCGTGCGATTGCGTGGCCGCTTTCGCGATGTCGTTCAGCGACTGGCCCGGCTGGACCGTCACGGTAAGCGGCGCGGCGCCGCCGGCGGCAGACGCCGGCAGTTCGCCCGTGCTGGCCGCCCAGGCCGACGCGGCTGCGCCGAGCGCCAGAATCGCCAGCGCGCCACGCACGGCGCGCGACAGACGGGACTGACGCGGAAACAAGGAAATTCGGGACATCGTAGGCTCTATCGCCGCGCGCGGGCGCGGCTCGGATTCACGGTTGGAAGCGTCAATAAAGTTGCCGCAGAAATGCAAAAGCGTCGCGCGGAACGCGACGCTTTCGGCTGGTCTGTGCGTCGTAACCGCGTAGTTTACTTCACGTGCTCGCGTTCGGGCCGAATTCATCGGCTGCGGGTGCAACCGGCCGCGCTCGCACGTCGCGGCGCACGCAGCGATCGCGTCGGGCTGCCGCACCGGTCGCGCACTGCAGCCGGCGCGCCGGATCGACCGCAACGATATGCATCGATGAATGGAAATCCTTGCGACAACATCGCATCCGGAACGAATGACACGGCTTTACGCTGCGCCGGTTCCTTTCCGCGCGCCAAACGATGCGATGCGGGAACCGCCGCGCAAGCGGTTCGGTGCGTCCACATTTCAGCCGGGCGGTCCGCACACGCGGACATCCGGCGCCGAACCACGACCGGGGTAATCGAGCGCATTCGCTCAACAATTCGCGTCGCCTGCCGTTAATTGATTAACGGCCGCCATTCCAAATAAACCCCGCCGTATCGCCAATTCCATTCCAATCAATTTCAATTGAATGATAAGAAGGCAATTCCCCTCTCTTATCGACGAATTGAACAGCCCTCCCACCAGATCCCCGCCCCATAAGGCTTTCATGCCTGACATCGCGCCCAATTGCTCATACAAAAGCGATCGTTTCGACAACAATTCAATTACATTACACAAAATTACACAGATCAAATAATTGCCGTCGCTACGATCTTCTTCAAACAAGAATCGGCGCAATTCGACCATCGCGTTCGCATCTGCCGGAATGGCGGGAACGGGAACGCGATCGGCCGGGCTGACGCCGCGAGGCGTCAGAGGGTCAACGCGCAGTTGCAAGACTGCATTCACTCACCAGCTCGTTACGGGGATCGAAGATGGGCTATCAGCAGGGTTTGAGCGGGTTGGCCGGCGCGTCGAGCAACCTCGACGTGATCGGCAACAACATCGCGAACGCAAACACGACCGGCTTCAAGCAGGGCCGCGCGAACTTCTCCGACATGTATGCGAATTCGGTCGCGACGTCGGTCAACACGCAGATCGGCATCGGCACGAGGCTCGCGTCGGTGCAGCAGCAGTTCGGCCAGGGCACGATCAATACGACCCACTCGTCGCTGGACATCGCGATCAACGGCAACGGCTTCTTCCAGATGTCGAGCAACGGCGCGACGACGTACTCGCGCGACGGCACGTTCCACCGCGACAAGACCGGCGCCATCGTCGACTCGCAAGGCCGCAACCTGATGGGCTATGCGGCAGGCGCGGGCGGCGTGATCAACACCGCGCAGACCGTGCCGCTGCAGGCGCCGACCAGCAACATCGCGCCGCAGGCGACGAGCAAGATCACCGGCCAGTTCAACCTGAACTCGCAGGACAAGGTGCCGGCCAAGACGCCGTTCAACGCGAGCGACAACACGACGTACAACTACAATTCGTCGATCCAGGTCTACGACACGCTCGGCGGCTCGCAGCAGGTCACGATGTATTTCGCGAAGAGTGCCGCCGGCACCTGGCAGGCCTACGCGGGCGTGCAGGGCCAGACGCCGACGAATCTCGGCACCGTCACGTTCGATGCATCGGGCCGGATCAGCTCGACGACGTCGGCCGCCACCGGCCTGCCCACGCCGAGCCTCGGCCAGTTCGCGTTCTCGATCCCGAACACGACGGGCGGCGCCAACCCGCAGAACCTGACGCTCGACCTGACCGGCACGACGCAGTACGGCGGGAAGGATGGCGTGAACAACCTCGCGCAGGACGGCTTCGCGAGCGGCACGCTGACGACGTTCTCGATCGGCGCCGACGGCAAGCTGACCGGCAACTACTCGAACGGCCAGAGCGCGGTTCTCGGCCTGATCGCGCTCGCGAACTTCAACAACCCGAACGGGCTCGTGAACATCGGCGGCAACCAGTATGCGGAGACCGCCGCGTCGGGCGTGCCGCAGATCTCCGCGCCGGGCAGCACGAACCACGGCACGCTGCAGGGCAGCGCGCTGGAAAACTCGAACGTCAACCTGACGACCGAGCTCGTGAACCTGATCACCGCGCAGCGCAATTACCAGGCCAACGCGCAGACGATCAAGACCCAGCAGACGGTCGACCAGACGCTGCTGAACCTGCGCTGATCCGCGCATGAAAAACGCGCCGCGCCAGCCTTGACATCGTCAAGGCCGACGCGGCGCGTCATCTTGTGCAGCCCGGCCCGCGGGCCGGGCACGCAAGCGGGCTTACTTGTCGAGCAGGATGCGCAGCATGCGGCGCAGCGGCTCGGCCGCGCCCCACAGCAGCTGGTCGCCGACCGTGAATGCCGACAGGTATTCGCCGCCCATCGCGAGCTTGCGCAGGCGGCCGACCGGCACCGTCAGCGTGCCGGTGATCTTCGCCGGCGACAGGTCGCGCATCGATGCTTCACGCTCGTTCGGCACGACCTTCACCCAGTCGTTCGCCGATGCGAGGATGCCGTTGATTTCGTCGAGCGGCACATCCTTGTTCAGCTTGATCGTCAGCGCCTGCGAGTGGCAGCGCATTGCGCCGATCCGCACGCACAGGCCGTCGACCGGGATCGAACCCGGCTCGCCAATCGCCGGCTTGCCGAGGATCTTGTTGGTTTCCGCGCCGCCCTTCCACTCTTCCTTCGACATCCCGTTGCCGAGATCCTTGTCGATCCACGGGATCAGCGAGCCGGCGAGCGGCACGCCGAAGTTGCTGGTCGGCATCGCGTCGCTGTTCATCGCGGCCTGCACGCGGCGGTCGATGTCGAGGATCGCGGAAGCCGGATCGGCGAGCTGTTCCTGCACCGCGCCGTTCAGCGTGCCCATCTGCGACAGCAGCTCGCGCATGTTCTGCGCGCCCGCGCCCGAGGCGGCCTGGTAGGTCATCGCCGTCATCCAGTCGACGAGGTTCTCGCGGAACAGGCCGCCGAGCGCCATCAGCATCAGGCTGACCGTGCAGTTGCCGCCGACGAAGTTCTTCGTGCCCTTGACGAGCGCGTCCTTGATCACGTCGAGGTTGACCGGATCGAGGATGATGACCGCGTCGTCGTTCATCCGCAGCGACGATGCCGCATCGATCCAGTAGCCGTTCCAGCCGGCCGCGCGCAGCTTCGGGAACACGTCGTTCGTGTAGTCGCCGCCCTGGCACGTGATGATCACGTCGCACTTCTTCAGCTCGTCGACGTTGGTCGCGTCCTTGAGCGTAGTCTCGTTTTTCGCGAACGACGGCGCTTTGCCGCCCGTGTTGCTGGTGCTGAAAAACACCGGTTCGATCAGGTCGAAATCGCCCTCTTCCTGCATGCGCTGCATCAGGACGCTGCCGACCATGCCGCGCCAACCTACGAGACCTACGTTCATGACTAACCCTTTGAATGGAGCTTCCCCGCCATTTCCGTCCCCGCTGTGACCGCGCGGGGAAAAAGGCGGGCACGACGGACGATCAGCGTTTAATGATCGTTTTCGTGGTAATGGTTTTCGTGATGACGATGGCGCGCGCACCCGCACGGGCAATGTTGCCGTGGAGTTTCAAGACCGGGGAGATCAGGGAAATTTGCGCCATCGTTCGAGTCTACACAAACCTATTCGGCCGCACAACGGCCAACCCGGTGCGAACGCGCCGTTTTTACCGGTCGCGTTCGCACCCTTTACTGCCTACTTACAGCGCCGCGACCACCGCGTCGCCCATCGCCGCCGTACCGACCTGCTTGCAGCCCGGCGTCGCGATGTCGCCCGTGCGGTAGCCCTGTTCGAGCACCGTTTTCACCGCGCGCTCGATGCGATCGGCCTGCTCCGCGCGATTCAGCGAGTAGCGCAGCAGCATCGCGGCCGACAGGATCGTCGCGAGCGGGTTCGCGATGCCCTTGCCCGCGATGTCCGGTGCCGAACCGTGCGACGGTTCGTACAGGCCCTTGTTGTCCTTGTCGAGCGACGCCGACGGCAGCATGCCGATCGAGCCCGTCAGCATCGACGCTTCATCCGACAGGATGTCGCCGAACATGTTGCCCGTGACGATCACGTCGAACTGCTTCGGCGCCTTCGCGAGCTGCATCGCCGCGTTGTCGACGTACATGTGCGACAGCTCGACGTCCGCGTATTCCTTCGACACGTCGATCATGATGTCGCGCCAGAACTGCGACGTTTCGAGCACGTTCGACTTGTCGACCGACAGCAGCTTCTTCGCGCGCTTGCGTGCGGCCTGGAACGCGACGTGCGCGATGCGGCGCACTTCCGGTTCCGAGTAGCGCATCGTGTCGAAGCCTTCGCGCTCGCCGGCAAACGGGCCGTCCGGTGCGGCGCGCACGCCGCGCGGCTGGCCGAAGTAGATGTCGCCGTTCAGTTCGCGCACGATCAGGATGTCGAGGCCCGCGACGAGCTCCGGCTTCAACGGCGACGCGTCGACGAGCTGCGGATAGCAGATCGCCGGGCGGAAATTCGCGAACAGCTCGAGATGCTTGCGCAGCCCGAGGATCGCCTGCTCGGGGCGCAGCGCGCGCTCGAGCGAGTCGTACTTCCAGTCGCCGACCGCGCCGAACAGGATCGCGTCGGCTTCCTTCGCGAGCTTCAGCGTCGCGTCGGGCAGCGGATGGCCGCTCGCCTCGTAGCCCGCGCCGCCGACCGGCGCCTGCTCGAGTTCGAACTTCTCGTCGAGTGCGTTCAGCACCTTGACCGCTTCGTTGACGATTTCCGGACCGATGCCGTCGCCGGGCAGCACTGCAATCTTCATGCGTTATTCCTGACTGGGTAGGTTATGGAGCAGGCCGGCGAACGCGCGGATAGCGCGCCCGCCTCGAAGGCGATATATCAGCCGACCAGCTTGGTGTTGAGCCACGGCTGCTTCACGAGCCGCTCGGCTTCGAACTGGCGGATCTTGTCCGCATGGCGCAGCGTGAGGCCGATGTCGTCGAAGCCGTTCAGCAGGCAGTACTTGCGGAACGCGGCGATCTCGAACGGATACTCGCGGCCGTCGCCCGTGCGCACGACCTGCGCGTCGAGGTCGATCGTCAGCTGGTAGCCGTTGAACGCGTACGTGTCGTTGAACACGTGATCGACCTGCTGCTCGGTCAGCACGATCGGCAGCAGGCCGTTCTTGTAGCAGTTGTTGAAGAAGATGTCCGCGAAGCTCGGCGCGATGATCGCGCGGAAGCCGTACTGCTGCAGCGCCCACGGCGCGTGCTCGCGCGAGCTGCCGCAGCCGAAGTTCTTGCGCGCGACCAGCACCGATGCGCCCTGGTAGCGCGGCTGGTTCAGCACGAAATCGGGATTCAGCGGACGCTTCGAGTTGTCCTGGCCCGGCTCGCCGTGATCGAGGTAACGCCACTCGTCGAACGCGTTCGGACCGAAGCCCGTGCGCTTGATCGACTTCAGGAACTGCTTCGGGATGATCGCGTCGGTGTCGACGTTCTCGCGATCGAGCGGCGCCACGACGCCGGTATGTACTGTGAATTTTTCCATGATCCGTCTATCCGGTTGGAGGGCCGGCGTTCAGCCGGCGCACATCGACAAATTCTCGGCGGGAATCGTCACTCCGCGGCGCGCTTCAGCGCGTTGCCGGCGGCGTTGACGTCCTGCCCGAAGCCCTGGACGGTATTGCAGCCCGCGAGGCCGAAACCCAGCCCCGCGAGCGCCAGCGCGGCAACCAGCCGCGCAATGATCTTCGATGCCGTCACGCGTTACCCCAGCTTGCGAATGTCGACGAAATGGCCTTCGATCGCCGCGGCCGCCGCCATCGCGGGGCTCACGAGGTGCGTGCGGCCGCCCGCGCCCTGCCGGCCTTCGAAGTTGCGGTTCGACGTCGACGCGCAGCGCTCGCCCGGATCGAGCCGGTCGGCGTTCATCGCGAGGCACATCGAGCAGCCCGGCTCGCGCCATTCGAAGCCCGCATCCGTGAACACCTTGTCGAGCCCTTCGCGTTCGGCCTGCGCCTTCACGAGGCCCGAGCCCGGCACGACCATCGCGAGCCGCACGTTCGACGCGATGCGACGGTTCAGCTTCTTCACGACATACGCGGCCGCGCGGATGTCCTCGATCCGCGCGTTCGTGCACGAGCCGATGAAGATCTTGTCGACCTTGATCGATTCGATCGGCGTGTTCGGCTCGAGCGCCATGTAGGCCAGCGCGCGCTCCATCGCGTCGCGCTTGACCGGATCCTTCTCGCGCTCGGGATCGGGCACGCGACCGTCGATCGACGTGACCATTTCCGGCGACGTGCCCCACGTGACCTGCGGGACGATCTCGGCTGCGTTCAGCTCGACGACACGGTCGAACTGCGCGCCTTCGTCCGACTTGAACTGGCGCCAGTATTCGACGGCCTGATCCCATTCCGCGCCGGTCGGCACGAAAGGACGGCCCAACAGATAATCGATCGTCGTGTCGTCCACCGCGACCATGCCCGCGCGCGCGCCGGCCTCGATCGCCATGTTGCAGACCGTCATGCGGCCTTCCATCGTCAGCGCGCGAATCGTCGAGCCGCCGAATTCGATCGCGTAGCCCGTGCCGCCTGCCGTGCCGATCTTGCCGATGATCGCGAGCACGATGTCCTTCGCGGTGCAGCCGCGCGGCAGTGCGCCCTCGACCTTCACGAGCATGTTCTTGCTCTTCTTCTGCAGCAGCGTTTGCGTCGCCAGCACGTGCTCGACTTCCGACGTGCCGATGCCGTGCGCGAGCGCGCCGAACGCGCCGTGCGTCGACGTATGCGAATCGCCGCACACGATCGTCATGCCCGGCAGCGTCGCGCCCTGCTCCGGCCCGATGATGTGGACGATGCCCTGGCGCACGTCGTTCATCTTGAACTGCGTGATGCCGAACGCATCGCAGTTCGCGTCGAGCGTGTCGACCTGCAGCTTCGAGACGGGGTCGGCGATGCCGTGGCTGCGGTCCGTCGTCGGCACGTTGTGATCCGACACGGCCAGGTTCGCGCTGATGCGCCACACCGGACGGTGCGCGATCTTCAGCCCTTCGAACGCCTGCGGGCTCGTGACTTCATGCAGCAGTTGACGGTCGATGTACAGCAAGGTCGTGCCGTCTTCCTCGGTGTGGACGACGTGGGTATTCCACAGTTTGTCGTAGAGAGTCTGTGCCATGGGTATGCGGGGTCGTTGTGACTACAAGCCTTACGGATGCGGTCGATTATGCCACGCGGAACGCGTCGCGGCGCAGGCCGGACGCGAAAAAACCCATTAAAAACAGTGGTTTGGCTGGTAGTGCCAATACCTGTATCGGCATTACCCGGCAAATGGGGCGCGCCGGGCCCGGATGACCGCGATCGCGGATCGCGTCGCCCGGACCGGGCGCGACGCGCCGGAACCCGACTGCCTCAGCCGTTCGGATATTCGCGATTGATCAGGTCGAGCCGCAGCATCGCGAGTTGCATGCCGGCGTTGCTCATCAGGTAGAGATCGCGGCGGCGCATCGCCGGCTGCTGCGCGGACGTATCGTAGAGCGACGGCAGCGCCAGCCCGGCCGGCACCGCCGCCTGCATTCCCGCCGCGTTCGACACGCGCACCGCGATCGACGCCTGATCCGCGTGCGCGACGATCGCGACCGTGCCGAGCGCCGCGGCCGAGCCGGCCTGTTTGACGATCGCGGCGGCGACGCCGGCGGGCGTCGGTATCGGGCTGCCGGCGACCGTCGCAGGCGTCGCGATCGACGTCACGCCGCTCGTCAGCCCGTACTTCGACGCGAGCACGGCCGCCACTTCCTGCTGCGCGAAGACCGGCGTCGCAATCGTCTGGCGAAGCCGGAACACGGCATCGGCGATCGCTTCGTTCACGGGCCCCGGTACGGGCACGGTGCCGGATGCCGCCGCACGGCTGCCGAAGCCGTATGCGACGATCGTGTGGATGCGGCTCGCATCGACGGTCGGCGGTGTCCACGAAAAGAAGGCGTCGAACAGGTAGCCGGCCTCGTCGGCGGCCGTTGCGCGGTCGTTCAGCTCGGTCGTCAGCTTGCCGAGCATCTGACGCTGCAGTTCGGCATCGGAGGCCGGCGCGTCGCTCGCGAACACGGGCGTGGCGGCCGCGCACGATGCGGCGAGTGCGGAAGTGGAAGCCAGGAAATGGCGGCGGGTCGTCATGGTCATGAGAATCGAGTGGAGAGCGGAAGGCGTCAGCCCTTCGGGAACGCCTGCATCGTCGCGGTCATCGCGCGGCCAAGCATCTGCGCATACATATCGTGCACGAGGTACAGGCTGCGGTTGCGCGTCCACGGCTGGCCCGATTGCGGGTCGTAGAGCGTCGGGAGCGGCACCTCGGCAACGGCAGCCGCATTCATGCCCGCCTGCCGCGAAGTCTGGATGCAGCGCTTCGCATGGTCGCGATGGCCGACCACCGCGACGGCGCCCATCGCGGCCGCGCCGCCGGCGCGCGACACGGCCACGGCCGCGACGCCGGCCGTGCTCAGGTACACGATCGTGCCGTCGCTCGCGATCACCGGTTCGATCGACGACAGCACGTCGGCGCCCATCCCGTATTTCGACACGAGAAAGCGCGCGATCTCCCACTGCGCGTAGACCTTGACGAGCTTCAGCTGATGGATGCGATAGACCGCGTCCGCGAGCGCCTCGTTGACCGGCCCCGGATCGGGCAGCGCGGACTGGTTGCCGCCCGTGCTCGACGTGTTGCCGCTCGCCGCGTTCGGACGGTTGCCGAAGCTGTATGCGACGATCGCGCCGATCTGCGCGGCCGGCACCGTCGGCAGGTCCCAGGTGAAGCCGACATCGGTCATCGCCGGCACGATCGCATTGACCGTCGCCGCGTCGCCGAACTGCGCGTTCAGCTTCGCGGACATCTGTACGGCAAGTGCGCTATCGGTGATGGGCGCCGACGTGACGTCGTCGCCACCGCAAGCGCTCAGCAGCGGTGCTGCCGCAACGGCGGGTGCGGCGGCAAGAAATTTTCTGCGTGAAGAAGCCGACGGATTCAGATTCATAAGAGATACGAAACGAAGCGAACAACGCCGGCAGCAGGTCGCGGCGTTGCAAATCGCGGGTTCACGGGAAGGGACAAGCGGGCACGTCGCGCGATTGGGAGACGGACGGCAGGATCGACGCGCGGATCGGATCGCTGCGCTCTGTCGATCGACGATGCTGGATCGTAGTGGGTGTTTATTAAATTGCGGTGAACCTGTCGATCGAATGCAGGCGATCGTCACGCCGTTTCACCGATGGACGAGCGTGTTTCATCCTTGGCGAGTGAACGCAGCCGCCGTTTCACCGGTGGCGAGCATGCGATTCGCGCGCATGGTCGCGCACTGCAGGGTGATCTCCGGATTTCGCGTTACGATGGCGCAACGCACGCCCCCACGATCCGACCCGGAGCCCACCACGATGAAGCTCGGCCTGAACGAATCGCTTGCTCGCCTCGACGAAGAAGGCACGCTGTTCACGACGCTGTTTCAGCACGGCACGCTCGACGTCGAGCTGTACCGGCCTCGCATCGAGGACAAGCAGAAGCCGCATACGCGCGACGAGGTTTACGTGATCGCCAACGGCACGTCGCGCTTCGCCGTCGACGGACGCGAATGCGACGTCGCAGCCGGTGACGCGCTGTTCGTCCCTGCGCACGCGGAGCACCGCTTCGTCGGTTTCTCCGGCGACTTCTCGACCTGGGTGTTCTTCTACGGCCCCGAAGGCGGCGAACGCGGCAACCGCGGCGCATGACGCGCAGCACTTTTCTTGCGATTGCCTGGACTGTCAATTCGCGGCGGACGGTGCGCGGCCGCCCGGTCATCACGATAGCTCAAGCATCCGGTTCAACTGGACAGGAGAACAGCATGCGATACGAACTCTATTACTGGCCCGAGATCCAGGGCCGCGGCGAATATGTGCGGCTCGCGCTCGAGGCGGCCGAAGCCGACTATGTCGACATCGCGCGCGAATCGGGCCGCGGCATGGGCGTGTCGGCGATGATGCGCATGATGGACAGCACGAAAGCGGAATGCGTGCCGTTCGCGCCGCCGTTCCTGAAGGCCGGCGATGTGGTCGTCGGGCAGACCGCAAATATCCTGCTGTTCCTCGGGGCGCGGCTCGGGCTCGCGCCCGACGACGAGGCCGGCCGGCTATGGGTGCACCAGCTCCAGCTGACCGTCGCCGATTTCGTCACCGAGATCCACGACACCCATCATCCGATCGCAAGCGGCCTGTACTACGAGGACCAGAAAGCGGAAGCGGCCGAGCGCGCGGCCGATTTCCTCGAGAATCGGCTGCCGAAATTCCTCGGCTATTTCGATCGCGTGCTCGAACAGAATCCGCACAAGAGCGGCTATATCGTCGGCAGCGCGCTCAGCTATGCGGACCTGTCGATGTTCCAGCTGATCGACGGGCTGCGCTACGCGTTTCCGAAAGCGATGAAGCGCGCCGAGCGGAAGGTCGCGGCGCTCGTCGCACTGCACGACCGCGTCGCGCGGCATCCGCCCGTCGCGCGTTATCTCGACTCGGAGCGCCGCATCCCGTTCAACGACATGGGGATCTTCCGGCACTATCCGGAGCTGGACGAATAGCGGCGTGCCGCATCAGTCGCCATAGCGATAGCGGCTGCGCATCGCATCGAGCGGATTGCCGTCGGCGAGCGTGCCGCCGAGGCTGCGGATCACCGCGCTCGCCGCGTTGATCGCGGTCTGCACCGCGCCCTCGATCCAGCCGCCCGTGAACGAACAGCAGCAGCCGGCCAGATAGATCCCGCGGTCGGTCGACGGATCGGCCGCCGTCTGGAACTGGTAGAACAGCGCCTGCGAGTGGATGTCCTCGCCCGGATAGTTCAGCTTGAACGCGCCCAGCGCGTAGCGGTCCGACAGCCAGTCGTGGCTCGTGACGTTGCGCGCGTAGTCGTCGTCGAGCGGGCGCAGGTGCGCGGCGAACGCCGGCGACACGACGCCGATCTCGGCAACGAGCCGCTTGAACCGCTCGATCTTGTCGGTGAGCGACAGGATCTTGTGCGAATCGTCCTCCCACGTGTAGCTGATCAGCACGACGCCATGCGCGTCGGGATCGTCGGGCGCGTAGTCGAGGCAGTAGATGCCGCGCGCGAGCGTATCGGTCTGGATGTTGTGCGGCAGCCCGTGCTTGAGCCAGAACTTGTCGCGGGTCAGCACGAAGAGCTTCGACGAACTGACCATGTGCGTCTCGTTGATCGCGCGGACGACGTCCGGCGCGAACAGGTTCGCGATGCCCGTCATGCCCATGCCGACCTGCATCGCGCGCGTCGTCGTCGCGACGATCACGCGGTCGAACACGCGTGTCGATCCGTCGTCGAGCGCGAGCGCAAACGTGCCGTCGGGCTGCTTCGTCACGCCGCGCACGGCCGCGTAAACGATGCAGTCGCGCACGTGCGCGCCGTCGGCGCCGTCATCCAGCAGCCCCTGCGCGAGCGCGAAGATGCCGGCCGGGATCAGCCGCTGGTCGACCTCAAGCTCGTTGACGACGATCCGCAGGATTTCGAGGAACGACGCGCGATAGACCGGCTGGAAGCCGCCCGATCCGATGCCGAGCGTGCCGAACAGGCGCAGGTCCTCGCCCTTGCGCCAGCGCACGCCGCCGGGCGGCGTTGCGCCGGTGAAGATCTTCACGATCGCCGAATAGAACGACTCGTCACCGAACCGGTCGATGTACTGCTGCCAGCCGCGCCGCGCGTCGTCGTAGCGATGCGCGCGCAGCAGCGCCGTCAGTTCGGCCGGCGCGGGCAGCAGCGTGCCGTCGTCGAGCCGCACGCCGTCGCGGATGAACGCGCGCCAGCCGCGGTCGACGCGTTCGAACAGTGCGGGCGGTGCATCGCCGGCCGGCCAGCGATACGCGTGGCCCTGGTAGTGGATCTCGGTATCGACGATGCCCGGGTCGGGAAACGCGGATGCGCTGTCGACGCCGAACCGGTCGAGGTAGTGGTAAAGCGCGGCCTGCGACGGCGGAAAGCGCATCGCACCCATTTCGGCGAGCAGATGCGGATGATCGGGATTGATCGACTGGGTCAGCAGGCGACCGCCGACGCGCGCACGGTTCGCCTCGAACACGACGACCTGCCGGGCACCCGCGCGCAGCAGTTCGCACGCCGCGACGAGGCCGCCGACGCCCGCGCCGACGATCGCGATCCGCGCATCGTGCGCGCCTTCGGCCGGCAGCGTGCCGAGACGGCCGCCGGTGCGGGACAGGAAAGCGTCATAGTCGTACAGCGTGTCGATGTACGGTAGCGTGTGCGGCAGGCGTTCAGGGGCGTTCATGGGATCGGGATCAAAGGTGGAAGCCGGATGCGCGAGCCCGCGCTCATACGGGCAGGTGGATGCTGCCGAGCGGTGCGTCGGCGTTGACGAGGTCGACGCGCTTCACGCGGATGCGCAACGCGTCGTCGTGCACCGCGAGTTCATGCGTGTACCAGCCGGCGAACAGGGTCTGCTCGTCGCGCCGCGCTTCGACGTAATGGAACGGCGTGCGCAGTACGTACACGCCGCGCTCGCGGTCGGCACGCTCGACCTGCGGCTGCTGCAGCAGATGGTGGCCGCGGCTCGCCGGCTGCTGCGAAAACGTGCGGCGGCCGGCCAGGCGTTCGATGCGGATGCGCAGCAGCAGCCGGTCCTCGTCCATCAGCGCGCCGTGCAGCCCGGTGTCGGGCTGGTCCGGCGACAGCGGCATCCAGTAGCGCGCGTCGTCCGCGTAGAGCGCAAGCCAGTCGTCGTAGCGCCGCTCGTCGAGCAGGCGCGCCTCGCGGTAGACGAACGCGGCGAGTTCATCGTGCGGAAAGGTGCGCATCGCCCGCCTCCTTCGTCGCCGCGGGCGCGATGTAGCGCAGCCACGCGCGAAACTGGTTGCGGATCTGCTGCTCGCTGGTGCCGTTCGTTTCCGACGTCGGCTGCGCGAACTCCTGCGGATCGAACAACCGCCCCACGTGCACCCAGTCGCGCGACTGCGTCGCGAGGCCGCGCTGCGCGCGTTCGTACATCTCGAGATCGTCGTGCGCGACGATCGACGTCGGCGCGTTGATCAGCCGGTTGTACGCAAGCGTGCGCTCGAACAGCGAATCGGGCGCGCCGACGAGACGGAACGACCACGACTCCACCAGCGTGCGGTCGGCCGCGAGCGGCTTGAACACGCGCAGGATCTGGATCGGCCCCTTCACCATCGCGTTCGGAAACAACACCGTGTTGTGACGGACCTCGCCTAGAATGCGCGCCGCACGCGCTTCGCCGTAGGCCGCCACCATCTTCTCGTGATACCCGGGAATCGGCGTATAGCGCGCATGGATCGAATCGGCCGTGCCGGTGTGGCCGTGCCCGTTGGGCCACACGCGCAGCCCCATCTGTTCGAAGAACGCATGCGGCTGGATGAACGGCTCCAGCAGCTCGACCGCCATCGGCTTCGCACCTTCCGCGCCGTCGCGCTCCCACACGCGCACGGCCGTGCCGGCCGACGACTCGTGCGCGACCATCGGATGGCAGGTGTCGGTCTGGTTCTCGACCAGCATCTTCCAGTTGCACGCGTGCACGTACCGGAACACGCCGCCCGCGACCTCGACACGTCCTTCCGGCGAGCGGTCGACCAGGTTGTCGAGCGACGACAGCGCATCGCCGAAATAGTCGTGGAAATCGACACCCGACGGATTCAGGCGGCAGAACACGAAGCCGCGATGGTCATGGGTCGCGCCGACCGCCTGCATGCCCTTGCTCGCCTCGCACGATTCGAAGCCGGTGTTCTCGTAGCCGCGCCGCAGCGGGATCGCATAGAGGCTGCCGTCGGTCCGGTACGACCATGCATGGTACGGACAACGGAAGAACGTGCCCGTGTTGCCGCATGCATCGGTCACGAGCTGCGTGCCCTTGTGCGAACAGCGGTTGTGCAGCACACGCACCGATCCGTCGACGTGGCGCACCATCACGACCGGCTCGGCGCCGATCGTCGTCGTCACGTAGTCGCCGGTATCCGGAATCTGGCTGACGTGGCCGACATAGACCCACGTGTTCGCGAACAGGTGGCGCATTTCCAGCTCGAAGATCCGCGGCGACAGGTAGAGATCCTTGTGCACCTCGGTCTCGCGCACGAGCGCCGCCACCGCATCGTTGAACGGTTGCGCCGTCATGCACACCTCCGGCCGCGGACGCGCTGCCGCCGCGCGCCGTCGCGGCGCGCGGATTCGATTGCTTTTATGGTCATCTCTCAGGTTTCTAGTCTTGGGTGCCGCTCGGGCAGCGTGTGCTGCCGCCGGGCACCCGGCGGCAGGCGTGTCGGTGACGGTCAGCCCGTCACCGGTGTTTCGTGCAGGCGCAGCCAGCCGATGCGGCCGCTCGCGTCACGCTCGAACACGACGGTCGAGCGGCGGACGCTGCGCCGCCCCTCTCCGTCGACTTGCGTCTCGCGATAGGCGATCGCCGCGCCACCCTGCCAGGCGCTCACTTCGTGCAGTTCGTCGATCGCGATCCGCAGGCCGGGACGCACGCCGAAGCCGCGCGAGAACAGGACGTCGATATCCGCGAAGTCCAGCGCATGCCCCTGCAGCGAAATCATCGAGAAACGCCGCGAAAAACGCGCGAGCAGCGGCGCGAGACCCTCGCGTGCGGCGCTGCCGGACAGCCATTGCTCGATGTCGACATGCGCGCCGACGACTTCCTGGAAAAACGGGTTTGACGAATTCATCTCGACACTCACGAACGTTGGGAAACCGGCTGCCCGGCAGGCGCGCGTCGCCCCGCGACGCGCGCGACGAACGGCAGCGGCAGCAGCGTCAGCAACGCGGCCAGGCCGAAACACTGCTGGTACGGCAGCCGTGCGTCGTCGCCGTGCATCGACAGCAGGAAATTCAGTGCGCTGCCCAGCACCGCGACGCCGAGGCAGAAGCTCAACTGCCGGTTGATGTTCCAGAGCGCGCTCGCATCTCCCATCCGCGCGGCAGGCACGTCGAGGAACGCCGCGCTTTGCGACGTGCTCGTGCACATGCTGGCGCCGAGCCCCATCGCGACGAAAGCCAGCACGCGCCCGGCCTCGAAACCGGCGAGCGGCGTCGCGAGCAACGCGATGCCGATCCCGTCGATCACGATCCCGCACATGAACAGCGGCCTCGCGCCCCACTTCGGGAAACAGCGGCGCGTCGTCGCGATCGCGACGAACGACGCGATCGCCCACGGCACCATCAGCGCGCCCGTATGCGTCGCGCTGAGCCCCAGCGTGTTCTGCAGATACAGCGCCGCGACCAGGTTCACACCGGTGAACACGCCCGGCACGCACAGATAGACGATCAGGCCGATCCGCAGCAGCGGCTGCGCGACCAGGCTGAGGTCGAGCAGCGGCGCGGCCGCGCGTCGCGCATGCGCGACGTATGCGCCGCCGGCGACGAGCGCGATCGCGAGCGGCGCGATCGCCTGGCGGGCCGCCCCCGCTTGTCCCGCGAACGTGAGGCCGAGCAGCAGCGCGACGAGCGCCACGGCGCTCAACGCGAGGCCGCGCACATCGAGCGCCGCCGGGCGTTCGCTCGCGTCGTCGGGCGGCAGCCACGCGAACGCGAGCACGCTGGTGGCCGCGGCCAGCGGCAGCATGCCGAAGAAGATCGCGCGCCACGACGCACGATCGACGATCACGCCGCCGAGCGCCGGCGACAGCGCCGGCACGAGCAGCGCAACCATCATCACGATCGACGTCAGGTGTGTGCGCGCATCGGGCGGATACGCACGATAAGCCATCGTCTGCCCGACCGGAATCAGCAGACCGCCGCCGAGCCCCTGGATCAGCCGCCACGCCAGCAGCGCGCCGATCGACGCCGACAGCCCGACCCCGAGGCTGCCGAGCGCGAACAGCAGCAGCGACGCGATCAGCAGCCGGCGCTCGCCGAAACGCCGCGCGAGCCACGTGCCGAGCGGGATCACGACGGTCAGCCCGAGCACGTACATGTTGCCGATCCACGCCAGTTGGGCGACCGATGCGTGCAGCTCGCGCTGGATCGTCGGATACGCGGCATTGATGACGAACATGTTGGCGAGGTCGATCGCGAACCCGAGCAGGTACACAGCGGCAATTTTCGAGCGATCGGTCATGACGGCGGAAGACGAACGAAACGCCGCAGTGTAAGGTTCGGCGCACGCGTCGATAAGACCGCCCGGCCGGCAAGACTGGTCGAAAAATTTTGACAATCAGGGCAACATGTCGGTTTTCCGCAGAGCAGCCGACATGCCATGGTGAGTCTCGATCGTTTCGCCGTCTTCCGCGCCGTCGTGGAATCGGGGTCGTTTACGGCCGCCGCCGCCCAGTTGAATCAGGCCCGGGCCGCGGTCAGCTTCAACATCAAGCAGCTGGAAACCGAGCTCGGCGTCACGCTGCTCACGCGCACGACGCGGCGCGTCGAGCTGACCGACGCGGGCGAGCGCTTTTATGCGCGCTGCCTGCGCGTGCTGGAGGAAGCCGAGAGCGCGATCGACGACGCCCGCAGCGAGCACGGCGGGATGCACGGCGTGCTGCGCGTGACGTCGACCGTCGAGTACGGGACGATGGTCGTCGCGCCGGCGCTGCACGAATTCATGCAGCGCCATCCCGCGTTGCGCGTGCGGCTCGAGACGCATGCGTCGCAGGTCGATCTGGTGCGCGAGCGCGTCGACGTCGCGATCCGGCTCGGGCGCCTCGAACAGTTCCAGGACCTGCCGTACCGTGGCGCGTGCCTTGCGACCTATGAAGTGCGGCCCGTGATCGCCCCGTCGCTGCTCGCCGCTGCCGGCCTGTCGCGCATCGATTCGCCCGACGTGCTGGCGCGCCTGCCGCAGCTCGGCCACACGCGGCTAGAGCGGATCGCCACCTGGACGCTCGCGGATCGCGACGGCAACCCGCACGCATTTCAACCGGGCGCCAAGCCGCGCGTGGTCGTCGACAACGCGTCGGTACTGCGCGTGCTCGCGCGACAAGGCAGCGGCGTCGCGCTGCTGCCCGAATGGCTCGTGCGCGACGACCTCGCGAGCGGCGCGCTGGTCGACGCGCTCCCCGACTACCGGTTTCCGCCGCAGGCCGTCTACGCGCTGTACCCGTCGACCCCGCACGTGCCGCAGAAGGTGCGCGCGTGGGTCGACTTCATGAAGGCCTACCTGGCCTGAACGCGGCGGCTCAGCTGGCCGTCGCGCCCTCCCGCAGCCGCGCGTCTATCCGGCGCGCGATCGCCAGCAGGCGGCGATCGCTGCCCCACGGCCCTTCCAGCATCAGTCCGACCGGCAGCCCCGTTTGCGCGGAGCGCCCGGCCGGGATCGACACGGACGGCACGCCGGCGAGAGTCGCCGGCGACGTCTGGCGCGCGACGCGCTCGAACAGCGCCGCGCCCTGCCCGGCCGTCATCGCGGCCACGTCGTCGAGCGACGGCGGCTCGCCCGGCACCGTCGGCATCGCGATGCAGTCGACCGGCGCGCCGAATGCGCCGTCGTACCAGTGCACGAGATGCCGACGGCACACGATCGCTTCCGCATAGGCGCCGGCGTCGATCGGCGCGGACACGAACGACCGGAAGATGTCGCGCACGTCGTCGCTCGCGATCCGCTCGACGAACATCTCGAACGGGATGCCGAGCCGTTCCGCCGCGAAACGGCGCCAGTACCGGTTCGCCTCGAACGCGGCGATCGGAAAGCCGCATGCGTCGCTCGCCTCGTGCAGCGGCATCGCCGGCAGCGGCACGAGTGTCGCACCGGCCGCCGCGAACGACGCGAGCGCATGCTCGATGCAGGCCGCGACGCCCGGGTCGAGCGCGTCGAAGTAAGGCGCGCCGGGCACGCCGATGCGCAGGCGGTGCCATTCGGGCGCGACGGCCGTGCTGCCGTCGCGCGTCAGCACGGCATCGAGCAGCAGCAGGTCGTCGATGCCCTGGCCGATCGGTCCGACGGTATCGCGCGTGGGCGACAGCGACAGCACGCCGTGCGGCGAATAGCGCTGCGCGGACGGCCTCAGCCCGTACACGCCGCAGAATGCCGCCGGAATCCGCACCGAGCCGCCGGTGTCGGTGCCGAGACCGAACGGGACGCCGGCCGCGACGGCGGCCGCCGTGCCGCCGCTCGACCCGCCGGCGATGCGCCGCGGGTCATGCGGATTGCCGACCGCGCCGAAATGCCCGTTGCCGCTCGTGATGCCGAATGCGAGTTCATGCATGTTCGCCTTGCCGAGCGGCACCGCGCCGGCATCGAGCAGGCGCCGTACCGTGAGCGCGTCTTCCGCCGCGCGATAGCCGCTCACCGCCGGGCTCGCGCCGAGCGTCGGCATCGCGACGGTATCGAGGTTGTCCTTGATCACGAACGGCACACCGGCAAGCGGCAGCGCGTCGCCTTGCGCGACGCGCGCATCGACGCGCTCGGCCGTGCGGCGCGCGAGATCGGCATCGACATGCACCATCGCATTGAGCGGCGCGATCGCCGCGAGACGCGCGAGCGCGTCGCCGGCGACATCGACGGCACGCCGTCCGGCCGTGCGCACCGCATCGGCTATCTCGCGCACGCTGGCGCCGGAATCAGGTGACTGGGAAGAAACGCGGTTCGGCTGTGTTGTCATGTTGTGTGCTGGACGCGGAATCGATCGGGAAATGCGCGGCGTGCCGCAGGCCCTGTGCGACACGCCGCGCGAACCGCGATGGTATCCCGGTGTGCGGCCGGCCGTCACGCGGCCGGCTCGCACGCTGCGCATTACGCGTCGCGCGCTCGCTCGCGCGGGTCCGCCGCCGCGTCGACGGCCTCGACCGAGCGTGTCAGCCAAGGCCCGATGTCCATCTCCTCGTGGCGCACGAGCCGGCTCTTGCGTGCACGGCGATACGCGAACCAGATCGCGACGAACAGCGGAATCCACACATAGATCGACAGCACTTCCATCCAGTCGATGCGGGCCGCGAAGAACGCCTGGTAATCCTGCCCGAGCGAGATCACGATGCAGATCGCGATCGCGAACAGCGGCCCGAACGGAAACCACTTCGCTCGATACGGCAGCTGATCGAGACGGTAGCCCTGCTTCAGGAAGCCCTTGCGGAACCGGTAATGGCAGACCGCGATGCCGAGCCATGCGATGAAGCCCGTGATGCCCACCGTATTCAACAGCCACAGATAGATGCTCTGGTTGTTGGTCAGCGACGTGAGGAAACACAGCCCGCCGACGGCCATCGTCGCGTACAGCGCGTTGCGCGGCACGCCGCCCGGCGACAGCGTCGCGAACATCGCCGGCGCACGCCCTTCCGATGCGAGGTTGTACAGCATCCGCGTCGCCGCGTAGGTGCCGGAATTGCCGGCCGACAGCACGGCCGTCAGGATCACGAGATTCATCGCGCCGGCCGCGATCGGAAAGCCCGCATGGCTGAACACCAGCGTGAACGGGCTCACGCCGATGTCGGTCACGTCGCTCTTCAGCAGGTTCGGATCCGTGTACGGCACGAGCAGGCCGATCACGAAGATCGCGAGCACGTAGAACAGCATGATCCGCCAGAAGATCTGCTTCACCGCGCGCGGGATCGTCTTGCGCGGATTCTCCGATTCGCCGGCCGTGATCCCGACCAGTTCCGTGCCGAGAAACGAGAAGCCCGCGATCAGCGCGACGCTCATCATCGCGTGCACGCCGCCGACGAACGGCGCATCGCCCGTCGTGAAGTTGCGCCAGCCGACCGGATGCCCGCTGCCTAGCACGCCGGTCGCGATCAGCAGCCCGGCCGCGATGAACGCGATCACGGTGACGACCTTGATCAGCGAGAACCAGTATTCCGATTCACCGAAGCCGCGCACCGACAACGTATTCAGCAGGAAGATCAGCACGAGGAAGGCCGCGCCCCACCATACGCCCGGCACGGCCGGAAACCAGTAGCGCATCACGATCTGCGCGGCGACCAGCTCGATCGCGATCGTCACGGCCCAGCTATACCAGTAGGTCCAGCCGAGCGCGACGCCGAAGCCTTCGTCGACGTACTTTTCGCCGTAGATCGCGAACGAGCCCGACACGGGCATCAGCGCCGCCATCTCGCCGAGCCCCGTGACGACGAAGTAGACCATGATCCCGATCGCGAGATACGCGGCGATCGCACCGCCCGGCCCCGCCTGCGCGACCGACGCGCCCGACGCGACGAACAGCCCCGTGCCGATCGAGCCGCCGATCGCGATCATCGCGATGTGGCGCCCCTGCAGACGGCGCTTCAGCGTCGTCCCGGACGGCGCGGCCGTCTGCGCTGCCGCTTGCAAAGCATCCATGGTGTTCATCCTGATTTTATTCGGAATGCAAATTGATTGACCTGGTCATTCGCATCGAAACCGGACCTTCCCGGCCGCGTCAAACGACGCTGCGCTTGATCGCCTGCAGTTCGGCCGTCGTCACGATCTTCTCGATCCGGAACCGCGGGCTTTCCAGCCACGCGTTCGCGATCCGCCGGTACTCGTCGAGATCCTCGCATGCGAGCCGCACGAGAAAATCGAACGTGCCGCTGACGAGCCAGCAATCGAGCACGGCCGGATTCGCCCGCATTTCATCCTCGAACGGCGCCTGCGAACGCCCGTGATCGGCCAGCACGATCTGCGCGATCACGACGATCGGCTTGGTCGCGCGCGGCGGGTTGATCACCGCGCGGTAGCCTTCGATCACGCCGAGCGCCTCGAGCCGCTCCACGCGCGCCTGGCAGGGTCGCGGCGTGAGGTTCACGAGCTCCGACAGCTTCCGGTATGAAATCCGTCCGTCGTTGCGCAGGATGTCGAGGATCCGGAGATCTATCTTGTCGAGCTGCATCTTCTTGTCGGTCATCCGCGTTCGCTCCGGTCGGGTCGTGGCTGGTACGCGGAACGTCTCCTTGTCCGCGCGGGGGGCCACATTATCCGGCCGAAGCGGCTGCACACCAATCGCCAATCGGCTAGAACCGCAGCGACAGGCAGGTCAGGCCGCCATCCATCTTGCGGAACTCGCTCGTGTCGATCGCGTGCAGCGGCAGCCCGAGCGACGCGATCGCATCGTGCACGCGCGGATAGCCGGCCGGCGTGATCAGCGTGCCGTTCACGCGCAGCGTGTTGCCCGCGTATTCGTCGGCGGCCGAAATCGCGATCCGGCGATAGTCGGCGAACGCCGGGTGCGCGGCCAGCGCTTCGGTCACGAGCAGCGTGTCGTCGCCGAGCGCGTTGACGACCGACTTCAGGTGCAGGCCCGCGCCGACCGGCACCGCGACGACCGAATAACCGTAGCGCGACACGAGCGCCTCGAATGCGGCAATGCCTTCGGCGTCGGTGCGGCCGGTCAGGCCGATGTAGAAACGCTTGCCCACCAGCATCACGTCGCCGCCGTCGAGACGGCCGTCCTGCATCGGCAGCAGGTCGCGATGCGCGGCGAGCGCCGCTTCGATGTGCGCCGTCTCGCCGCGCCGCGCGGGCGCGCCGGGACGCGTGATCACCGCGAATTCCGGCGTCACGACGGCCACGTCCTCGACGAAATGCGAATCGGGGAATGCGTCCAGCGGCGGCAGCTCGGTCAGCTCGACGCCAAGCGTGCGCAGCGCGTCGCAATACGCGTGGAACTGCGTGAGCGTCTTGTCGTAGTCGGGTGCGCCGAGCTCGGCGGTGGTCAGGCCCGCGCCACAGGACGGCGCGGGACGGCGAACGATCGCTTGCGTGAATTGCATCGACTCCTCCTTGGTCATCGCCACGCCCGTGCGGCGCACGGGGCAGCGGCGTTGTGTCCGGACCATTATCGGAAGCCAAATTGCGCAATTCGCGTCGATTTCGGCTGCGCCGACAGCCGATTGCGTCGAATTGCGCGCAGTACGCAGCGGAATCGGCAGACGGCCGTTCGCCGCATCGCGAACGACCGCTTTCGTATGCGGCGCGCCCGTTACGCGCCGGGCCCGAACCCCATCTGCGACCGGCCGAGCGCCGTGAGATCGCCCTCCCCGCCGCGCCCGTCGAATTCGACCTCGAAATGATCGGCCGGGAAATCGGGCGGGCTCTCGCCGCGCAAGAACGCGGACTGCTGGCGCCGCAGGTACGCGTCGTTCTTCGCGCAACCAGGCGCGGCCGCGATGTACATCACGTTGCTGTCGCCGCTGCCGCGATGCGCATCCTCGACCGCATGCACGACGTCGCCATGCCAGAACACCGCGTCGCCCGGCTCCATGTGCGGGATCGGCACCAGCCCGTCGAGCAGCAGCGCGTGCCATTCGGGCCGGATCGACAACGCTCGGCCTGGACGCGCGCCGCACAGGTCGTCGTCGGCGACGTCGTCCTGCAGCGCGCGCAGCACGACATAGGCCATCGCGTTCGCGACCGGAATAAGTTGCAGCGTGCCGTCGCCGGGCCCCTGCGGCGTCAGCGCGGTCCAGCCCTGGAAGGTGCGGAACATCGAACACACGGCCGGCGACGGAATCTCCTCGACGTCGGGACGGAATGCGGCGTCGAACGGGTCGTAATCGCGCCAGCGGCCGGCCAGCACGTGGCGATAGACCTGGCGGAAGTTCGCGCCGAGCCAGCGTTCGACGGAGCCGCCGTCGACATGCGGCGACAGCCCGAGCGACGTCGATCCCGGCGGCCGGCGGCGAATCCGGTCCGCGTAGGCCGGCACCTGGTCGGGATCGAAATGCGTGCGCGCGCCGTCCGCATGCCGCCACAAACGGTTCAGGAACACGCGCGCCTGCGTGAGCGCCGGCGACTGGCGCGCGGCCACCTGCGGCTTCGACCAGTAGACGCCGTAGATCTGCGGCTTGCCCGACGCGAGATTGCCGAAATAGCGATCCTCGGCGCGCGCATGCAGCCGGTCGGTGAAACGGTTCGAATCCAGATACGCGCCGATCTCGTCGTTCCAGTCGCGCGCCTGCCGCGCATCGAACACGCCGCGAAGCACGACCGCACCATGCGCGCGGATCGCGGCAACCGCGTGCGGATCGACGGCGCCGCCCGCAATATCCGCGGACGGCACGACCGGAATCACGTCGCGGCCATGCGCATGCGCGCGGCGGATCGCGTCGACCTGCCGCGCGATGTCGCCTTCCAGCTCGCGGAACGTGGCCGCATAACCGGGCAGGTCGGCGCGCAGCGCCTGTTTCGCCGCGCGGATCGCGGCGGGCAGATCGTCAATCGTCAGTTGCATCGTGTCTCCTCGCTGAAGCGTGTCGTGATGTGCTGCCAGCGTACGGCCGGCGCACGACCGCCATCACCGCTATCCGGTCAACAATCGATACAATCCTGACAACCGTGCGTTACTCGGGACGATTGCAAACCACGCAGAGCTTGTTGCCGTCCGGGTCGCGGAAATACGCGCCGTAGTAGTCGCGGTGGTAATGCGGCCGCAGGCCCGGCGGCCCTTCGCAGGTGCCGCCGTGTCGCAGCGCGAGCGCGTGGCAGTGGTCGACGTGCGCGCGCGTCGGCGCGTCGAACGCGATCGTGTGGCCATTGCCCGGCTCGGGTGCGCGGCCGTCGAGCGGCTGGCCGAAGAAGAACAGCGGCCGGTCGGCGTCGGCCGGCATCCAGCCCGACCAGCCGTCCGGCTCGCGGAACTTCAGGCGCAACCCGAGTTCCGCGAACAGCGGCGCATAGAAATCGTAGGCGCGCGTCGTATCGCCGACGCCCACGCAAACATGTGAAAACATGGCATCGCTCCGTGGTGACGATCGCTCACGATCATGCCACGGCGCGCAGCCCGCGCCACCCGGAGGCCGCGATGAAACCGCAATACGAGCACGTGACGTTCGCTCCCGGCTGTTCGATCCGCGTGTACCACCGCCAGCTCGCGCGCATCCCGTTCGAATGGCACCGCCATCCCGAATACGAGCTGACGCTCACGCTCAACAGCCGCGGCCAGCGCTTCATCGGCGATCACGTCGCGCGCTACGCGGACGACGATCTGGTGCTCGTGCCGCCCAACCTGCCGCACACCTGGTCGTCGAACGCGCGCATCGATCGCGATGCGCCCGAAGTCGCGCTCGTCGTCTGGTTCGACGGCGACTGGGTGCGGCGGCTTGCCGACTGCTGCCCCGAATACGCGCCGCTGCGCTCGCTGCTGCGGCGCGCGGCGCCGGGCCTGCGCTTCGACGCGGACACGGCCCGCACGATGCGCGCGCGGCTGCCGCAGTTGCTCGACCCTTCGCCGCGCGTACGGCTCGCGGCCGCGCTCGACACGCTCGCCGATCTCGCGGAAGCCGGCGGCGAGCCGCTCGCCACCGCGCATGCGTACGGCGGGCCCGACGGCACGACACTGCACGCCGATGCGGCCGCGCCCGAAGCCGAGCGCCTCGATCGCGTGCTCGACGCGATCGACCGGCACTTCCACGAACCGCTGCGTATCGACGCACTCGCCGCTGCCGCGCACATGTCCGAGCGCACGTTGCAGCGCCTGTTCGTCCGGCATCTCGGCGAAAGCGTCGGTCGCTACGTGCAGCGGCTGCGGCTCGCGCACGCATGCCGCCATCTCGTCGGCACCGACTGGCCGATCGCGACGGTCGCCGCGCGTTGCGGCATTCCGAATGCCGCGAACTTCAACCGCCAGTTCCTCGCCGCGCGCGGGATGACGCCCGGCGCGTACCGGCAGTTCTTCCTGCGGCACGGCCACGCGCCCGACGAAGACGCGCCGGCGCTCGATACGCGGCCGCCGTCGCTGGAGCGCCGCGCCGATCCGGCGCGCAAATGAAAACACCCCGACGGGCTGACCCGTCGGGGTGTCGTGGCGTTGCGATTGCCCGACGCGAGCGGCCTGCCGGCCGTCGCGCCGCACACGACTTAACGTGCGTTGATCGGCTTCGCTTCGCGCGGCGTATCGCCGATGAACAGCTGGCGCGGACGGCCGATCTTCTGCTCGGGATCGGCAATCATTTCGTTCCACTGCGCGATCCAGCCGACCGTACGTGCCATCGCGAAGATACACGTGAACATCGACGTCGGGATGCCCAGCGCGCGCTGGACGATGCCCGAGTAGAAGTCGACGTTCGGGTACAGCTTGCGCGATACGAAGTATTCGTCTTCCAGCGCGATCTTCTCGAGCTGCATCGCGAGCTTGAACAGCGGGTCGTCGTGCAGGCCCAGTTCGTTCAGCACTTCGTAGCACGTTTCGCGCATCAGCTTCGCACGCGGGTCGTAGTTCTTGTACACGCGGTGGCCGAAGCCCATCAGCTTCACGCCCGAATTCTTGTCCTTCACCTGCTTGATGAATTCGGGGATGTTGTCCGGCGAACCGATCTGCTCGAGCATGTTCAGCGCGGCTTCGTTCGCACCACCGTGCGCCGGGCCCCACAGGCAGGCGATACCGGCTGCGATACACGCAAACGGGTTCGCGCCCGACGAGCCGGCCAGGCGGACCGTCGACGTCGATGCGTTCTGCTCGTGATCGGCGTGCAGGATCAGAATGCGGTCGAGTGCGCGGACCAGCACGTCGTTGACCTTGTACTCTTCGCACGGGTTCGAGAACATCATGTGCATGAAGTTCGCGCTGTACGACAGTTCGTTCTTCGGATAGACGAACGGCTGGCCGATGCTGAACTTGTACGCCATCGCGACGAGCGTCGGCAGCTTCGCGATCATGCGGATCGCCGACACTTCGCGGTGACGCGGGTCGTTGATGTCGAGCGAGTCGTGATAGAACGCCGACAGCGCGCCGACAGCCGCCACCAGCACTGCCATCGGGTGCGCATCGCGGCGGAAGCCACGGAAGAAGAAGTGCATCTGCTCGTGCACCATCGTGTGCTTCGTGACGGTGTCGACGAATTCCTTCTTCTGCGCCGCGTTCGGCAGCTCGCCCTTCAGCAGCAGGTAGCAGCTTTCGAGGAAGTCCGCGTTTTGCGCGAGGTTGTCGATCGGGTAGCCGCGGTACAGCAGTTCGCCCTTGTCGCCGTCGATGTACGTGATCGCCGAATTACAAGCTGCCGTCGACATGAAGCCCGGGTCGTATGTGAACTTGCCGGTCTGGCCGTACAGCTTGCGGATGTCGATTACGTCCGGGCCCATCGTGCCCTTGTAGATCGGCAGTTCGACGCTCGGCGAGTTGTCGCTGAACGATAGCGTGGCTTTAACATCAGACGGAGTCATGGCACATCCTCAATCGAAATAAAGAAACGGGATTCGATAACGGGCGTAACGCGTTACACGTTGCGCAGCATCTCCAACAGCCGGCGGATATCCGGGCTGTCTAGGTCGCCCTCTGGTTCCTTGCGCGCGAGGAGCAAGTCCATCAGGTCGTTGTCGCTCAGATCGAGCAGGCGCGACAACGCGCCTACGTCTGCATCGGTGAGGTCATGCTCGTATCTGCCGAAGAAACGCTCGAAGATGATGTCGTTTTCCAGCAGACCCCGCCGCGCGCGCCAGCGAAGGCGCGCGCGACGGTGCGGGTCGGATTGATGCGAATCGTCGCTCATTGCACCGGCCTTAAACCGTGCGGCGAACCATCAGTTCCTTGATCTTGCCGATCGCCTTCGTCGGGTTCAGGCCCTTCGGGCAGACGTCGACGCAGTTCATGATCGTGTGGCAACGGAACAGACGGTACGGGTCTTCCAGGTTGTCGAGACGCTCGCCGGTGGCCGTGTCGCGGCTGTCCGCGATGAAGCGGTAAGCCTGCAGCAGGCCGGCCGGGCCGACGAACTTGTCCGGGTTCCACCAGAAGCTCGGGCACGACGTCGAGCAGCTCGCGCACAGAATGCACTCGTACACGCCGTCGAGCTCGTCGCGCTCTTCCGGCGACTGGAGGCGTTCCTTCTCCGGCGGCGGCGCGTCGTTGATCAGGTACGGCTTGATCGAGTGATACTGGTTGAAGAAGTGCGTCATGTCGACGATCAGGTCGCGCACGACGGGCAGGCCCGGCAGCGGACGCAGCACGATCTTCTGCGGCAGGTCGTTCAGGTTCGTCAGGCACGCGAGACCGTTCTTGCCGTTGATGTTCATCGCGTCCGAACCGCACACGCCTTCGCGGCACGAACGGCGGAACGACAGCGTCTCGTCCAGTGCCTTCAGCTTGACCAGTGCGTCGAGCAGCATGCGCTCGTGCTGGATCTCGAGCTCATACGTCTGCATGCGCGGCGCTGCGTCCTTGTCCGGATCGTAGCGGTAGACTTCAAAAATGCGTTTTGCCATTTCGGATTCCTTTGACTCGGCTTAGAACGTGCGCGGCTTCGGCGGCACGGATTCGACCGTCAGCGGCTTCATTTGAACCGGCTTGTAGTCGAGGCGATCGCCTTCGCTGTACCACAGCGTGTGGCGCAGCCAGTTCTCGTCGTCGCGGTGTTCGTAGTCGCTGTGTGCGTGCGCGCCGCGGCTTTCCTTGCGCGCTTCCGCCGACACCATCGTCGCGCGGGCGACTTCGATCAGGTTCTCCAGCTCGAGCGCTTCGACGCGCGCGGTGTTGAACACCTTCGACTTGTCCTTCAGGTGAATGCTTTCCACGCGCGCCTTCAGGCCGGCCATCTGGTCGACGCCTTCCTTCAGCAGTTCCGACGTGCGGAACACGCCTGCGTGCTTCTGCATCGTCGAGCGGATGTCGTTCGCGACGTCCTGCGTGTATTCGCCCGCCGTCGACTTCTCGAGCTTGTTCAGGCGCGCCAGCGAGAACTCGCCTGCATCGGCCGGCAGCGGCTTGTGTTCCTTCTGGTTCTTCACGTGCTCGACGATGTGGTTGCCGGCCGCACGGCCGAACACCACGAGGTCCAGCAGCGAGTTCGTGCCGAGGCGGTTCGCGCCGTGCACGGACACGCACGAGCACTCGCCCACTGCGTAGAAGCCGTTGACCGGATCCTTGTGACCGCGCGACGTGCCGACGACCTGACCGTGGATGTTGGTCGGGATGCCGCCCATCTGGTAGTGGATCGTCGGGACGACCGGGATCGGTTCCTTGATCGCGTCGACGTTCGCGAACTTCAGCGCGATTTCGCGGATCGACGGCAGACGCTTCATGATCGTCTCGGCGCCGATGTGCGACAGGTCGAGCAGCACGTGATCCTTGTTCGGACCCACGCCGCGGCCTTCCTTGATTTCCTGGTCCATCGAGCGCGACACGAAGTCACGCGGCGCCAGATCCTTCAGCGTCGGTGCATAGCGCTCCATGAAGCGCTCGCCGTTCGCGTTGCGCAGGATGCCGCCTTCGCCGCGCACGCCTTCGGTGATCAGCACGCCCGCGCCGGCCACGCCGGTCGGGTGGAACTGCCAGAACTCCATGTCCTGCAGCGCGATGCCCGAACGTGCAGCCATGCCGAGGCCGTCGCCGGTGTTGATGAACGCATTGGTCGATGCCGCGAAGATCCGGCCTGCGCCGCCCGTCGCGAACAGCGTCGTCTTGCCTTCCATGATGTAGACGTCGCCCGTCTCCATCTCGAGGGCCGTCACGCCGAGCACGTCGCCTTCCGCGTCGCGGATCAGGTCGAGCGCCATCCATTCGACGAAGAACTGCGTCTTCGCCTCGACGTTCTGCTGGTACAGCGTGTGCAACAGCGCGTGACCGGTACGGTCGGCGGCCGCGCAAGCGCGCTGGACCGGCTTCTCGCCGTAGTTCGCGGTGTGGCCGCCGAACGGACGCTGGTAGATCGTGCCGTCCGCGTTGCGGTCGAACGGCATGCCGAAGTGCTCGAGTTCGTACACGACGTTCGGCGCTTCACGGCACATGAATTCGATCGCGTCCTGGTCGCCGAGCCAGTCGGAGCCCTTGATCGTGTCGTAGAAGTGGAAGTGCCAGTTGTCTTCGCTCATGTTGCCGAGCGATGCGCCGATGCCGCCCTGCGCGGCCACCGTGTGCGAACGCGTCGGGAACACCTTCGACAGCACGCCGACCGACAGGCCCGCGCGCGACAGTTGCAGCGCCGCGCGCAAGCCGGAGCCGCCCGCGCCGACGATCACTACGTCGAACTTGCGACGCGGGAGGGAAGTTTTGATTGCAGCCATTCTTTACACTCTCCAGAGAATCTGCGCGGCGTAGCCCGCACATGCGAGCAGCCAGACGATGGTCAGCGATTGCAGCAGCAGGCGCACACCGACGGGCTTCACGTAATCCATCCAGATGTCGCGCACGCCGACCCATGCGTGGTAGAAGAGGGAAAGCAGCATCACGAAGGTCGCGAGCTTCATCCATTGCGCGGAGAAGATCGACGCCCAGCCTTCGTACGAGAAGTCGTGCGCGCCGAAGAACAGGACGAGCAGGATGACCGTGTAGACCGCCATGATCGTGGCGGTGATGCGCTGCGCGAGCCAGTCGCGCAGGCCGTAGTGCGCGCCGACGACGAGGCGCTTCGAGCCGATTCGGTTATTGGCTGCCATTTTCTTAGAATGCTCCGAACAGTTTGAGTGCCATGGCGATCGTCAGTGCGATCGAGACGACAAAGACGACGACTGCCGTCCGCTTGCCGCTTTCCTTCGTGACGGCGTCGTGGTTGACGTCCATCAGCAGGTGGCGAATGCCGGCGCAGAAATGGTGGAAGAAAGCCCAGGACAACGCGAGGACGATCAGCTTGACGACGATGTTGGAGAGGAAGGCCTTGAAGACTTCGAAGCTGAGTTCGGACGTCAGGCTCTGGTCGAACAGGAACAACAGGAACGGCAGGAACAAGAACAGCAGCGCACCGCTGACTCGATGGAGGATCGACAAAATCGCTGCCAGCGGCATGCGATATTTCATCGTGATATCGCCGAATCCGATGTTCCGGTATTCCGGTCTCGGTTTTCTTACTGCGTCAGTCATGCTAGACCCCTACTATGTTGTCACACCAATCCGCGATTTTAGCGCCTTTTTATATCGCGCTGCAGCGAAAGTCTGCTCTGGATAATTGCGCGAACGAGAACAAAGGCGGCCCGAAACGTGCTTCGCGAGCGTGGGAGTCGCGAGGCACTCGGCCTGAACCGAACCGTCGTCAGCTCAAGTCATTCTGATAGTAGTACCCGGTTGTGACATACCAGCCGCGACGCACTTCCACCGGCCGATCCCCGTATGTATAGGACACGCGCTCGACCGACAGCAACGGAAAACCCGCGGGCACGTGCAGCAGGTCGGCCACCGCCGGATCCGCCGCGACCGCGCGGATCTTCTCCGTCGCGCGGATCATCCGCGTGCCGAACTCCGTCTCGAACATCGCGTAGAGCGGCCCCTTGTACTCGCTCAGCCGCTCGAACGTGAGCCCGCGAAACATCGCGCCCGGCAGCCAGATCTCGTCGAGCACCGTCACTTCGCTGTCGAACTCCAGCAGGCGGCGCACCTGCACGACGGGATCGGCCGGCTTCAGGTCGAGCTGCCGCGCGATCTCGGCCGGCGCACGCAGGCGCCGGCATTCGAGCAGGCGGCTCACGTGCGGGTGCTCGGCACCGTCGTCGGCAAGCAGGCGCAGGAAGCGGAACTGCGCGCGATCCTCGTTGTGCGTTGCAACAAAAGTGCCCTTGCCCTGCCGCCGGACCACGAGGTTTTCGGCGGCCAGCTCGTCGATCGCCTTGCGCACGGTGCCCTGGCTGACCTTGTAACGGGCCGCGAGCTCCACTTCGCTCGGGATGATCTCGCCCGGCTTCCATTCGCCGGTTTCGAGACTTTGCGTGATCAATGACTTGATCTGCTGGTATAACGGGCTGAACGTCGGCGACGCAGACGCCGCAGGCGAAGGTGCGGGATCGCTCGCGCCCGGCTGCCCTGGGCCGCCTGCGCCGGTCTGATTCGCGGTATTCGCCTGGTTCGATGTCATGGCGCGCATTTCATCACAAACCGCACTTTTTCGTCCACTCAATTTCCGCAAAACATCTGTCTTATATAAGACATATGATACCGTTTGACTTTGCGCGTGACGGCTCCTACACTCCCGGTCGAGCAAGGGTTCGCGGGTGCAAAAGCGCGTCCCCGGCTACGTGCCACGGCCGTCTCCAGGTTCACCGCGTCTGCCATCGCGAGTCCTCCGCCCTGCTTCAATGCAACGTTACGCACAACGCGCATAGAATGGCGTTTTCGCTAGCGTCCAACGCTTCACCCGTCCTGGAGATTTTCAATGGCTAAGCCCGCAAAGCGCGTTGCCGTGACCGGCGCCGCAGGTCAAATCGCTTACTCCCTGCTGTTCCGCATCGCGAACGGCGACCTGCTCGGCAAGGACCAGCCGGTCATCCTGCAACTGCTCGACCTCCCGCAAGCCCAAGCCGCCGTCAAAGGCGTCGTGATGGAACTCGACGATTGCGCGTTCCCGCTGCTCGCGGGCGTCGTGATCACCGACGATCCGAAGGTTGCATTCAAGGATGCAGACGTCGCGCTGCTGGTCGGCGCACGTCCGCGCTCGAAGGGCATGGAGCGCAAGGACCTGCTGTCGGCGAACGCCGAGATCTTCACGGTTCAGGGCGCTGCGCTGAACGAAGTCGCGAGCCGCGACGTGAAGGTGCTGGTCGTCGGCAACCCGGCGAACACGAACGCGTACATCGCGATGAAGTCGGCACCGGACCTGCCGAAGAAGAACTTCACGGCCATGCTGCGCCTCGACCACAACCGCGCACTGTCGCAGCTCGCCGCCAAGTCGGGCAAGCCGGTCGCGTCGATCGAGAAGCTCGCCGTGTGGGGCAACCACTCGCCGACGATGTACCCCGACTTCCGCTTCGCGACCGCCGAAGGCGAATCGATGCTGAAGCTGATCAACGACGACGTGTGGAACCGCGACACGTTCATCCCGACCGTCGGCAAGCGCGGCGCGGCGATCATCGAAGCGCGCGGCCTGTCGTCGGCAGCGTCGGCAGCCAACGCGGCGATCGACCACGTCCGTGACTGGGTGCTCGGCACGAACGGCAAGTGGGTCACGATGGGCATCCCGTCGGACGGCTCGTACGGCATCCCCGAAGACATCATCTACGGTGTGCCGGTCGTTTGCGAAAACGGCGAATACAAGCGCGTCGAAGGCCTGGAAATCGACGCGTTCTCGCGCGAGAAGATGGACGGCACGCTGAACGAGCTGCTCGAAGAGCGCGACGGCGTCGCCCACCTGCTGAAGAACTAAATTCGGCACCGCGACGGGCGGCCTCCGGGCAGCCCGTCACCGCAGGGCCGGCGCGCCGCCGGCCCTGCCGCCCGATCCGATCCGGGCACGTTTTGCCGCCTCGTGCGCACCGCGCACCGGCCCAGAACGCGCCCGAATCCGATTTTCTCCACGTTGACCCGCTTCCCTGACGTAGAAGAGATGGCCGCGCTCACTCCTGCACAAGTGCTGTACGACGGGGCGTCCCCGCCCGCGATCCTGCCATGCTGCGATCACTACGCGGGCAGCGAGAAGCTGATGCGCAAGTCGCTCGCGCTGCAGGCCGAAACGGGCCCCGTGTTCGACATCACGCTCGACTGCGAGGACGGCGCGGCCGTCGGCCAGGAAGCGGCGCACGCGGAACTCGTCGCCGAACTGCTCGGCAGCGCCGAGAACCGCTTCGGGCGCGTCGGCGTACGGATCCACGACTTTTCCCACCCGCACTGGCGTGACGACGTCCGCATCGTGCTGCGCGCCGCGCGCGCGCCCGCCTACCTCACGCTCCCGAAGATCGCAAACGCCGCCGACGCGGCCGAAATGGCCGCGTTCATCGAAGGCGCGCGCCGCGAGCTCGGCATCGCGCAGCCGATCCCGGTCGACGTGCTGGTCGAGACGCACGGCGCGCTCGCGCAGGCGGCCGCCCTCGCCGCGCTGCCGATGGTCGGCACGCTGAGCTTCGGGCTGATGGATTTCGTGTCCGCGCACCACGGCGCGATTCCCGATGCCGCGATGCGCTCGCCCGGCCAGTTCGAACACCCGCTCGTGCGCCGCGCAAAGCTGGAAATCGCCGCGGCCTGCCATGCGCACGGCAAGACGCCGTCGCACAACGTGACGACCGAGGTGCGCGACATGAGCGTCGTCGCCGCCGATGCGCGCCGCGCGCGCGACGAATTCGCATTGACGCGGATGTGGAGCATCCACCCCGCGCAGATCCGCCCGATCGTCGACGCATTCGCGCCGCGCACCGACGAGGTCGTGCTGGCCGCCGAGATCCTGCTGGCCGCGCAGGCCGCCGACTGGGGTCCGACGCGCCACGGTGATACGCTGCACGATCGCGCGAGCTATCGCTATTACTGGTCGGTGCTGCGCCGCGCGCGGGCCACCGGCCAGCCCGTACCGGCCGAGGCCGCGCCGCTGTTCGGCCCGGCCGCCGCAGGCGACGCGCGGTGAGCGCGCGCCGCCGGCCGATACACGAGTTTCATGCATTCGCCGGGGCGCGAACCGGGCAGAGGTTTGCGAAACGACAAAAAACGTAACGGAGCCCGAAAACCTGATGTATGCGCGGCCAAATAGGTGAAAATAGCGGCCGCTGCGCGCTTTCGGGGCGCGTGCAGTTTCAAACCGGCCGGCAGCTTCGATTGCCGGCCCTTGTCAACTGATTATCGAAAGGTTCTGACTCCATGAAGAAACTCCTGATCGCTACCGCCATCGGCGCCTTGTCCGCCACGATGCTGGTGTCGGCTCCGAGCGCGTTTGCCCAGGGTACGACCGCCACGACCGCGAAGAAGGCCACGGCCAAGCGCCCGGCGCCGGCCAAGCGCATCATCCCGCGCAGCAAGAAGGCGCAGGCGCGTGCCGCTGCCAAGGTCGATACGGTACCGGAAGGCGCGGTCAAGTGGTCCTGTAAGGAAGGCCTGTCGTTCGACCTCGCCGGCGACATGAAGCGCGACCAGGTCGTCACGGTTCACTGGGCGAAGAAGAACTACAAGCTGCCGCGTCAGGCCACGACGACGGGCGCCGACACGTTCTACGATCCGGCAGCGGGCTTCAAGCTGGTCGTGATCCCGTCCAAGGCGATGCTGTTCTCCGACGCGAACGGCGGCGAGCGCCTCGCGGACGAGTGCGTGACGCCGGAAATGGCGCAAGGCACGCCGGCACCGACGCAGTCGAACGAGCTGAAGCCGGCAACGAACTAAGCGCGTTCCCCCCGGCCCCTCGATGTCCGCCCCGGTCTCCAACGTCCGCCCTGCTCCGGATACGGTACTCGTCGATATCGTCGACTACGTGCTGAACACCGGCATCGACAGCGCGCTCGCGCTGGAGACGGCGTGTCATTGCCTGATCGACACGCTCGGATGCGGACTCGAGGCGCTGTCCTACCCTGCCTGCACCAAGCTGCTCGGCCCCGTCGTGCCCGGCACGATCGTGCCGAACGGAGCGAAGGTGCCCGGCACGTCCTTCCAGCTCGATCCCGTCCAGGCTGCGTTCGGCATCGGCGCGATGATCCGCTGGCTGGACTTCAACGACACCTGGCTCGCCGCCGAATGGGGCCATCCGTCCGACAATCTCGGCGGAATCCTGGCGACGGCCGACTGGCTCTCCCGCACGGCCGTCGCGGCCGGCCGGAAGCCGCTGCTCATGCGCGACGTGCTGGTCGCGATGATCCAGGCCCACGAGATCCAGGGCTGCCTCGCACTCGAGAATTCGTTCAACGCAGTCGGGCTCGACCACGTGCTGCTCGTGAAGGTCGCGTCGACGGCCGTCGTCGGCCGGCTGCTCGGGCTCACACGCGACGAGCTGATCAACGCGGTCTCCAACGCTTTCGTCGACGGCCACGCGCTGCGCACCTACCGCCACGCACCGAATACGGGCTCGCGCAAATCGTGGGCGGCCGGCGATGCCACGTCCCGCGCGGTGCGCCTCGCGCTGATCGCGAAAACCGGCGAAATGGGCTACCCGTCGGCGCTCACCGCCAAGACCTGGGGCTTCTACGACGTGCTGTTCGACGGACAGCCGTTCCGCTTCCAGCGCCCGTACGGCACGTACGTGATGGAGAACGTGCTGTTCAAGATCGCGTTCCCCGCCGAATTCCACGCGCAGACGGCCGCCGAGGCCGCGCTGCAGCTGCACGCGCAGCTCGCCGCGGCGGGCCGCACGACCGACGACATCAGCCGGATCACGATCCGCACGCATGCGGCCGCGATCCGCATCATCGACAAGCAGGGCCCGCTCGCCAATCCGGCCGACCGCGACCATTGCATCCAGTACATGGTCGCCGTGCCGCTGCTGTTCGGCCGGCTGACCGCGGCCGATTATGAAGATTCGGCCGCAGCGGACCCACGCATCGACGCGCTGCGCGCGAAAACCGTGTGCGTCGAGGATCCGCAGTTCACGAAGGATTACCACGATCCGGACAAGCGATCGATCGCGAATGCGCTGACGATCGAGTTCACGGACGGATCGAAACTTGCCGAAGTGGCGGTCGAATACCCGCTCGGCCACAAGCGACGCCGCGCGGACGGCATCCCGCTGCTGGTCGAGAAGTTCCGGACCAACCTCGCCCGCCGCTTCCCGGCAAAGCAGCAACAAGCGATTCTCGACGTGTCGCTGGACCAGGCAAAGCTCGAAGCGATGCCGGTCAATGAGTACGTCGACTTGTATGTGATATAGCCGTCATCTACAGGACACGTTGTTTCCTAGCCTTAAACCCAGGAAAATCACCATGGCCCACAATCTCCACAAGACCCTCAAGGAATTCGACAGCGGTTCCGGCAAAGGCAAGTTCTACTCGCTGCCGCAACTCGGCAAGGAGCTGAAGACGAAGATCGAGCGCCTGCCGGTGTCGATCCGTATCGTGCTCGAGTCCGTACTGCGCAACTACGACGGCAAGAAGATCACCGAAGAGCACATCGAGCAGCTCGCGAACTGGAAGCCGACCGCGAAGCGCGTCGACGAGATTCCGTTCGTGGTGTCGCGCGTCGTGCTGCAGGACTTCACGGGCGTGCCGCTGCTCGCCGACATCGCGGCCATGCGCGGCGTCGCCGAGCGCACGGGCAAGAACCCGAAGAAGATCGAGCCGCTGGTCCCGGTCGATCTCGTCGTCGACCACTCGGTCCAGATCGACTACTTCCGCCAGAAGGACGCGCTCGACCTGAACATGAAACTGGAATTCCAGCGCAACAACGAGCGCTACCAGTTCATGAAGTGGGGCATGCAGGCCTTCGACACGTTCAAGGTCGTGCCGCCGGGCGTCGGCATCGTCCACCAGGTGAACCTCGAATATCTCGCGCGCGGCGTCCACAAGAAGGCGGACGGCGGCGACACCGTGTACTACCCGGATACCCTCGTCGGCACGGACAGCCACACGACGATGATCAACGGCATCGGCGTGGTCGGCTGGGGCGTGGGCGGCATCGAAGCCGAAGCCGGCATGCTCGGCCAGCCGGTGTACTTCCTGACGCCGGACGTCGTCGGCGTCGAGCTGAAGGGCAAGCTGCGCGAAGGCGTGACGGCCACCGACCTCGTGCTGACGATCACCGAAATGCTGCGCAAGGAGAAGGTCGTCGGCAAGTTCGTCGAGTTCTTTGGCGAAGGCACGAAGTCGCTGTCGCTGCCGGACCGCGCAACGATCGGCAACATGGCGCCGGAATACGGCGCGACGATGGGCTTCTTCCCGGTCGACGAAAAGACGATCGACTACTTCGAAGGCACGGGCCGCACGAAGGCGGAAATCGCCGCGTTCGAAAACTACTTCAAGGCGCAGAAGCTGTTCGGCATCCCGAAGGCCGGCGACATCGACTACACGAAGACGGTCACGCTGGATCTGGCGACGGTCGCACCGTCGCTGGCCGGCCCGAAGCGCCCGCAGGACCGCATCGAGATCGGCAACGTCAAGTCGACGTTCACCGACCTGTTCTCGAAGCCGGTCGCGGAGAACGGCTTCGCGAAGAAGGCGGACGACCTGGGCACGCAGTACACGACGAGCAACGGCGTCGACGTGAAGAACGGCGACATCCTGATCGCCGCGATCACGTCGTGCACGAACACGTCGAACCCGAGCGTGCTGCTGGCTGCCGGCTTGCTCGCGAAGAAGGCGGTCGAGGCCGGCCTCACGGTCGATCCGAAGATCAAGACCTCGCTCGCACCGGGATCGCGCATCGTCACCGAATACCTGACGAAGACGGGCCTGCTGCCCTACCTGTCGAAGCTCGGCTTCGAAGTCGCGGCGTACGGCTGCACGACCTGTATCGGCAACGCGGGCGACCTGACGCCGGAACTGAACGAAGCGATCACGAAGAACGACATCGTCGCGGCGGCCGTGCTGTCCGGCAACCGTAACTTCGAAGCGCGTATCCACCCGAACATCCGCGCGAACTTCCTCGCGTCGCCGCCGCTCGTCGTCGCGTACGCGATCGCCGGCAACATCACGCGCGACCTGATGACCGAGCCGGTCGGCAAGGGCAAGGGCGGCCGCGACATCTACCTCGGCGACATCTGGCCGACGAGCGACGAAATCCACGCGCTGCTCAAGTTCGCGCTCGATCCGAAGAAGTTCGAGGACAACTACTCGAAGCTGACCAAGAAGGGCGACCTCTGGAGCAAGATCGAAGGCGAATCGGGCCAGGTCTACGACTGGCCGAAGTCGACGTACATCGCCGAGCCGCCGTTCTTCGGCCACGACTTCTCGATGGAGCCGGCCGCTTCGATCCCGACGGTCAAGGGCGCGCGCGCACTGGGCATCTTCGGTGACTCGGTCACGACCGACCACATCAGCCCGGCAGGCTCGATCAAGGAAGATTCGCCGGCAGGCAAGTGGCTGAAGGAAAACGGCGTGCAGAAGGCCGACTTCAACAGCTACGGCTCGCGCCGCGGCAACCACGACGTGATGATGCGCGGCACGTTCGCGAACGTCCGGATCAAGAACCTGATGATCCCGGTGAAGGCAGACGGCACGCGCGTCGAAGGCGGCCTGACGATCCACCAGCCGAGCGGCGAACAGCAGTCGATCTACGACGCGGCGATGCAGTACATCGCAGCCGACACGCCGACCGTCGTGTTCGCGGGCGAAGAGTACGGCACGGGCTCGTCGCGCGACTGGGCCGCGAAGGGCACGCAACTGCTCGGCGTGAAGGCCGTGATCGCACGCAGCTTCGAGCGCATCCACCGCTCGAACCTGGTCGGCATGGGCGTGCTGCCGCTGCAGTTCAAGGGCTCGGACAGCGTCCAGTCGCTCGGCATCACCGGCGACGAGACGTACGACATCGAAGGCCTCGGCGACGACTTCAAGCCGCAGCAGGACGTCACGCTCGTGATCAACCGCAAGAACGGCGAAACGCAGCGCGTGCAGGTGCTGCTGCGCATCGATACGCCGATCGAAGTCGACTACTACAAGCACGGCGGTATCCTGCCGTTCGTGCTGCGCTCGCTGCTCGCAGCGTAAGCGCCCTGCTTTTGCAGGTGCCGCAGCCGCCTCGCGGGCGGTTGCGGCCGATTTGGATGCCCGACCTCGTGTCGGGCTTTTTTTTGCCTGCGCGCGTTACGCGATGTTGCCGATTGTCAGCCGCGTCACGCCGCCTTGTCACCGCGCGCCTTCGCGCCCGCTCCTCGTGCGTTCTTCTTCAAGTGGGTGCGGTTGTATTCGATCGCCGCGCGCACGAGGGTCTTCAGCGCGCGTTTGTCGATCCGGTCGCCTTCGAAGAAATCGATCGCGCGCCGCGCATTGCCTTCGAGGCCATCATTGAACAGCCCATCGGGATCGGGCAGATGCGCGCCGTGCATGAACGTCAGCTTCACCTTGCCCTTGTGCGCGTTCGCGACCGCGATCATCCCGTCGCGCGACCACACGGGGCTGCCCATCCATTTCCATTCCTCGACGATCCCTTCTTCGGCCGCGAGGATCGTCTGGCGAAGGTCGGCGAAGAGCGGGCCGCGCCAGTCGGCGATGCCGGCGATCAGCGCGTCGATGCGCGCCGACGGTTGCAGGTCCGCTGCACTCATGCGCGGGCCTCCGTACGTTCGTCAGGGCGCGCCAGCACCTGTTCGAGCGACTCGAAGAACCGTACCCAGCCTTGCTGCGCGCCGCGGTATGCCTGCTCCTGATCCGCGCGGAAGCCGACCTGCTCCATGCGCAGGTGCGTGCCGGCCGGCGTCGGCGAGAGCGTCCACGTGACGACGCTTTCGAGGCCGTACGCGGCCCACGTGTAGGACAGCGCGCGCGGCGGCTCGATCGTCAGGACCGTGCAGTCGACCGAGCCCCAGTCCGCGCGGAAGCTGAAGGCGCGGCCCGCGACGGGCTCGAAGTCGCTCTTCATCAGCCACGCCTCGATCAGGTGCGGTTGCGTGAGCGCGCGCCAGATCTTCTCCGGCGGATGGGGCAGTTCCCGTTCGACGACGACGGAGCGCGTTTCGGTGGTGGCTTGGTTCATTACTGATCCATCCTTTTGAGCAGATCTTCGAGAGCATCGAACCGGTTCTGCCAGAAACCTGCCATCTGGCTCGTCCAGTCGATCAGCGGGGCCAGCGCTTGCGGCTGTGCGCTGTAGTGCGTCTGCCGGCCTTCGTGACGATCATTCACGAGCCCGGCCTGCTTCAGTACGCCGAGATGCTTCGACACGGCCGGCTGCGAGACGCCCGCATGGGCCGTCAGCGCGGCAACCGTCAACTCGCCCTCCTCGCACAGCCGCTCGAAAAGCGCGCGGCGCGTCGGATCGGCAAGCGTCCTGAAAAGCATGTCGTGAGCGTTCTGCATGTCCAAATTCATAACCCGTTGGTTATGGATTGAAGGATATCTGCTGAACGGCAAGAGTCAAGAAGGAATTTCGCGGATGCCGATGCGCACCGCTGCCGCATACGACGCGCTTCGCGTCGGGCGCAATCGCGCCGAAAGCAAGCTTGCCGAAGGCTTCGCTTGCCACCAGATCACGCCTGCTTTACCCGTCCGGATTCGAGTATTCGCTCTAATTCGCGACGACGGCCTCGCGGCCGAAAGCCGCCTGCAAGACTGGGCCACACGCTGTTCCACAGTTCGGGAAACGTTTGCGATCGGCCGGCCCTGTTTTTGTGCATGCGCGAACCGGCTCGGCCTGCATCGCATCGTTTGACCACATAGTGCGACTCGGCCTGAGTCCGCACCCGATCTCGAAGCACGCACGCGTGTGGCCGGTCCGCGACGCCATCGCGCACGTTCCGGCACTGCGACGAACGACTCGTGCGCGCGAACGTCGCGCGTCGTCGTGCCGTCGTGTCGCGAACCGGTTCCCTCGTCGGCGCCCGCCGCTCGCCGCGTTCACCGCGCGCTACATGCGATTCCGCACGCCGGTGTCAGAACTGACAGCTATGGAAACTGGCAGCTACCTGAACCGCACCGACGCCCTACGCTCGTCACCGCTCGCGGCCCCACAAGGGTCGAGGGCTCCAGCAACGTCGTCTCTCCTAAAAAGGACTCCCGATGAAAAGGAACGCCCGGTTTGCCCTGCCCCTTCCGTCGCCCCGTCGCCTTGCATGCGTGTGGCCGCTCGTGCTCGCCGCCGGCGCCGCACACGCGACGACGGACTGGGTTGATACTCACACGAAGGCCTTTCTGACCGGCCCGCAGTTGATGGCGCGCAGCGCGGCGCCGTCGCTCGAACTCGCGGCCGGCGAGACGACGGACGTCGTCGTCAGCCTGAAGCTGCGCAACGCCGCGCAGCTCAAGCAACTGGCGCGCGACGTGAACCGGCCCGGCAGCGCGCATTACCGCCAGTACCTGACGCACGAGCAATTCCTCGCCAGCTACGCGCCGACCGACGCGCAAGTGAAGTCGGTCGTCGACTATCTGCGCAAGAGCGGCTTCGTGAACATCGAGGTCGCGCCGAACCGGCTGCTGGTGTCCGCGCGCGGCACGGCCGGCACCGTGAAGACCGCGTTCAACACGTCGCTCGTGCATTTCGAGTACGCGGGCCGCTCGGGCTTCGCGAACGCATCGACCGCACAGGTGCCGAGCGCGCTCGGCGACGTCGTCGGCTCGGTGCTCGGGCTGCAGAACGTCGCGCGCGCACGGCCGATGCTGCGCATCGGCAACGTGGCGAAGCCGCAGGCACTCGCGGCCGGCACGGCGACGGGCCACTATCCGAAGGAATTCCCGGGCCTCTACAACGCGACCGGCGTGCCGACCGCGGCCGGCGTGACCGTCGGCATCATCACGATCGGCGGCGTGTCGCAGACGCTGCAGGACCTGAAGCAGTTCACGTCGAGCAACGGTTACGGCACGGTCTCCACGCAGACCGTCAAGACCAACGGCACGAGCGGCAGCTACAGCGACGACCAGGACGGCCAGGGCGAATGGGATCTCGACAGCCAGTCGATCGTCGGCTCGGCCGGCGGCCAGGTCGGCAAGCTCGTGTTCTACATGGCCGACCTCAACGCCTCGGGCAACACGGGCCTCACGCAGGCGTTCAACCGCGCGGTGTCGGACAACACCGCGAAAGTGATCAACGTGTCGCTCGGCTGGTGCGAAACCGACGCGAACGCGGACGGCACGATCGACGCCGAGGAACAGATCTTCACGACGGCCGCGGCGCAAGGCCAGACGTTCTCGGTTTCGTCGGGCGACGAAGGCGTGTACGAGTGCAACAACCGCGGCTATCCGGACGGCTCGAACTACACGGTGTCGTGGCCGGCTTCGTCGCCGCACGTGCTCGCGATCGGCGGCACGACGCTCTACACGACGTCGGCGGGCGCGTTCTCGAACGAAACGGTGTGGAACGAAGGGCTCGACGGCAACGGCAAGCTGTGGGCGACCGGCGGCGGCGTCAGCACGATCCTGCCGGCGCCGTCGTGGCAGTCGGGCAGCAACCGTCAGCTGCCGGATGTCTCGTTCGACGCCGCGCAAAGCACGGGCGCGTACATCTACAACTACGGCCAGTTGCAGCAGATCGGCGGCACGAGTCTCGCCGCGCCGATCTTCACGGGCTTCTGGGCGCGCCTGCTCGCGGCGAACGGCACCGGCCTCGGTTTCCCGGCCAGCAATCTGTATCGCGCGATCCCGTCGAACCCGTCGCTCGTGCGCGATGACGTCGTGTCGGGGAACAACGGCTATCAGGGTTATGGCTATACCGCCGGCACCGGCTGGGATATGACGACCGGCTTCGGCAGCCTGAACATCGCGAACCTCAACCAGTTGATCAAGTCGGGCGGGTTCTGAGCGATATGTGAAGGCCGGCGCGCGGCAGTGATTTGCCGCGCGCCGGCCTGGTCGCCTTCAGGTCGCGCGGTATTCGCGCACAACCCTACTCCGTCGCACACGCCTTCACACGCTCCGGCGCGGCCGGCACACCACTCCGGTGCGACGGCGCAAACAGCCGCAACCCGCTCGCGACGCTCGCGGCCCCGGCGAAACCCGCACCGAGCATCAACGCCAGCGTCGGCCCGTGACGCCCAGCGATCCCGAACGACAGCGCGACGAGCGCAGCACCGGTCGCCTGCCCGATCAGCCGCGCGGTCGCGATGATCCCGCTCGCGCCGCCGCTGCGCTCGGGCGGCGCGCTCGACATCAGCGCCTTCAGGTTCGGCGACTGGAAGAAGCCGAAGCCGGCGCCGCACAGCATCATCCGCCAGCCGATATCGAATACGTTCGGCGCCGCCGGCAGCGCGGCAAGCGACACCATGCCCGCGCTCAACAACGCAAGCCCGATCGCGCCGAGCAGGCCGGGCGGGTATCGATCCGACAGCCGGCCCGCGATCGGCGCGGCAAGCGCGACGATCGCCGACCACGGCGTCATCAGGAACCCCGTCTCGACCGCGTTGCGATGCAGGACGGTTTCGAAATAGAACGGCAGCGACACGAACGCGAGCCCCTGCGCGGCGAACGCGCACACGGCGGTCAGCGCGGACAGCGTGAACACGGGCCGGCGAAACAGGTCGATCGGCAGCATCGGCGCCGGGTGCCCGGCCTGGCGGCGGATCAGCAGCCAGCCGAACACCAGCGCGACCGCCGCCGACGCGAGCACGATACGCAGCGGCCCGCGCTGCGCGAATTCACCGAGCGCGAAGATCAGCGACGCGAACGTGATCACGTTGAACAGCGCGGCAACCGGATCGAACGCATGCTTGCCGCGCGCCATCTGCTGCAGCGACGGAATCGCCACTGCCAGCGCGAACACGCCGAGCGGCACGTTCACCGCGAACAGCCACGGCCATGCGGCAACCGACAGGATCAGCGACGCGATCGTCGGCCCCACCGCGAACGATACGCCGACGACGAGCGCGTTGAAGCCGACGCCGCGCCCGAGCCGGTGCGCGGGAAACAAGCCGCGAATCAGCGCGACGTTGACGCTCATGATCGCGCTCGCACCGAAGCCCTGCACGATCCGTGCGGCCGTCAGCATCGGCAGCGTCGAGGCGAGCGAACAACCGAGCGACGCGAGCGTGAACACCGCGAGCCCGGCGATATACACGCGCTTGTGGCCGACGATGTCGCCAAGCGACGCGAACGGCAGCAGCGTCGCGACCATTGCGAGCTGGTACGCATTGATGATCCACACGGAGGCGGCCGGCGACGCATGCAGGTCGGCGGCGATCGCGGGCAGCGCGGTGTTCGCGATCGCGGTGTCGAGCGTCGCGAGCGCGACGGCCAGCAGCACGGCGGACATCGCGCGCCAGTTGACGGCCGGCTCCCGGGCGCCGGCGGAGGATGCGAATTCGGACAAGATGAGGCTCGGCTGACGAGCGACGCGCGGCGTCGCGGATTGAGCGGCGCGGCGGCGTGCGTTCCGGACCGCAAGACCGGCGCGCGCGCTGCCGCGATCCGTATTGTTGCAGAGCCGTATCGAACGTGCAGGCGGCCGACTCGTCAGTCAGCGAAACGAAAGCTTGCGCGATGCCGTGCCTTGCTCGCGGCATCGTTGAGCGCACAACGATCGACGAGCCGGCGAGCGCCGGCTGGCCTTCCGGGCTCGCGCCCGGCTTCATCGTGCCGGCGCTGGCTGCAGACCCGGCCGCGTCTGCCGGCGGCACCGCGCATCGGAATCGCACCGATGCGTCGATGCGCGGCGTGCGTGCACCGCCGTCGCGCCAGGCCGGATCAGGTCACCGCGCGCCGCGCATTGCGTCCGCGCAGCCATTCGAGCGCGAGCAGCAGGCTCGTCGAGAAGATGATCAGGATCGTCGCGAGCGCGGCGATCGTCGGGCTGATGTTCTCGCGAATACCCGTGAACATCTGGCGCGGCAGCGTCGTCTGGTCCGCGCCCGCGAGGAACAGCGTGACGACCACTTCATCGAACGACGTCGCGAACGCGAACAGCGCGCCCGACATCACGCCCGGCGCGATCACCGGCAGCGTCACGCGGAAAAACGTCGACACAGGATTCGCGCCGAGCGACAGGCTCGCGCGCACGAGATTGTGGTTGAACCCCTGCAGCGTCGCGGCGACCGTCGTCACGACGAACGGCACGCCGAGCGCCGCGTGCGCGGCGATCAGCCCCGTATAAGTGTTCGCGAGCCCGAGCGGCGCGAAGAACAGGTACATGCCGACGCCGACCACGACGACCGGCACGATCATCGGCGACAGCAGCACGGCCATCAGCAGCCCCTTGCCGCGGAAGTCGGCCTTCGTGAGACCGATCGCGGCGAGCGTGCCGAGCACGGTCGCGACGACGGTTGCCGACGGCGCGACGATGAAGCTGTTCTTCGCGGCCATCCGCCACTCGTCCGACGCGATCAGGTTCTCGTACCAACGCATCGAGAAGCCCGGGATCGGATACACGAGGAACGTGCTCGACGAAAACGACAGCGGCACGATCGCGAGCACCGGCAGGATCAGGTACAGCAGCGTCAGCACGACGAGCACGCGCAATGCGACGTACCACGCGCGCTCGACGAACGACATGTGCGGCGCAAACAGCGGCCTGGCGAGCAGTTTCATGGTCGGATTCCCTTTCCCGTTTCCTGGTGCGTGGCGCTCAACCGAGGCTCACGTTGGTGCGCGTGAAGCGCCCGTACACCACGTACAGCACGAGCGTCGCCGCGAGCAGCAGCCCGCCGAGCGCGCACGCCATGCCCCAGTTGATCGTCACGTTCGTGAAGTACGCGACGTAGTAGCTGACCATCTGGTCGTTCGGCCCGCCGAGCAGCGCGGGCGTGATGTAGTAGCCGATCGCGAGGATGAACACCAGCAGCGCGCCCGCGCCGACGCCCGGATAGGTCTGCGGTACGTACACGCGCCAGAACGCGGCGAACGGATGGCTGCCGAGCGACACGGCCGCGCGCTGGTAGGTCGGCGGGATCGACTTCATCACGCTGTACAGCGGCAGGATCATGAACGGCAGCAGGATGTGCGTCATCGAGATATACACGCCGACGCGGTTGAACAGCAGCGTCAGCGGATGCGAGATCAGCCCGCTGCCGATCAGCGCCGTGTTGATGAGCCCTTCGCTTTGCAGCAGCACGATCCACGCGGCGACGCGCACCAGCACCGAGGTCCAGAACGGAATCAGCACGAGAATCATCACGAGGTTCGCGCGCCGCTCCGACAGCGTCGAGATCCAGTATGCGAGCGGGTAGCCGAGCAGCAGCGCGAACAGCGTGACCGCGACGCCGATCACGAACGTGCGGCCGAAGATCGCGAGGTAGATCGACTGGTCGGGTTCGGCCTGCACGATGTGGCCGAAGCCGTCCTGTTTGTGGTCGAGCGCGGCGAGCAGGTAGAACGGCGAAACCGTGCTGCCGTTCTTCGCGATGGCCTGCCAGTACGCCGTGTCACCCCAGCGCGAATCGAGTTCGACGAGTTTCGTGCGCGTCTGCGCAGACGTGAGCGTCGATTCATTGTCGCCCTTCAGCGGCATCGCGCGCGCCGTCTTCGCGACGAGCGAGCGATAACCGGGAATCTCGGTGTTCAGGCGCCGCGCGAGCGCGCCCATCGCCTCGCTATCGGCCACCTTCGTCATGTCGGCCGCGAGCGCGACATACGCGGCGTCGGCCGGCGGCGTCTTGCGGTCCCAGCCGGACAGCGCCGCGACCGTGTTCGGCAACGCGGTCGCGATCTCGGGGTTCTGCACCGCGCGCGTGAGCAGCGTGCCGATCGGGACGACGAAGATCAGCATCAGGAAAATCGCGAGCGGCGCGACCAGCAGCAGCGCCATCGTGCGCTTGCGGGCTTCGGCGGCCTTCAGCTCGCGCTTGAGCGCGGCTGTCGACGGCGAGGAAGGCGCGATCGTCATCGTATTCAACGGTTCTCTCCGGCCGGGCACGCTCCGGCGGAATGCCGCGCGACACGAACGACGCGCCGCGCGGCAGGTTGCATCAGGATGCCTGAACGATTACTTCGTCGCCCACGCGGCGAAGCGCTGCTCGAGCTCGTCGCTGTGGTCGGTCCAGAAGCCGATATCCTCCAGCACCGCGTTCTTGCCGTTGGCCGGCGAGTTCGGCAGGTTCGCGAGCGTCTTCGCGTCGAGCGACTTGATCGCGGCGACGTTCGCGGGGCCGTACGCGATGTGCTGCGCATACGCCTGCTGCGGCTTCGGCGTCAGCGAATACGCGATGTACTGCTCGGCCAGCGCCTTGTTCGGCGAGCCCTTCGGAATCGCCCAGTAGTCGAGGTCGTAGATGCTGCCGTTCCACACGACCTTCAGGTTCTTGCCTTCCTTCTGCGCGGCGTCGATGCGGCCGTTGTACGCGGTCGACATCACGACGTCGCCGGCGACGAGGAACTGCGGCGGCTGCGCGCCCGCTTCCCACCACTGGATGTACGGCTTCAGCTCGTCGAGTTTCTTGAACGCGCGGTCCTGGCCGGCCTTCGTGCCGAGCACCTTGTACACGTCCTTCGTCGCGACGCCGTCGGCCATCAGCGCGAACTCGAGGTTATAGCGCGCGCCCTTGCGCATCCCGCGCTTGCCGGGGAATTTCTTCACGTTCCAGAAATCGGCCCAGCCGGTCGGTGCCGACTTCAGCTTGTCCGCGTTGTACGACAGCGCCGTCGACCACACGAAGAAACCGACGCCGCACACTTGCGGCGATTCCGGAATCAGGTCGGACTTCTTCGCGATCTTCGACCAGTCGAGCTTCTCGTACAGCCCTTCGTCGCAACCGCGGTTCAGGTCGCCCGACTCGACTTCGACCACGTCCCAGTTGACGTGCTTCGCCTCGACCATCGCCTTCACTTTCGCCTGCTCGCCGTTGTATTCGACGGCGGTGACCTTGTTGCCGGTCGCCTTCTCGAACGGCTGGTTGAATGCGGCCTTCTGCGCGTCGCCGTTCGCGCCGCCGAAGTTGACGACCGTGAGTTCGGCGGCCGTAGCCGTTGCGCCGACGACGGCGAGCGCCAGTGCCAGCGAGGTGCGGCGCGCGGTAAAGCTTGCTCGTTTCATGATGGTTCCTCTCCTCTCGTGGTGGAAGTGGGCTTTGTTGTTGACGACGTGCTGCGGTAAATCGGGGAAACCCTGGTCACGCGAACACGCGCAGGTGTTCGGGCGCGAATGCGAGCGAAACCGGCGCGCCGGGCGAGAACGCGTCGAGTGCACCGGTGCCGAGCGGCACCTTCACGAAGCACTCGTCCTGGCCCGGCAGCGCGCAGCGCATGCGCACGTGATCGCCGAAATAGATGAGGCTGCGTGCCTCGCCGGTCAGCCGGTTCGCGGCTGCGCCGTTCGCGTGCCCGTTCGCGCCGTGCGCGGCCAGGCTCATGCGTTCGGGGCGAATGCACGCGACGGCCGACGCGCCCTCGGCGGCTTCGCCGATATGGCGGCCGACGAGCTGCGTGCCGTCGTCGAGCCGGAACTCGCAGAATTCGCCGTCGACGCGCGCGATGGTGCCGCGCAGCCGGTTGCTGTCGCCGATGAAGTTCGCGACGAATTCGTTGCACGGCGATTCGTACAGGCGGTCGACGGTGTCGAGCTGCTGCACGATGCCCTTGTCGAACACGGCCACACGATCGGACATCGTCAGCGCCTCGCCCTGGTCGTGCGTCACGTACACGAAGGTCACGCCGAGCTTTTCGTGCAGCGCCTTCAGTTCGTACTGCATGTGTTCGCGCAGTTGCTTGTCGAGCGCGCCGAGCGGCTCGTCCATCAGCACGAGCTTCGGCTCGAACACGAGCGCACGCGCCAGCGCGATGCGCTGCTGCTGGCCGCCCGACAACTGCGCCGGATAGCGTTTCGCAAAGCGCTCCATCTGCACCATCTTCAGCGCATGCGCGACGCGCTCCGCGCGCTCGGCGGCCGGCAGCTTGCGCACGGTCAGCGGATACGCGACGTTCTGCTCGACCGTCAGGTGCGGGAACAGCGCGTAGTTCTGGAACACCATGCCGATGTTGCGCTTGTGCGGCGGCACGTTGTTCAGGAGTTCGCCGTCGAGGCGGATCTCGCCGCCGGTCGGAAACTCGAAACCGGCGAGCATCATCAGGCAGGTCGTCTTGCCCGAGCCCGACGGCCCGAGCAGCGTCAGGAATTCCCCTCGGTGGATATCGAGGTCGAGCGATTTGACGACCAGCGTTTCGCCGTCATAGGTCTTCCGCACGCCGCGAAAGCTGACGATCACATCATCGGACTTCATCATGCTGTCCCCTTGCGTCGCGACAATCGTTTTTGAGATGCGATCCACTATACGATGCGCACGGTTCTACAATAGGGAACCATTTCAATATTACTAGTAGGACCACTTTGGATACCGTGATCCTTGCCGACTGGCTTTCCGCCCGCCTCGACCGCGGCTCGTCCGAGCCGATGTACCGGCAGTTGCTGCAACAGATGCAGCAGGCCATCCTGACCGGGGAATTGGGGCCAGGGACAAAGCTGCCCAGCTCCCGGACGCTCGCGGCGGACCTGTCGATCGCGCGCAATACCGTGCTGCACGTGTACGACCAGCTGACGGCCGAAGGCTACGTGCTGACGACGACCGGCAGCGGCACCTACGTGGCCGACACGCGGCCGGACACCGCCGCGATTCGCGCGCCGGGCGCCGTGCCGCCGCCGACCGACGCCGGTACGCTTCCGCCGCCGGACGCGCAGGGCAGCCTGTCGATGCGCGGCCGGCAACTGATCGAGCACGCGGGCGTGTCGCGGCGCCAGTGGGGCGCGTTCATGCCGGGCGTGCCGGACGTGTCGGAGTTTCCGAGCCGCACGTGGAGCCGCTTGCAGGCGCGGTTATGGAAGGAGGCGAACCCCGAGCTGCTGACCTACGCGCCGGGCGGCGGCTACCGGCCATTGCGGCGCGCGCTGGCCGATTACCTGCGCGTCGCGCGCTCGGTCAAATGCTCGCCGGACCAGGTGATCATCACGACGGGCATTCATCAGTCGATCGATCTCGCGGTGCGGCTGCTGTCCGACATCGGCGATCGCGCGTGGGTCGAGGAACCGTGCTACTGGGGCGTGCGCAGCGTATTGCAGGCGGCCGGCCTCACGCTCGCGCCGGTGCCGGTCGACCAGGAAGGGCTCGCCCCGCGTGCCGGCGACATGCAGCATCCGCCGCGGCTCGTGCTCGTCACGCCGTCGCATCAGTACCCGCTCGGGATGGTGATGAGCCTCGCGCGGCGCCGGATGCTGCTCGAATACGCGCGCCAGCACCGCTGCTGGATCATCGAGGACGACTACGACAGCGAATTCCGTTACGGCAGCCGCCCGCTCGCGTCGCTGCAGGGGCTCGACGACGGCGGCCGCGTGATCTACGTCGGCAGCCTCGGCAAGATGCTGTTCCCGGGCCTGCGGATGGGCTACATGGTCGTGCCCGAGCATCTGGTCGACACTTTCCGCACCGGGCTGTCGGAGCTGTACCGCGAGGGCCAGCTGATGCAGCAGGCCGTGCTCGCCGAATTCATCATGGACGGCCACCTGACGTCGCACGTCAGGCGCATGCGCACGCTGTACGGCGAGCGCCGGCAACTGATGATCGACGCGATCCGCGCGCGCTTCGGCGACGCGCTGCCCGTGATGGGCGACGAGGCCGGCCTGCACCTGGTGCTCGGCCTGCCCGACGCGTGCGACGATCGCGCGGTCACGCAGAGCGCGTTCGACGCGGGCGTGATCGTGCGCCCGCTCACCAGCTACTACAGCAACCTCGACACCGCGCAACGCGGCCTGCTGCTCGGCTATGCGTGCGTCCCGCACGAAGGCATCGGGCCCGCGTTCGACACGCTCGCCGCTGCCATCGAGCAGCATCTGCCACAGCACATCACGCGTGCGGCATAGCGTTGGCCGCACGCAGCGCGGCCCGCGTTACTGCGTGCTGCCCGCCCCGCGATCGAGCGACGCCGCGCGCACGGCTTCGCCGGGTTTCGTGAACACGCGCTGCCGCAGGGCGGCAACTTGCGCGTCGCGGTCCTGCGGCGACAGGCCGGCCGACTCGATCTGCGCACGCTGCGCCGCATAGTCCGCGTAGCGGCTCTGCCACGATGCGTCGTCCTGCTGCATCTGCGCGACGCGTGCAGCGGCCTCGGGCCCGAGCGTCTGCGTCAGTTGCGCGCGCATCGCATCGGGCGTCGCCCCGCTCTTCTGCAACTGCGCGATCTGGTCGATCGCGGCCCGCTGCCGGTCGACCCGCTGCTGCGCCGCGCGTTCGTCGGCCGGCATCTGCTGCTCGAGCGCCGCGAGCCGCTCGGCCTTCTGCGCATCGGTCAGCGTGCGATCCTGCGCGATCTTCAGCCGCGCGAGATCGTAGCGCTGCCGCCACTGCTCCGCACCGAAGAACGGCTGGCTCCAGTCGCCGAGCGTGCGATACGCGATCGACGCGCGCTGGTCGAGCGCGAGTTGCAGCGCACCCAGGTCGGACTTGTCGACCGCGCCGGCGTCGCGCAGTTTCGCGAGCGCGTCGAGATATGCGCGATACCGGCGCCACACGTCGAGCGTCTCGGCCTGCGCGGCCGTGCCGTCGAGCTGCGCGGCAATCTCGCGCACGACGAGCGCATCGAGCGCGGCCGCGCTCAGGTCGCCCTGCGCGGTCAGGCAATAGTCGAAGAAATCGCGCACCGCGCGCACCTTCGCGAGATGGCCGCCGGCATCGAGCGGCAGCCGCGGCGCGCTGGAACCGGCCAGCGACGACGGCAGGCCCGCGCTCGCCGGCACGGCGACCTGCGGCGGTGCCGCAGCCACACCGCCCACCACCGCCGCATCGGGCGACTCGCCGGCGCTACCCGCACCGCGATGCCATCCCGCACCGCTCCACATCGCGACGCCGGCGATCGCCGCCAGCCCCACGACACCGTAGACCGCAGCGCGCCGCGCCAGCGGCGCGCGCCCTTCGCGTGCCGCCATCGATTACACGCCCGCCTGCTGCAGCCGGTTCGCATGCGTGCGGATCACCGCGACCGGATCTTCCGCATACGCGCCGCGCACGCCGAGCAGCTGGTTGATCTCGTCGATATGGTTCCACTTGTAGTTCGTGCTCAACACCTTGCCGTACAGCGCGCTGCACTTCGACACGAGTCCGTCGTTCTGGCCCGAGCCGCGGTTGATCATCACCGTGCCCGTACCGAACAGCGCGAGCGTCGACGGGTCGAGCGCGTTCGCCGGATCGACGAGCGGAATGGTGCTCGTATCCGTCGCACCCGTGACGCCGAACGCCGAGATCGTCGGCTGGATCGCCGTGCCGGCCCACGAATACAGCAGATGCGTGTTGCCGCCGACGGTTTCCGTCGGTGCGCCGGTCTGGCAACTGCCCGGCGCGCCAAGGCCCGCGCTCGGATAGTTCTGGTTGTACGCGGCGGCCTGTGCGGTCGTCAGCGTCTTCAGCGCGGCGAGCGCATCCTGGTTCGTGTTGTTGCTGCTGCTCGTGAGGATTCCGAACACATTGACGAATGCGGCGATCACCGATGACGAAAGCCCGGTCGGATCGTATGCGAGCACGCTCTGCACGAAGTCGGCGAACTCGGAGCCTCGATGCGGCGTGCCGATCGTCGTCACCGACGCGACGAGATCGGGCGCGACGGCCGCGACATACCGCGACGTGAGCCCACCCTGGCTGTGGCCGACGAGATTGACCTTGGTCGCACCCGTCGCGGCAAGCACCGTCTTCACGTAAGCGAGCAGCTGTTCGCCGCGCCCGTTCGGGCCGTCGTCGCTCTGGAAGCCCGACAGGTTCGCGACGTAGACGGTCGCGCCATGCTGCTGCAGGTCTTCCTGGATGCCGTACCAGTACTCGAGCACGCCCGCGTACTTGTCGGTGCCCGTAAGCCCGTGCACGAGGACGATCGGATAACGCGTCGTCGCGTAGTTGTCGACGGGCGCGGTTGCCGCCATCGCCGCGTGTGTCGTCGCGAGCGCCATCAAAGCGGTCGTCCCCGCGAACGGCGCGACGCTCATCGCGCATGCCACTGCCCCTGCCACCACCCTGGAACGCATCGATCTGGCCATGCATGTTCTCCTGATTATTGTGCTGCCGGTGCGAATGAAATCGAATCGACGCATGCGGCGCCCTCGCGTGCGCCGTGACCGTCGAATGCGGGAGTGAATCACGAGTGGCCAACGTTTGCGCCCTGACTAGATACGGTTCTCTAATCGCTTGACGCGCCCCGCCCGTTCGGGCGGGGCCATGTTCATGCACGCGCATGCTGCATCGCACACGCGCAACGCGCTACAGCTTCGCGCTCACGCGTACCCATGCGGTACGGCCCGGCTCCATCACCGGCGCGTTCGCCGGATAGCCGAAGCCCGCATTGCCGGCGAGGTTCAGATGCTCGGTGTAGGCCTTGTTCAGCACGTTGTCGACGCCGACCGACACCTGCACGGTCTTGCTGACGTTGTATTGCGCATGCAGCGACAGCACGCCGAATCCGGCACTCGGACCGAAGTCCTTGCCGACCACGTTGCCCTCATTCAGGGCATAACGATGCTGCGGCGCAACGATCCGCCACAGCCCGCCGGCCGACCACGCGCCGCGCGTGTATTCGAGCCCGATGCGCGCCTCGAGCGGCGGCATCTGCGGCAGCGGATCCCCGCTCGCCACGTTGCGCCCCCACGCATACGCGAGCGAAGTCTCGACGCGCAGCGGCGCAACCGGCCGCCACGACACGCCTGCTTCGCCACCCATGATCTGCGCGTTGACGTTGGTCGCCTGCGTGGTCGGGCCCATCATGCCGGCCCCGTAGTTGAACAGGATGAAGTCCTGCACGTAGCCCGCGTAGGCCGACACCCACGCATCGAACCGGTCGCTCTTGTATTGCGCGCCGATGTCGAGCTGCGTGGTCTTCTCCGGCTGCACCGCCGAGAACGCGTTGACCGAACCGGCCGGCCCGCGCTTCGCGGAAAACAGCTCCCAGTAGTCGGGATAGCGCTCCGCATGACCGATCCCCGCATACCACGTGACGGGCAGCAACGCGAGATCGCGCTCGTAGCGCACGAAACCGCTCGGCAGCACGCGCGCGCGGTCGTCGTCGAAGGTCGGGTTGGGTTTTTTCATCATCATCCCGCTCGTCGTCGCGCGCTTGTCGCGTACGCTCGCGTAGTCGACACGCGCGCCGCCGATCACACGAGATACGTCACTCGCGTACCACGTCAGCTCGCCGAACGCGCCCGCGTTCCACATCGTCGCCTGCGCATCCCACGGCTGGTCGCCGTAGTTCTGCCGCCCCATCGCCGAGCGCGAATCGAGCCGGTTCGATTGTGCGTCGACGCCCGTCACGAGCTTGAAGTCGTCGCCGAAACGGAACGTCGCGGCCGCGCGCGCGCCGACCGTGCGGCGCCGCACCTCCGACGCCATCCGCATCGGCATGCTGCTGGTCGGGTCGGGCTGCCGCAACGTGTAGTTGTCCATCACGTGGTCGGCTTCGTTGTAGTACACGCGTGCCTCGATCCGGTCGAGCACGTCGCCGAGATGCCGCTTGTCGAACGACAGGCCGAACGTCTCGCGGCGGAAATGCGCGCCGTCCATCCCGCGGCCCGCATACTTCGCGTAGCCGTCGCCCGTGCCGGCCGTCAGTTCGACCCGCGTATGGTCGTCGGGCGTCCAGCCGAGCGCCGCATCGGCGTTCCACTTGTCCCACTGCGACGGCACCGTGTTGCCGTTGCCGTCCTTGTAGTCCTGCGAATGCGCGTGGTTCGCGGTCACGCGGCCATAGACGTCCGGCGTGCCGGCCGTCACGTCGATGTTCTGGTCGTTGCGACCGAACGAGCCGCCGACGAGGCTGCCCTCGAAACGCATGCCCGGCTTGTCGAAACGCGGCGTCACACGCTCGAACAGCACGGTGCCGGCCGACGCGCCGGGACCGTACAGCACGGTCTGCGGCCCCTTCACGACGGTGACCTTGTCATAGCTTTCCGGCGCGATGTACGACGTCGGCGCATCCATCCGGTTCGGGCAGGCACCGAGCGTCGGCATCCCGTTCGCCAGGATGTTCAGCCGCGAACCGAACATCCCGCGCAGCACGGGGTCGCCGTTCGTGCCGCCGCTGCGGATCGACGTGAAGCCGGGGATCGTCTTCAGGTAATCCGCGCCGTCGCTGGCGGGCAGCGGCTGGCGCGGTGCCTTCGGATCCGTGACGACGACGAGCGGCGTCGTCAGCGGCGACGCGACGACCTCGACGGCCGGCAGCAGCGCGGCCGCATCGTCCGCAGGCACGCCGGTCGCGCGAGCCGTTTCGGCCGCCGCAGCGGTCGCGGCCAGCGCGCCGACGGCGAGCGCGGGAACGGTGAGTTTCAACACGCGCGGCACGCGCCGCGCACAGGCATTGCGCGACGCCCGCGGCGCACGCAACTGGAAAATGGTCATGATCGAAAGCCCGAGTGACGCCCTCCACGCGGCCTCGACGGGCCGCACGGATATCGGCGGTGGAAAGAACAGAAGACGGCGCGTCAGGCGCGCTCGGGCGGTGCGCGTGGATACGCGCGCGGATAGCGGTCGGCGCGCGCCGCAACGGCAGGCGGCGCGGCGGCGGAAACGGAAACGACGGAAACGGAAGCGAACGACGCGGCGGCCGGCGCGCCGATCACGGGGCTGTGCGCGAAGAAGCCGCAGTAGCCGCACGCCTCGAGATGCAACGCGTGATCGTGCATGCGACCCGCATCGGGCGACCGATGCGCGCCGTGCTCTGCACTGCAGACGGTCGCGTCGGGCGCGGCTGCCTGCGCGATGCGCCACTGCGACACCAGCGGCGCCGCGATCGCGAGCCAGATCGCGAGCACGCCAAGCCAGGCGGTCAGGTGACGATGTCGGTGCAGCATGCGCGGCGGCGAGTAAGCGGAATGTAAAAACAGCCGAGATGTTACAGAATGTTCACCGCGATGGCCAGCCGCGGATGACGGTAAACGAAGCGGGGGCGCATGGTTGTCAACACAACCATGCGCCCCCGCCTGCTGCGCGCGTCCGGAGTGCGGCGCTCAGGGCGCCATGCGCCGCAGCACGGCGTCGCGCCGGATGAAATGGTGGTACAGCGCAGCCAGCGCATGCAGGCCGATCACGAAGTAGAACGCATTGCCGATCAGCTCGTGCGCTCCCTTGATCGTCGGCCGCAGCGCCTTGTCCGGGCCGAACAGCGTGAACGACACGCCGAGCCAGTCGAGCGATACCGGCTTGCCGCCCAGGTTGATCAACATGATGCCGAGCAGCGGCTGCGCGATGATGAACACGTAGAGCGCGACATGCGCGAGCTTCGAGAGCCAGCGCAGCAGCGCGGCCTGCGGAATGGCTTCCGGCACGCGGCTGACGGCTCGCCACAGTACGCGCAGCACCGACAGCACGAGCACGAGCGTGCCCGCGGTGAGGTGCACGTTCATCCAGAACACCCGGCTGTCGCTGCCTTTCGGCCCGCGGATCTCGATGGCCAGGTAGGCCAGCGCGACCAGCAGGAAGATGGCCCAGTGGAAGAAGATCGCGGGCGAGCTGTAGCGCGTCTGTTTCGCGAGGATGTTTTTCATGCGTCGTCTCGTGTTGTATGCGGGGAGGGGCGCATGCCGAAACCGGCTCCGCGCCCGGCAGAGCTGCCACGATTGTAGCCGCACGGGTGTCCGGTTTTGCGCGACTCGGTCAAATATCCGACGAATCGTCGACGCACGCCGAGCGGGGCTGTCATATGGAAAATCCGCATCGCGCCCGGGAACGGCTGTGGCACGATGAAGCTTTGGTGTCGACGTTGCGCGCGCATCATGAGCAAGGCGTTCTTCGTTGCGGCCTACCGGCTGATTGCCGCGTTGCTCGCGGTGTCCACGACGTTGCACAGCATCGCCGGCTACTGGGGCATGCCCGCAATTCATCTCGGCAACTTCCTCAGCTATTTCACGCAACTGAGCAGCCTCTATGCGGCGGCGATGCTGACCGCGGGGCTCTGGTGCATCGCGCGCCCCGGCTCGGCCCGCTACGAATCGATGCGCGGCGCGGCGGTCTTGTACATGCTGATCACCGCGATCGTCTACGAACTCCTGCTCGCGCGGCTCGATGCGCTGCGACATGTCACGCCGGCGTTCAACAACTGGGTGCTGCACCGGATCGTGCCGCTCGTCATGCTGTGCGACTGGCTGTACGTGGAGCCGCGCTCGCCGATCGCGCGGCGCAGCGCGTTCGCGTGGCTCGGTTTTCCGGTCGTCTATCTCGGCTATACGCTCGTGCGCGGCGCGCTGGAGAACTGGTATCCCTACCCGTTCGTCGATCCGCGGCCGCACGGCTACCTGCCGGTCGCGATCCAGTGTTCGCTGATCGCGCTCGGCGCGACGGCGCTCGCACTGGGCATCCGCTGGCTCGGCAATCATGCGAGACAGCCCGGCACCGCGACGCTGAAGGAAGGATGAAGTAGAACGAAGGCGGGAGCGTGTGCGCCGCCCGGCGCACACGTGGCGATGCGGTTCGTCAGCCGCCGTTGCGCGGCAGGAAGATCATCGGATCGACGACCTTGCCGTTCTGGCGGACTTCGAACTCGAACGTCGAACGGCCGCTCGCGTCGGTGCCCATCTCGGCGATCGGCTGGCCCGTGCGCACCGCGTCGCCTTCGTTGACGAGCAGCTTGCCGTTGTGGCCGTAGGCCGTGATGAGCCCGTTGTCGTGCTTCAGGATCACGAGCGGACCGTACGCCTTGACACCCGACCCGGCGTAGACCACCCGCCCGTTCGCCGCGGCCCGCACCGAACGGTCGGGCCCGGATGCGGCGATCACGACGCCGCGCGTCTTGCCGGCCGCAAACGGCGCCGCGACGACGCCCGTGGCCGGCCATGCGAGCGAGCCCGGCTGTGCGGCCGCCGCGGGCGGCTGCCCGAGCGACGTCGCGGCAGGCGGCGGCGCGACGCGCAGCACCTGGCCGGGCGACAAGGCGTCGGTAGGCGCCATGTGGTTCCAGCTCGCCACGTCCTGCACGCGCTGCCCGTAGGCGCTCGCGACGCCCGCGAGCGTGTCGCCCGGGTTCACGCGGTAATAGCCGGCGATTACGCCCGGCGTCGCGGCCGACATCGGCGCCGACGAACGCGCCGGCTGCCAGTTGTCGGTCCACGGCGTCAGCGTACAGCCCGACAGCGCGACGGCTGCGGCGACGAACGCCGCCTGCGGCAGCCAGCGTGCCAGCGAATCGTGGATGGGAATAGTTTTTCTCAAGGGTCCTCCCGGATTTGCGTCGTTGCGCCGCCCACCGCCCTCCGGCGCGCGACGCACGATGTCCGGCCGGACGGCCGAACCAACCAGTATCCGACCGCTGTCGCGGCCGTCAGTTTCCACATCGGAACGTCTGCGCGAACGGGCTCACCGGCCCCTTTTTCGTGTCGCTCCGACCGGCAAAGATACCATTTGTCGCGGTCAGGACCGCGACAGTTGCGGGTTCCGGCAACAATCTTGCGGCGCCGCCCATGCGTGCCGACGGCCCGCGAGCCGCGCCGCGCGCCCGATCCGGTGAGCCTGCAGCCGGTCTTCCGCATCCCTCGCCGCCGTCATCTGCCGTCTCGGCTCCGTCACATTCCCCCCTTCGATCGCCGCCTATACTCGGTGATGCGCAGCGCGATCCAACGACAACGAGGAGCATGACAATGAACAATGCGACGTTTCTTTCGGTGCAGCTCAACGCGGACGATTTCGCCGGTTCCAGCGGCCTGGTCGAATTGCTCAACCGGCACCTGCTGTTCGCAACCGACGTCGCCGAGGCGGCCGATGCGCTCGTCCAGCTGGCGAGCGTCACGCACCTGACGGGTGCCACGCGCCACAGCGTCGAGTTGCCGATCCTCGCGCTCGAGCGGCTGCGCGAGGCGCTCGACACGCTGAGCGGCTACGACGAAACGTGGCTCCAGGTGCTGGAGCCGGCCGAAGCGCTGTTCCGGGATATCGGGCGCGGCCGCCGCCCGCTGCACTGACTGCCGGCGCAGTACGCGCCACCAATGAAAACGGCCCATCTTTCCGCATGACGGAACCGGCGCCGCAGGCGCCTCAAATGAAAACAGCCTGTCGTTCCGTCCTTCGGAACGACAGGCTGTTTGTACTACGCGGGGTCAGGTCCGGCCGCCGGGGCGGCCGCGCCATTAACGACCCTTGTAGACCGGTGCGCCGTCAGCGATACGCTTGACTTGCCAGCCGGTCTTTGCCGCGGCCGGAGCGCCGGATTCTTGCGCGGCGGCCGGTTGCGCGCCATAGCCGGTCGTGTCGGCGGCGGCGACGTTCTGTTGCGGGTTCACACGGGCTTCAGCAGCCAGGATGCCTTCCGGGTAGTTCGTCCGGTCGCTGCCCAGCTTGTAGCCGGCCTGTTGCAGTTGGACCAGTTCGGCCTTCACCTGCGCACGGGTGACGGGCGCGTTCTGTTGGGCGAACGAGACGGCGGGGACGGCGAGGACAGCAGCTGCAGCGAACGTTGCGATCAGCGATTTCATGATTACCTCCGGGATTTTTTTGCTCCGCCGCACACACCATGTCTGCAGCGATGGAACAGAGTTTAGTCCCGGCGTCGCCTAGGGAAAACCATGAAAGAACGAAAACACTGTTTCCCGGAAGCCAACAATGTCGGCATCCGGGATAGAAAAACCCTATTCAGAGAATAGATTTTCGCAACAATGCTGGCCCCGCAGGCCGGTTACGACCAGTTCGCGTGGAAGCTGCCCGGCTTGTCGGTGCGCTCGAACGTGTGCGCGCCGAAGAAGTCGCGCTGCGCCTGCACGAGGTTCGCCGGCAGCCGCTCGGAACGGTAGCTGTCGAAGTACGCGACCGCCGACGCGAACGCGGGCACCGGCACGCCGGCCTTCACCGCGGCGACCACGACGTCGCGCAGCGATGCCTGGTAGTTCGCGGCGATGTCCTGGAAGTACGGATCGAGCAGCAGGTTCGCGAGCGCCGGATCCTTCGCGTAAGCATCCGTGATCTTCTGCAGGAAGCGCGCGCGGATGATGCAGCCCGCGCGGAAGATCTTCGCGATCGTCCCGAGATCGAGGTTCCAGCCGTACTCTTCGGACGCCGTGCGCAGTTGCGCGAAGCCCTGCGCGTACGAGATCACCTTGCTCAGGTACAGCGCGCGGCGCACCGCTTCGACGAACGCGGCGCGATCGCCATCGAACGGCGCGGCGGTCGGGCCCGACAGGATCTTGCTGGCCGCGACGCGCTCGGTCTTCAGCGACGACAGCACGCGCGCGAACACCGATTCCGTGATGAGCGGCAGCGGCACGCCGAGATCCAGCGCGTTCTGGCTCGTCCACTTGCCGGTGCCCTTCTGCGCGGCGCGATCGAGGATCACGTCGACGAGGTGCTTGCCGGTCTCTTCGTCCTTCTTGCCGAAGATCTTCGACGTGATCTCCATCAGGTAGCTGTCGAGCTCGCCCTGGTTCCATTCGGTGTACACCGCGCCGAGCTCGTCGTTGGTCAGGCCCGCGACGTCCTTCAGCACCGAGTAGCTTTCGGCGATCAATTGCATGTCGCCGTATTCGATGCCGTTGTGGACCATCTTCACGTAGTGGCCCGCGCCATCCGGGCCCATGTATGCGACGCACGGCTCGCCGTCCGACGGCGCCTTCGCGGCGATCTGCTTGAGGATCGGCTCGACGAGGTCGTACGCGTCGCGCTGGCCGCCGGGCATGATCGACGGGCCGCGCAACGCGCCCTCTTCGCCGCCCGACACGCCGGTGCCGATGAAGTGCAGGCCCGATTGCGCGAGTTCCTGGTTGCGGCGGATCGTGTCGGTGAAGTGCGTATTGCCGCCGTCGATCAGCACGTCGCCCTTCTCGAGCAGCGGCTTGAGCGACGCGATCGTCGCATCGGTCGCCTCGCCGGCCTTCACCATCATCAGGATCCGGCGCGGCGTTTCGAGCGACGCGACGAACTCCTCGAGCGTGTAGGTCGGCACCAGATTGCGGCCGGGGAATTCGGCGATCAGTTCGTCGGTTTTCTCGCGGCTGCGGTTGTACACCGACACCGCGTAACCGCGGCTCTCGATATTGAGTGCGAGATTGCGGCCCATCACCGCGAGTCCGATCACACCGATTGCTTGTTTGCCCATTAGTCAATTCTCCGGAAAAAACAGGGCGCGACCCGAGCCGGGCCGCGCGCACAGGCGAAAGGATAGTGGAAACCCGGCGGCGATGCGCGCTTGCGTGTCATTGCTCCGCGTGCGGAAGCCGACGGAACACGACGCTCAGGTTGTTCGCCGGCATCTCGACGACCTCGATGCAGTCGAGCCCGCGATCGAGGCCGAGCGCGACGACGGTCTCGAGATCGCGCACGCCCCACGACGGGTCGCGGCTTCGCAACTGCAGGTCGAATGCTTCGTTCGACGGCGCCGTATGCCGGCCTTCGCGACGATACGGGCCGTACAGGAACAGCACGCCGCCTGGCCGCAGCAGGCGCGACGCGCCCGCGAACAGTGCTTCGGTGCAGGCCCACGGCGAGATGTGAATCATGTTGATGCAGACGATCGCGTCGAGCGCGTCGACCGGCCACGACGCGTCGCGCACGTCGAACGCCAGCGGCCCGGCGACGTTCGCGACGCCCGCATGCGCGATCCACGCGGCGATCGAGCGCCGCGCGTGCGCGTCGGGATCGCTCGGCTGCCAGCGCAGGCCCGGCAGCGCCTGCGCGAAATGGACGACGTGCTGCCCCGTGCCGCTCGCGATTTCGAGCACGCTGCCGGTCGCCGGCAGCACGCGGCGCAACACGTCGAGAATCGGCCCGCGATTGCGTTCGGCCGCCGGCGCCGACAACCGCGCGGACGGATCGGGCGAAGGTATCGGGCCGCTCACGATGCGTGCTCCGCTGCGTTGCCCGCGAGGCCCAGCCGCGCAGTCAGTGCGTCGAGCGCCGGTGCGCACTGCGCCTCGACCTTCAGCGTCAGCATCGGATCGGCGCGCGTATGACCGAGATTGAGCGCGGCGACCGGCTTGTGCTGCGCCTGCGCCCACACGCAGAAGCGGTACCCGGAATACACCATCAGCGACGACCCGACGACGAGCAATGCATCGGCTGCATCGAGCGCCTGCGCGGCCAGCGCCACACGCTCGCGCGGCACGTTCTCGCCGAAGAACACGACCGCCGGCTTCAGCAGGCCGCCGCACGCGGGGCACGCCGGAATCCGGAACGTGTCGAGCGCGGCCCATTCGAGGTGCGCGTCGCCGTCCGCGGCCGGCTCGGCCTGCGTGCCCAGCAGCTCGGGATTGTCGGCTTCGAGCACGGTCTGGATCGTCGCGCGCGCATGATGCGCACCGCATTCGAGGCACGTCACGCCGTTAATCCCACCGTGCAGCTCGATCACGTCGTCGCTGCCCGCGCGCTGATGCAGGCCGTCGACATTCTGCGTGACGAGGCGCTCGATCCGGCCCGCGCCGCCGAGCCGCGCCAGCGCGACGTGCGACCGGTTCGGCTGCGCGCGGCCGACGACAGGCCAGCCGATCATGCTGCGCGCCCAGTAGCGTCGCCGCGCGGCATCGGAGCCGAGGAATTCGTGGAGCTGGATCGGCGGCGAGCGCATCCATTGGCCGTTGCGGTCGCGATAGCCGGGAATGCCGGAATCGGTGCTGATGCCCGCGCCTGTCAGCACGAGCAGGCGCGGATGACGCTCGACGAACGTGTGCAGCGCGTCGAGCGCGGCCGGCTCGACACAGGCGGATGAGGGGTCATGCAGGGCTTGATCGTTCATGTAGATAACGCGTGATCGGGCGCGCCGGCAAGCCGTGCGACCGCACGAGCGGCCCGCGCGCCAGCACATGATACAGAACGCCGCGCGATCCGGCCGGCGCCACGCACGGCAAACCCGCGCACAAAAAAAGACGCCCATCGCCGCTCGGCGATGGGCGCTTCAACAATTGATCCATCGGGGTAGTGGATCAACTGACAGCACAATGGTGTGGCGTCCGCCACGCTGCGCATGGCGAACGCTTCCCCTGGACTACGCGTGTTCCGCGATGACGCTCGCATCGTTGCGCCACCGGCTTTCCGGAGCGATCCGGTTCTTCGGGCCCGTCACGCCGATGCCATGCGCGGCGCGCGAACGCATCCGCCGCGCGACGACTCGCGTTGCACTACGGAATGACGATCCGGGATCCAGGCCGGGGCCATCCGCATGCGTTCACGGGTCATCCCCGACGGCCGACCGGCACCGGTCGGCCTCGTGCGTCACGCATGCACGTCGTCGTTCAGAACGAACCCGATTGCTCGGATGGAACGGAAAGCCGCGCACTCACGTCGCCGCAATCAACGGCGAAGCGAATACCCTGGCAGGTCGGCGATTCAAGTTTGCAACACGACACGTTGCGATTCGGTCTCTTTTCATTCTCTTGTCCCCGTATTCGATACGTCCGACCCACTGAAGCGATCGCCGGGCCGACTGCGCTAGCGATCGCGCTCACGGCGCATACAGATATGCAAGGAGCGCACCATGCTTCATGCCGCAAGGCCGCGCGGGCGAATGCAAGGCCTTTGACGGGGACCGCGCACCGACTAGGAGCGCTAACGTTTCGAAACTGAAACACCCACCGGATCGACGACGGCCGGCGATGCCTGCCGGCTTGCCGCACCGGCCCGGGCGGGCATCGCGACGTTGTTTCTGCGCGCCGCGCCGCCGCCAATCGTCTTACAATCGCCCGACAGCGGCGGCGCACGCATGACCGGACGTGCTCGCCTGGCCTTGCGCCCTTCGCGCGGCTCCCCGCCACCTGACCGGAAAACCTCGCTCGACGCATGCCTGACGCAAAGGACTGGCTGGATATCGACTACCGCACGCTGTTCCGGCTGCACCCGGATCGCCGGATCGAACGCGAGAACGATCCCGACTGCTCGCCGGGGCCGCGCTTCTGGCTGGGCCGATGCGCGGACGGCCACCTGTCGGGCGTACGCGCCGACGTGCCCGGCCACCTTGCGGACGAACTGGCGTGCGTGGCCGACAGTGAACCTCCGTTTGCGGGCCGCACGCAGCCCGCGCATCTCGAACGCTATCTGTCGATACTCGCGCCCGTTTCGCACTGGAATACCGGCCTCGTCTACGCACTGCCGCACGCGCTCGGGTTCGACACCGACGCACGCATCGCGCTGATCGACGGCGACAGCGACGCGGGCCGGCAGCTGCGCCAATCGCTGTCCACGCACGGGATGCCCGAAGGGCTGTTGTCGATGGGTTTTCGAAGCGTCGCCGATCTGTGGACGCCGTGGTGCGCGGCCGTCGTCGACGGCGAAATCGTGTCGGTTGCGTTCGCCGCGCGGCTGTCCGATGTCGGCGCCGAACTGGGTCTCGCGACGGCTCCGGCGTTTCGGGGGCGTGGCCTGGCAGCCGCCGTCACCGCTGCATGGTCGCGGCTGCCGTCGCTTCGCACTCGCACGCTGTTCTACAGCACCGACGGCGACAACCGTGCGTCGCAACGCGTGGCGTCACGCTTGGGCCTCGCGCTGCGCGGCACGACGCTACGGATCGTGTAGCGCCGTGATTGGCGCGAGCCGCCCCGCTCCGGCCTGGCGCAAACACGTTAGCATTCGGACACGGAACGCCGCGCTCGCACGAACCGCCGATCGTTGTTCGCCCTGCACCGTCTCCAGGAATTCGACATGACCACGCCAGCCCTCGCCCGCGCCGACGTCGCACACCGCGTCTTTGCGGCCGGGCAGTTGTCGATCGGCCTCACGCTGCCGCTGCTTCGCAGCGGCAATATCGTCGCCGACTTCAACGAACAGCTCGAACTCGCGGCGCTTGCCGATACGCTCGGCTTTCGCGCGCTGTGGATTCGCGACGTGCCGCTGAACAGCGCCGACTATCCCGATCCTGTCGGCCACCTCGACCCGTGGGTGCTGCTCGGTGCGCTGGCGTCGCGTACGCGCCGGATCGCGCTCGCCAGCGGCGCGATCGTGCTGCCGCTGCGACATCCGCTGCATATCGCGAAAGGCGCGCTGTCGGTTGCGACGCTGTCGGGCGGACGCTTCATCCTCGGGCTCGGTTCCGGCGACCGGCCGCCTGAATACGCGGCGTTCGGCGTCGCTGCGGAAACGCGGCGCGACCGCTATCGCAAACACTGGGAAGTCGTCGCGGCCGCGCTCGGCGTACTGTCGCGCGTGCTGCCCGACGAAACGCCGCCCGACGCCACCGAATTCATGTTGCTGCCACGCGGCGAAGACGCAGTGCCGATGCTCGCGGTCGGCTCGGGCGGACAGAGCGTCGACTGGATCGCGCGGCACTCGATCGGCTGGATGACGTACCACCGCGACCCGGGCACGCAGCGCGCCCGCTATTCGATGTGGCGCGCGGCAGTCGAGCGGCTCGCGTCGCCGGCCTTTCGCGCGTTCGGCGTGTCGATGCGGCTCGACCTCGCCGCGCACCCCGATGCGCCGGCCACCGCGCTGACGCTCGGTTATGCCGCCGGGCGCCGCGCATTGGTCGACATCCTGCAGGACATGCGCGCGGCGGGCGCGCATCACGTCACGCTGAATCCGGGATCGGACCGTCCCGTGCGCGAGGTCATCGAAGAACTCGCCGAGCATGTACTGCCGGTTTTTCACGACGGGCGGGCATGATTCGTCAGGAATACGAATCCATCACATGCGACGTGTGCGTTGCGATGATGGTCCTTCTTTCATGATCGGTCGAGCGCTCGCCTGACGATACGCCGTTTGCGTTCAACAACCGTTCCCGGTTCACATCTGCACACCGGGCCCCCAACAGCCACGCGTTACAGGGCGCTTACGATCCGACGAGAACGATGTGTCCACATATCGGACTGTCCACAGTCTCGTGTCGGACGCTTGCCCGTCCGAACGCCCGGCCGACAAGATCTCGATGCGACGCAAATACAAGCCGCAAACGCCCACGCCACTTCAGATATGCCAGATTCGAATATTCGTCGATGGAACTATTCGGTTCCGATCGCGATCATGTTAACTTCCGTCCATCGTTCAGCCCGGCGGGCCGTGCGCCGATGCGCGCCCGCATGCCTACTCATGCGACAACTTCTTCTCGGCTGCCTGCTTGCCGCCGCCGTCTCGGCCGCGCACGCGGCCGCTCCCGCACCGGCCGCCGCGTCGGCCGCCTCCGGCACCGCGCCCGCGCTGACGCCGCAACAAGCGCAGCAGGCACTCGACGTGCTCGAAAACCCGCGCCAGCGTGCGCAGGTCGAAACGACGCTGCGTGCGATCGCGGCCGTCGGCGCATTGAGCGCGCCCGCGGTCGCCGCAAGCGAAGCGGCCGCGGCCAGCGGCGCGTCGGCTGCCGCGGCCCCGACGGCCCTCACGTCGAACGGGCTCGCGTCGATGCTCGTCCGCCAGGGAGCGCACTGGACCGCCGAAATCGGCAGCGCGCTGAAGGAATCGCTGCGCTCGCTGCTCGACGTCGGCTCGGTCGGAAGCTGGTGGCATGACAAGCTGGTGCGCGCCGACGAGCGCGCGGATCTCGCGCGCGCGATCTGGATCATCATCGCCGTGCTCGTGCCCGCGTTCCTGTTCGAATGGTTCGCGAAGCGGCTGCTGCGGCGCGCGCTGGCCGCGCTGGCCGCACGGCGCGCCGACTCGTCGCGCAGCACCGCGCCCGACTACGACAACGCGCCGCCACCGGATTCATCAGACCCGCCAGCCCCCCCTGACGCATCTGACACTACCGACGCATCCAACGCCGCACCCGCGTCACCGCAAGGGCCCATCGACGCGCGGCGCCACACCACGCTGCTGCACCGGATGCCGCGCGCGCTCGTCAGCCTCGCGCTGCGCGCGGTGCCGCTGCTCGTGTTCGTCGGCGTCGCGAGCCTGACGATGTCGATGATCGGCAACGCAGGCACGCCGATCGAATCCTCGCTCGAATCGCTGATCGACATCTACGTGATCTGCCGGCTCGTCACGATCGTCAGCCGGCTGTTCTTCCAGCCCGATGCGCGGCAATTGCGGCTGCTTCACATCAGCGACGCATGGGCCGACTTCGCGCAACGCTCGATCGTGCGGATCGTGGTCGTGGTCGGTGTCAGCACGGCCGTGGTCGAGATCGCCGCGAACTTCGGGCTCAGCGAGGCCGGTCACGTCGCGCTGCTGAAAGCGGTCGCGCTCGTCGGGCACGTGATGATCTCGGCGCTGATCCTGCAGTGCCGCCGGCCGGTCGCCGCGCGGATCCGCGCGGCCGGCGCGGACCGGCCGACCTTCGCGGTGGTCGGCAACGCGCTCGCGGACGCCTGGGCGCCCGTCTCGGTGTTCATCGTGATGGCGCTGTGGTTCGTGTGGGCGCTCGACGTCCACAACGGCTACCGCGTGCTGATCACGCTCGGCGGCCGCTCGATCGCCGTGATGATCGGCATGCGGATGGTGTCGATCGTCGCGTTCGGCGCGCTCGCGCGGCTGTTCCAGCGCCGCGACGAAGACCGCACGCTCGTCCATCTGCATGCGTACCGCTACTACCCGCTGCTGCGCCGGATCGTATCGGGCGCGATCGGCATCGTGACCGTCGTGCTGTTGCTGCAGATCTGGGGCGTACCGATCTTCCGCGCGTTCGAAACCGGCACGATCGGCCACCGGCTCGCGTCGGCGCTGGTGACGATCGCGATCGCGGCCATCGTCGCGCTCGTCGTATGGGAAGCCGCGAACATCGCGATCGAGCGCCGCCTGCAGCGCTGGACCCGCGAAGGCAATCTCGTGCGCGCGGCGCGGTTGCGCACGCTGCTGCCGATGCTGCGCTCGCTGCTGTTCGTGATGATCGCGCTCGTCGTCGTGCTGACGGGCCTCAGCGAGCTCGGCGTGAACATCGGCCCGCTGCTGGCCGGCGCCAGCATCTTCGGCGTCGCGCTCGGCTTCGGTTCGCAGAAGCTCGTGCAGGATTTCATCACCGGGATCTTCCTGCTGATGGAAAACGCGATGCAGGTCGGCGACTGGGTCACGCTCGCCGGCGTATCGGGCACGGTCGAATACCTGTCGATCCGCACGGTGCGGCTGCGCGCGGGCGACGGGTCGCTGTACACGATTCCGTTCAGTTCGGTGACGACCGTCAACAACACGAATCGCGGGCTCGGCAACGCGGCCGTCAAGGTCAGCATCGCCTACGGCGAGGACATCGATCGCGCAATCGCGACGCTGAAGGAGATCGGCGCCGCCTTGCGCGACGATCCGAAGTACCACGACGGCATCCTGTCGGACTTCAGCTACTGGGGCATCGACCAGGTCGACGGCGCGGCACTTGCGCTCGCGGGACAGATGCAGTGCACGGACTCGACGCGCTGGAGCGTGCAGCGTGAATTCAACCGGCGGATCGCTGAGACGTTCCGCGAACGCGGCATCCGGATCGCCAATCCGCAACGCAGCCTCGTCGCGTACGCGGATGGATCGCGGCCGGAAGGCAACGGCGCAAGCGAGGACGAAAGCGGCGGCAACACCCGCAACGGCAACGCCACGGAAACGGCGGCCCGGCCGCCGTCGCCCGGCCAACCGGAGCGCAAGCCGAACTGACCGGCGCGGCCAACGGCGCTCGATCGCGAAATCGAAAGCGCTGTCGATTCGGTGCGCGAAGCATTTCGCGGATGGAATACGTCGTCGGCCTGACGACCGACGCGCCCGTCGCGACATGCAACGGCGCGCGCATCCGGCACGCCGCTCTCGAATTCGACATTCGCCGGCACGCGCCGGCAATTCGAGTGCTTCCTCGATAGCGGTCGGTCAATTACACAATTACCCCATGAATCAGAAATGATCGGCGAACCGCCTTCGGCATTACCTTCACGGCCGGCTTCGAAAATTACAAAACGCCGCCGATCTTTTCAAAAACATTGCACCTTATTCGATTTAATTTTGTTTCATATAATCAGAAAAAGTTTGACACTCGGCTTTCGTTCTTGATACCGTCCGATTCAAGCAATCCGACGAATTGCCGATCACGCAATCGATTCCGCTCCACGTTTTTTCGCTTCCGTCGCACCGTAGTGCTCGCCGCCGGATGTGTCGTTCGCGCACCGGCGCATGCGATACCCCGATGCATCTCATTGGACGGCTGCCATCCGGCAGCGGGCCGAAGGATCGAACAAAATGAGCAGGACAACGAAGCTGTTGCTCTAGCAATCCCGCCCGCGCCATGTCCGCGCGGCTGCCCCGCATCGCGGCGCAGCCCTTTCGCTACCGCGTTTTTCGTATTTCGCCCCCGGAGAGAAACCATCTTTCCGGATCGGGCGAAAGGCCCTGTCGCGTCCGCGCCAACCGCAGAGCGCGACAGAAAGCGGCGGTGCACGATCCGCACCGCTGTCGACCGTTGTTGTTCGTGCCGTTCGATGTTCAACCGGAGGGGTAACTCAAATGAATCAGGTTGCAAACAAGAAACAAAAACACGTTCGCATCGTCAAGCTCGCATTCGCCGCCGCCGCGGCCGCTTCGTTCGGCATGGCGACCGTCCACGCCGCGCCGGCGGCGGGCTGGACGGAAACGCGCACCAAGGGATTCCTGCCGCTCGTGCAGCAGAGCGAAGCCGGCGTGGCCGGCGCGCCTGCCGCCAGCACGGCTGCCGCCGCGGCCGCGGCAATCGAACTGGCGCCCGGCGAATCGGTGGACATCGTGCTCGGGCTGAACCTGCGCAACGAGGTGCAACTCGACCAGTACCTGCGCGACCTGCATACGCCCGGCTCGCCGCACTACCGGCAGTTCCTCACACCGGCGCAGTTCGCCGCGCAATACGCGCCGACCGACCAGCAGGTCGCGTCCGTCGTCGCGCACCTGCGCAAGGAAGGTTTCGTGAACATCGTGGTCGCACCGAACCGGCTGCTGGTGTCCGCGTCCGGCACCGCGGCGACCATCAAGTCGGCGTTCCGCACGACGCTCAAGCGCTTCACGCGCAACGGCCGCAGCGTCTATGCGAATACCGACGCCGCGCAAGTGCCGAACGCCATCGGCGGCATCGTGGGCGCCGTGCTCGGCCTGCAGAACGTCGAGCTGATGCATACCGGCGCGGGCAGCAAGCCGCAAGGCAACACCAGCAACCTGACGATCCCGGCCGGCGCGTCGGCGGTGCCGCACAACCCGACCGAATTCTCGTCGATCTACGGCGGTGACGGCACGCCGACGGCCTCGCAAACCACGGTCGGCATCATCTCCGAAGGCGACCTGTCGCAGACGGTGAGCGACCTCAATACGTTCGCCGCGAACAACGGCCTCGGCACGATCGGCAGCAGCATCGTGCCGACCGGTCCGGCCGGCAGTTCGTACACCGATACGTCCGGCACCGTCGAGTGGAACCTCGACAGCCAGTCGATCGTCGGTGCGGCCGGCGGCAGCGTGAAGCAGGTCGTGTTCTACGCGGCGCCGTCGATGACACTGACGGCAATCACGGCCGCGTACAACAAGGCGGTGACCGACAACGTCGCGAAGGTGATCAACGTGTCGCTCGGCGTGTGCGAATCGTCCGCAAACAGCACCGGCTCGCAGGCGACCGACGAAACCATCTTCAAGCAGGCGGTCGCGCAGGGGCAGACCTTCTCCGTCTCCGCGGGCGACCATGGCGCGTACGAATGCGCGAGCGGCGCGCCGTCGCGCTCGACCTACACGGTGAGCGAACCGGCGACGTCGCCGTACGTGATCGCCGTGGGCGGCACGACGCTGTTCACCAGCACGTCGACCAACGCATACAACAGCGAGATCGTCTGGAACGATCCGAGCTGGCAGCCGGGCACCGTGTGGTCGACAGGCGGCGGATACAGCAAGTACGAGGCCGCGCCGTCGTGGCAATCGTCGAGCCTCACCGGATCGACCAAGCGCGCACTGCCGGACGTCGGTTTCGACGCCGACCTGCGCACCGGCGCGATTCTGGTGGTGAACGGCCAGACGTCCGACACGCTGTGGGGCTCGGGCTACCTGAACAACGAAGGCGGCACGAGCCTCGCCGCGCCGATCTTCACGGGCATCTGGGCGCGGCTGCAGTCGGCAAACAACAATGCTCTCGGGTTCCCCGCGTCGAGCATCTACAAGTACTTCCCGTCCAACGCGGCGCTGCTGCACGACGTCACGTCCGGCAACAACGGCAGCGGCACCTACGGCTACAAGGCGAAGGCCGGCTGGGACGCGACGACGGGCTTCGGCAGCGTGAATATCTCGAAGCTGAATGCGTTCATCCAGAGCACGTCGGATTTCGCGCGCTGATGGGCCGATGACCGACGCGGTTCCGGGTGTGCCGTTTCGCGCGCCCGGAACCGCGTGCAACTGCGTAAAGAACCCGCGAAGGCTGCGAAGCCCTCGCGGGTTTTCTGCATTCGCGTACGGCGCGCGCCGCCGTATTCTTCGAAGCCTCCCGGTCGTGCCGCCAAACTCAATCGGCCCAGTTCAGGACGTAGTCCGGCACGGGCACGCCGTCGTTGCCATCGGCATGAACCGGTGTACCACGCTTCGTCTTCAGTGGCAGAACCCCCGCCCACACAGCGAGCGAGAGGTCTTCCTCCTTGTCGAACGGCAGCGAATCGCTGACTTTCACCGCCGCCTCCGCAAGAGAAATCCGCAGCACGCTGGTTGCGTTGATTTCCTTCGAATTGCCCGGTCGCGCTTCATGCTTGCGGCCCGCGGCGATCTTGTCCATGAAGGCATCCAGCGCCGCGAGCTTTTCCGCGCTTCCTTCCACTGCGTCGAACTGCCCGTAGATCACCGCCGATCGATAATTCATCGAATGACTGAAGGCCGACCTGGCCAACACGAGACCATCCAGCAGCGTAATCGCCACGGAAGCCTGCGTGCCCGCAGACAGTGCCTTGATCATCCGGCTTCCGTTCGACCCGTGGATATAGAGATCGTCGCCCCGTCTCCAGTGTGCGGTCGGGATGCAGTGCGTATCCTGTCCGTCGCCGAACGCGATGTGACAGACGTACGCATCGTCCACGATGCGGTAGAGCATCGTGCGATCGTGATTCGCCAGTTCGGGCAGGCGGCGAATGGTGGTACGGGATGTGGGAGAGACGAGGGTCTGGTCTTTCATGTTTCGTTTTCCTGTTCGTGCGCAGCCTTGCACGCAGCCTTGCGCACATCGATCGGCCGCGTTTCGACAACACGTCGCATTCGATCGAAAACATCTATGCACTGCGAAATGAATGGAATCGGAATCGTGCAGCATCCGTGCGTGAACGACGGGTCGATCGACTCATCGACAGTCGCGCGCCAAATCGTTGAAAATACGCGGCTGCAACGATCGCCCGGGTACCGGCCATCCGCCGCGAATCGTCCGGCACGGGCCTGCACCGCGAGAACGTGAACAATACGACGTGCGCTGATTCTTAAAAAGAACCAGCCCAAGGAAAAATCTGGAACCAGCCCATGGACCTCGCGCTGCTCATCTCCTCGCTTTCCGGGCAGGACGGTACAACAAGACACAGCCAGCAGGAAGCCCTGTACCGGAGCCTGCGCAACATGCTGCTGGACGGGCACGTTCCGCCCGGCACGCGGCTCGTGTCGACGCGCGTGCTCGCGGCGGAGCTGGGCATCGCACGCAATTCCGTGGTCTATGCGTACGAGCGTCTTGCCGAAGAAGGCTTCGTGGCGGCCACGCGCAACGGCACGATCACGCTGTGGGACGGATGCGGCCGTTCGAGCGCCGGGACCGACGACGGCCCGGCCCCGGTTCACCTGTCCGAGCGCGTGCACGGCCTGGAGAACGCCGATCCCGAGCCCGAACGCATGCTGCCGTTCGTCCCCGGCCTTCCTTCGCTCGACGAATTCCCCGTCGCCCAGTGGCGCCGTTGCATCGAGCACGCATGGAAAGCCGTCAAGCCCGCCCAGCTCGCATATGGCCCGGTCGAAGGGCTGCCCGAATTGCGGCGCGCCGTGGCCGCCTATATCCGGGTTTCGCGAGGCGTGCGCTGCGAGACCGGCCAGGTATTCATCACCGACGGCACGCAGAGCAGCCTCGAGTTGTGTGCGCGCATGCTCGCGAATCCCGGCGAATTCGGCTGGCTCGAAAACCCCTGCTATAAGGGCGCCCGCGCGGCATTCCGCTCGACCGGCCTGAATATCGTGCCGATCGAGGTCGACCACGAAGGCATGGCGCCGACCGACGAACAGTGGCGCGCCCACCCGCCCCGGCTGATCTATACGACGCCGTCGCACCAATACCCGCTCGGCGCGCTGATGAGCCCGCGGCGACGCGCGGCGCTGGTCGAGCATGCGCGTGCCTGCGGTGCGTGGATCATCGAGGACGATTACGACAGCGAGTTCCGCCATGGCGGCCAGCCGCTCCCGGCGATCCAGGGCCTCCATGGCGACGCGCCGGTCTGCTATCTCGGCACGTTCAGCAAGACGATGTTTCCTGCCCTCAGGCTCGGCTTCATGGTGGTGCCGCCGGTCCTGGTCGACCGCTTCACCCGAACGCTGCGCGAACTCGTCCATCGCGGCCATTCGGCCGATCAACTGGCGATGGCCGAATTCATCGACACCGGCCTCTTTGCGCGGCACCTGCGCCGGATGCGGGCGCTATACGCCGAGCGGCGCAGCAGCCTCGAAGGCGCGCTTGCGCGCCACGTCGGCACCGCGTTGAGCGTTCGGGAAAGCCCCGGCGGCATGCATCTTTCGGCGGATCTCGCGCTACCGCTGCACGACACCGAAGTCGCGCGCGCCGCATCCGCGCATGGCTTGCTGCTTCAGCCGCTGAGCAGCTACGCCGTCGGCGACGGCCGCCGGTACAACGGCTTCGTGCTCGGGTATTCCGGGCTGACCGACGCGACGATCGAGACAGCGACGATCCAGCTCGCGGACGTCATCGAAAAGCACGGCCGCACGCGGTGCTGAGCGCAGCGCGACGCATCGTCGCTCACAGTTGCGATTCGATCGGAAACAGCCCCAGAAACCAGACTTCCATCCGGCGCGCGGCCGAAACTTCCGGTTCGTGATCGAGCTCGGTGACCTTCCCGTCCGAATCGGTCTGAACCCACTTGAGCTGCCCTTTCCCCGCCGGGTCGGTCCTCGGCTCGACGCGCCATGCGATCCGGTCGAGTCGCGATTCCAGATCGTTTGCAACCTGCGACGCAATCGCCGGACTCTCGCAGTAAACACCGATCTCCGTATTGAGGTTCAGCGAGCGCGGATCGAGGTTCATCGACCCGATGAAAATGCTCTTGTGATCGAACACGTAGGTCTTCGCATGCAGCGACGCACGCGACGACCCGATGATGACCTGCTTCGAAATGCTCTTGTCTCCCGACGGCCGCCGCTCGTAAAGCCGCACGCCGGCCGCCACGAGGTCGCTTCGGTAGCGCCGGTAGCCGGCATGCACGGCCGCCACGTCGGTCGACGCGAGCGAATTGGTCAGCACCGTCACGCGCACGCCGCTCGCCGAGAGCGCGCGCAGCCGCTCGACGACGGCCTTGCCCGGCACGAAATACGGCGACACGATCAGCAGGTCATGTTCGGGCTGCAATGCGAGCGCGCGCAACTGCGGCATCAGATGCCCGTCGTTGTCCTTCGGCGAATGCGCGATCTTCGACGGGTCGTCGTACAGTACCGTCGCGCGCCCCCACGACAGTTCCGCGCCCTGCCCATGAACGATCCGGTCGAGCCGTTGCCTCGCTTCGAGCACGTAAGGATTGTCCTCCATCGCCCTCAGGTAGTCGCGCAGCCGCTCACGCTCGCGGTCCAGCCCGCCCGGCGCCGCGTCGTGCCCGACCAGCGCGTCGATCGGATACGCATACGGTGAATTCCAGAACGTATCGAATTCCGTCGAGATGTCCTTCACGACCGGACCGTGGACGACGACATCGAGATCGCCGAATTCCAGCATCGACGATGCGCCGAAGTATTCGTCGCCGATATTGCGGCCGCCGACGATCGCCGCCTGGTTGTCCGCGATCATCGCCTTGTTGTGCATGCGCCGGTTGACGCGCGAGAACTCGAACACCGTGCCGATCTTCTTGAACCGGCGCGTGGCGACCGGGTTGAATAGCCGAATCTCGATGTTCGGGTGCGAGCTGATCTCGAGCAGCTTGCGGTCGTCCGCGTTCGTGCCGAGATCGTCGAGCAGCGCGCGCACGCGCACGCCGCGATCGGCCGCACGAATGATCGCGTCGGCCAACTCGTGCCCGGTCAGGTCGTCGTGCCAGATGTAGTACTGAAGGTCCAGCGACCGGTCCGCGCGGTCCGCAAGCAGCACACGCGCATCCAGCGCATCGACCGGATCGGTCAGCAGATGAAACGCGTCCTGCCCCGTATGCATGCCGGCCTGCTGGCGGAACGCAACGCCCAGCCGCGTGTTTTCCGTGTCGGTGAACGCATGCGTCGACGCGCGGTCGGCCTGCGGCGGCAGGCTGGCGCACGCGACGAGCGCCAGCAACGAAAGAATCGCACCCCACGAACGCAGCATGATCATGATTGCCGTCGCCACTCCCCGGCGAAGTATGTTTATTCTGGCCGCCGGATGGACCACGGGGCTCGACGGCTGCCCGGGCGCCCGACAGGCATCGCGCGCGGACCGTGCCGCGCCACAGCATACTTCGATTGCCGTCGGGACGGCACCCTCCCTGTGTTTTCCCGGCGGCGGTGTTCCGAAGATGCGCGACTTGCCGCGGTCGCTCGCGGCGGAAACGCTCGCGCTGAGGTTCAGGGTGGAGATCGATGCGGGCATACGCGGCACAGTGCGCCCCGTTTCACGGCGGTCCGGCATGCGGTCCGGACGCTCGCCTACGCAAAGAAAAACTGCGACGCATGGGGCCATCGCGGTTTTCGGCACGCCATGACACGGTGCGGCATGAGATCCGTTGGCCCGTGGATTCGTCGACCGTCGTGCGAAGCCGTGTCCGCGAGTACGGGGCCAATGCGCGCGACAGGAAGGAGTAGCCGCCGCGCATCCACTCGAAGCGACCATCCGCGCGACTCGTGAACATCGGAAACACATCGACCTTTCGATTCCGGGCGATTCATTATCCTGATCCGCGTCGATCCAACAGACCCATGTCCGGTCCGGCGCACACTTTGTACGCTTTCGTACCGCGCCGGCCGTCCGTTGCCAGTACCGGGTAAGCATGCCGGACATCCGTCACGACGCCACGCCAGCCTGTATACCGCGTGCATGAACGGGATCGGTACGAACCGCTCCGCATCCACGGGTGAAGCCTGGGTGATCTGCTATCTCGCGATCAGCACGCGGAACTGTTGGTTACCGGCACGGAATTCCGGCTCACTGCCGGCATCTGCTCAATATCAAAATCGTTCAAGGCATCAACAGCACAGCAAAGGTCACCAAGCGTCAGGTTTCACGGCTCACGGCTACCGCGGCGAGGAATACCTTTTCCTTGAGATTCGCTCCGAGTCCCCTGGTGGCACTCAATGGACTGATTTATTGTCGCGGAGGCTGAAGCCCCTCGGAAGAGTGATGGCGTGCCCTCGTACAAGCACTTGAAGCTAGGGAGTGTCGTGGAAGAACGGGAGAACCGGGTCCTCGTCGCATTGCCAGAGGGTGCCCACGATCACCGACTCTTCGCCGAACTTGGCGGTTGCCGTGATCCTGCTGGGTAGGACGGACGAGCACCTGTCAGCACCTGCCTTCCACTTGGGCGGCAAAATTTCTCAAATTGCCATCCATCGATAGGCAATAAAGCATAAGGTGGCCAGCCGGCCACTTTATGCTTAACGGCACAGCATGCCACGACACGGCGCGGCATGAAATCTGGTGGGCCCGGCGGGGTTCGAACCCGCGACCAATCGATTATGAGTCGACTGCTCTAACCGCTGAGCTACAAGCCCTGATGAGATTTGACGCGTGCTACACGCAGCCCCGGCAAAGAAGCCGGGCCGGCATTGTAACAACAAAGGAGACAAACGCCACCGGCATCACGCAGATGCCGGCGGCGTTCGCAGGAGAGACGCTGGAAATCAGTTCCCTTCGAGGAACGACTTCAGCTTGTCGGAACGGCTCGGGTGACGCAGCTTGCGCAGCGCCTTGGCCTCGATCTGACGGATCCGCTCGCGCGTGACGTCGAACTGCTTGCCGACTTCCTCGAGCGTGTGGTCCGTGCTCATTTCGATACCGAAACGCATCCGCAGCACCTTCGCCTCGCGCGGCGTCAGCGAATCGAGCACGTCCTTCACGACGTCGCGCATGCTTGCATGCAGCGCGGCATCCGCCGGCGCGACCGTGTTGTTGTCCTCGATGAAGTCGCCGAGATGGGAATCGTCGTCGTCACCGATCGGCGTTTCCATCGAGATCGGCTCCTTCGCGATCTTCATGATCTTGCGGATCTTGTCTTCCGGCATCTCCATCTTCTCGGCGAGCGTTGCCGGATCCGGCTCGAGACCGGTTTCCTGCAGGATCTGCCGCGAGATGCGGTTCATCTTGTTGATCGTCTCGATCATGTGAACCGGAATTCGGATCGTGCGCGCCTGGTCGGCGATCGAGCGCGTGATGGCCTGACGGATCCACCACGTCGCATAGGTCGAGAACTTGTAGCCGCGACGGTATTCGAACTTGTCCACCGCCTTCATCAGGCCGATGTTGCCTTCCTGGATCAGGTCGAGGAACTGCAGGCCGCGGTTCGTGTACTTCTTCGCAATCGAGATCACGAGACGCAGGTTGGCCTCGGTCATTTCGCGCTTCGCCTGGCGTGCCTTCAGTTCGCCGGCCGCCATCTGGCGGTTGGTTTCCTTCAGGTCCTTCAGCGGCAGCACGACGCGCGCCTGCAGGTCGAGCAGGCGCTGCTGCTGTTCGCGGATCGCCGGAACGTTACGCGACAGCACCGCGCTGTACGAATGGCCTTCGGCCATGATCTTCTCGGACCAGTCGAGATCCGTCTCGCTGCCCGGGAAGCGCGCGATGAATTCCGAACGCGGCATGCCGCACTTGTCGACGACGATGTGCAGGATCTGACGTTCGACCTGACGCACTTCGTCCACCTGCGCACGCAGCGTGTCGCACAGGCGTTCGACGGTACGCGCGGTGAAGCGGATCGTCATCAGTTCGGTCTGGATCGTTTCCTGCGCCTTCAGGTAGGCCTTCGACTTGTAGCCTTCCTTTTCGAACGCGCGGCGCATCTTGTCGAACCACTCGCTGATCTGCGAGAACTTGTCGAGCGAGGCACGCTTGAGGGCTTCGAGCTGGGCGGCGTTGGCCGATGCCTGTGCGGCACCGTCATCCTCCTCCTCTTCCTCTTCTTCCTCTTCCTCCTCGGCTTCCTCGTCCTCGTTCTCGATGGCTTCCGCTTCCTTCGCGGAGAAGCCGTCCGTATCGGCGGAGTCCGAAGCATTCGGATCGAGCAGGCCGTCGACGAGCTCGTCGACGCGGATCTCTTCGTTCGCGACGCGCTCGGCCATCGCGAGGATGTCGGCGATCGTCGTCGGGCACGCGGAAATCGCCATCACCATGTGGCGCAGGCCGTCCTCGATCCGCTTCGCGATCTCGATTTCGCCTTCGCGCGTGAGCAGCTCGACCGTGCCCATCTCGCGCATGTACATTCGGACCGGATCGGTCGTGCGGCCGAATTCCGAATCGACGGTGGACAGCGCGACTTCCGCTTCCTCTTCGACTTCATCGTCCGACGACGCGGCCGGCGCGTTGTCGTTCAGGAGCAGCGTTTCCGCGTCCGGCGCCTGCTCGTAGACCGCCACGCCCATGTCGTTGAACGTGCCGATGATGCCTTCGAGGGCTTCGGTCTCGGTGAAGTTGTCCGGCAGGTGGTCGTTGATTTCGGCGTACGTAAGGAAGCCGCGCTCCTTGCCGAGCTTGATCAGCGCGCGCAGCTTCACGCGGCGCTCTTCGAGCTCCTCGGCCGTGCCCGGCGTGCTCGTCGCGAACGCTTCCTTCAGCAGCGCCTTTTCCTTGGCGCGACGATCGCGCACCTTGGATTTGCCCGGTGCAGCCGCGGCTGCGGGCTGCTCGTCGCTCTGATTTGCGTCGTCAACGACGGATACTTCGTTCAGCTTTTTGGTCATGGAGTTCGCCGTACCGGCTATATCGACTCGCGGCTGCTGGACGACAGCCGGTTGAACCGTGGGTGCATGAGTAGTACGTACTGCCGTTTCGTCCGCGGCGGCAGTCGTGTCCCTTGCGCTTTTCGCACTTGCCCGCTTCGCCGCCGGCTTGGCCGGCCCGGAGTCGGGTCTGGCGGCAGCCCGTGTTCTGGCTGCCGGCGCCGGCGCAGCCTGAGCAGTGCCGGCCGCGGTTTTCTTTCCTGCCGGGGCTGACGATGCTGAAGACGTTGTCCTGGTGGAAGAAGCAGACTTGGCCGCTGTGACCTTCTTGGTCGGCTCCGTCGAGCCCTTGCCTGTTGCTTTCTTTCCGCCTGTCGTCTTTGCCATCGCGATTCTCGCCTCTGCTTGGAAAACAAACCGCTGGAAACCTTATATTATAGCACGCTGGGGAGCCCTCTCTAAGCGCCCCGGCCGCCTACAGCCCGAGCCGACGCTTCATGTCGGTTCGCTGCTGGTTCAATTCCGTCAATTCAGCCAGTTCCTCGGGTGTGAAGGTGGATTGCCGCGCCAGCCGATCGAGCCGGTCGCAGCAGGCGTCGTAACGCATCTTGAGCACCGCCGCCTGCAGTTCCTCCCCCGCGATCCGTTCCTGTTCACGCTGCCGCTCGGGCACCGTCTCGTCTTCCGGATTCTGTAACAGCAAATCGCGGACGTTTTCATCATAGTCCAGAATTTCGCGGAAGATTTCCTCGTAAGTCGCCCCGTTCGAGGACGTCCGCAGGACATCCGACAGCAGCCGGAACTCCGCGCCGTCGCCCAGCGCACGCGCATGGTCGACGACTTCGGCGAACAATTCGCCGATGCGCGGCAACGCGCGCAGGGTCGCAATCTGTTCGTCGTCGAGCTGCGACGCGATACGCGGATGCATCACCAGCGTGCGCAACGCACGCTTTTCGCTGTCCGTCACGCGGCGCCGCTCGCTGCGCGCGGGCGCCTGGCGCGGCGGCGCCGCGATCCGCGCGTCGACGTCGGACAGCCCCGCGACCTCTTCGAACGGGATATCGAGGCGGTCCGCGAACATGTGCATGATCTGCGCGCGCAACGCGTTCGCGGGCAGCGCCTGCAGCAGCGGCTTCGCATCGAACAGCGCCTTCGCGCGGCCTTCCGGCTGATCGAGCGCCTTGCCGGCAATTGCTTCGTTCAACAGAAATTGCGACAGCGGCATCGCGCGTTCGACCTGCTCGGAGAACGCATCCGCGCCGAACTCGCGCACATAGCTGTCCGGATCGTGCTCGGCCGGCAGAAAAAGGAACCGGATCGTGCGGTTGTCCGCCGCATGCGGCAGGCACGCCTCGAGCGCGCGCCGGGCCGCACGCCGCCCGGCCGAGTCGCCGTCGAAACTGAAAATGACCGTGTCGGTCTGGCGCAGCAGCTTCTGCACGTGAATCGGCGTGCACGCGGTGCCGAGCGTCGCGACCGCGTTCGGGAAACCGAGCTGCGCGAGCGCGACGACGTCCATGTAGCCTTCGACGACCAGCACGTACTTGCGCTCGCGAATCGCCAGCCGCGCCTCGAACAGCCCGTACAGCTCGCTGCCCTTGTTGAACAGCGGCGTTTCGGGCGAGTTCAGGTACTTCGGCTCGCCGCTGCCGAGCACGCGGCCGCCGAAGCCGATCACCTGCCCCTTCACGTTGCGGATCGGGAACATGATCCGCTCGCGGAACCGGTCGTAGCGGCGCGCGACGCCCTGTGCATCGGTTTTCTCGCTGACGATCACGAGCCCCGACTCGACGAGCGACTCGTCGCGATAGTCGGGAAACGCGGTTTCGAGGTTCTGCCAGCCGTCCGGCGCATAACCGAGCCCGAAACGCGCGGCGATCTCGCCGGTCAGGCCCCGGTTCTTCAGGTACTGGATCGCGACGGTCGCGCCGCGCAATTGCTTGCGGTAGTAATCGCACGCGGCGGACATCACGTCGGACAGCGCGGTCGCGACGGATTTCGACACCGGCGCCGGATAATCGCCGCCTCCGCCCCCACCGCCGCGCATCGACGGCTCGTGCGGCACGGTCAGCCCGACGGACTGCGCGAGCTCCTGCACGGCTTCCGGGAACGTGAGCCCCGCATGCTCCATCAGGAAGCCGATCGCCGTGCCGTGCGCGCCGCAGCCGAAGCAGTGATAGAACTGCTTGGTCGGACTGACGGTAAACGACGGGCTCTTCTCGTTATGGAACGGGCACAGCCCCATGAAGTTGGCGCCGCCCTTCTTGAGCTGCACGTACCGACCCACCACGTCGACGATATCGACGCGGTTCAGCAAGTCCTGCAGGAACGAATGCGGAATCACCGTGGGATCGAGCGAAAAAAGACAATACGACGCCCGGCGCACGCAACGCCGCGCGCGCCGGGAACGGGTTTTACTTCGTGAGCGCGGCCTTGACCTGCGCGGAAACGGCCGTCATGTCGGCACGGCCGGCGAGCTTGCCCTTCAGCACGCCCATTACCTTGCCCATGTCCTGCGGGCCGGCTGCGCCGGTTTGCGCGACCGCCGCCTGGATCTCGGCCGCCACTTCGGCGTCCGACAGTTGCGCGGGCATGTAGCCGCCCAGCACGGTCAGCTCGGCCTGCTCCTTCGCGACGAGATCATCGCGGCCGGCGGCCTGGAACTGGCTGATCGAATCCTTGCGCTGCTTGATCATCTTGTCGATCACGGCCGTGATGCCCGCGTCGTCGAGCGCGACCCGATCATCGACCTCGCGCTGCTTGATCGCGGCCATCAGCAGGCGAATCGTCGCCAGGCGCTCGCTTTCCTTCGCGCGCATCGCGGCCTTCATGTCTTCGCTGATCTGCTCTTTCAAACTCATCTTTCACCCGGGATGGAAACGTGAATCCGACGCCCGCGAACGGGCGTCAACACAAAAACCCGCTTGGGACAGTGTCTCAAGCGGGTTGCTCGAATCCGGCATCGGCGACTCGCCGCCTGATCGGCTGCGCGATCGCACCCGATCGCACGGAGTCGCCGGTGCGCCGCCCAGCGAACCGCGCGGCGCCCAATCGTTCAGTACAGCTTCTTCGGCAGCGTCTGGCTGCGGATACGCTTGTAATGACGCTTCACCGCAGCCGCCTTCTTGCGCTTGCGCTCCGCGGTCGGCTTCTCGTAAAACTCGCGCGCACGAAGTTCGGTCAACAGTCCGTTCTTCTCGATCGTGCGCTTGAAGCGACGCATTGCAACTTCGAACGGCTCGTTCTCTTTAACGCGAATGATCGTCATGATCCGACACGAATAAAGGATTGCAGGGAAAGACTACCGAGTATAGCAGAGCGATTGCCCAAAGGCACGGGGCCTGGTCCCGCTAAAACCGGGCTTGCCCGGCCCGTCAGGCGCCGCGCGCATACTCCGCGGCGGCCTGCCCGGCCGCCGTGCCGGACGCCCACGCCCACTGGAAGTTGTAGCCGCCGAGCCAGCCCGTCACGTCCACCGCCTCGCCGACGAAGAACAGCCCCGGCACGCGCGCGCTCATCATCGACGCCGACGACAGCTCCCGCGTATCGATCCCGCCCTTCGTCACCTCGGCCTTCTTGTAGCCTTCGGTGCCGTTCGGCGTCAGCGTCCAACCGGCGAGCGCGTCGCCGATCTGGCGCAGCGTCTTGTCGGGCAGGTCCGCGAGCCGCGCATCGGCCGCGACGCGATGCGTGTCGAGCCATGCGTGCGCGAGGCGCGACGGCACCCAGTCCGCGAGCAGCGAACCGATCTGGCGCTTCGACGTGCGCTTCGCGTCGAGCAGGTCGGCCACCGTGTCGCGCTGCGGCAGCAGGTCGACGCGGATCGGGTCGCCAGGCTGCCAGTAGCTCGAGATCTGCAGGATGCCGGGCCCCGACAGGCCGCGATGGGTCAGCAGCAGGTCCTCGACGAATTCGCCGCCGCGCTTCTTGTCGCCGGTCGACACGCGCACTTCGAGCGACACACCGGAGAGCGCCGCGAACGGCTCCCAGTCGTGCTGCGCGAACGTGAGCGGCACGAGCGCGGGCCGTGTATCGATGAGCTTGTGGCCGAACTGCTTCGCGAGCCGGTAGCCGAAGTCGGTCGCGCCGATCTTCGGGATCGACAGGCCGCCGGTCGCCACGATCAGTGCGCGCGCACCGATCGACCCAGCCTGCTGCGTGTCGAGCGTGAAGCCGTCGGCCGGTGCGTGGCGCACCGCGTCGACGACGACGGGCCGGCGCCACGCGATGCCGCCCGCGTCGCACTCGTGCTTCAGCACGTCGATGACCGCATCGCTGCCGTGGTCGCAAAAGAGCTGGCCCTTGTGCTTTTCGTGCCAGGTCACATGATGGCGCTTAAGCAGACCGAGGAAGTCGCGCGGCGTATAGCGCGCCAGCGCCGAACGCGCGAAATGTGGATTCGCCGACAGGTAGTTGTCGGGGCCTGCGTACAGGTTCGTGAAGTTGCAGCGGCCGCCGCCCGAGATGCGGATTTTCTCGGCGAGCCGCGGTGCGTGATCGATCAGCACGACGCGGCGGCCGAGTTGTCCGGCGACCGCGGCGCTCATCATCCCGGCAGCGCCCGCGCCGATCACGGCGATGTCATAAGTTTCCATGGCGCGGATTGTACCTGCCCGGCATCGGGCCCGGGCCGCCGCCAGCGGCGGCCTGCCCTCGCCTGCTATACTTTCCGGTTACGTCGACCTTCCCGCGGCGCGCCCGATATGGCGCGCCCTGCCCGTACCCATGCTCGTTCTCGGCATCGAAAGCTCCTGTGACGAAACCGGCCTCGCGCTCTACGACACGCAGCGCGGCCTGCTCGCGCACGCGCTCCATTCGCAGATCGCGATGCACCGCGAATACGGCGGCGTCGTGCCCGAGCTCGCGTCGCGCGACCACATCCGCCGCGCGCTGCCGTTGCTCGAGGAAGTGATGGCGCAAAGCGGCACGCGCCGCGACGACATCGACGCAATCGCGTTCACGCAGGGCCCCGGCCTCGCCGGCGCGCTGCTGGTCGGCGCGAGCATCGCGAATGCGCTCGCGCTCGCATGGAACAAGCCGACCGTCGGCATCCATCATCTCGAAGGCCACCTGCTGTCGCCGCTGCTCGTCGCCGAGCCGCCGCCGTTCCCGTTCGTCGCGCTGCTGGTTTCCGGCGGCCACACGCAACTGATGCGCGTGACCGACGTCGGCGTGTACGAGACGCTCGGCGAAACGCTCGACGACGCGGCCGGCGAAGCGTTCGACAAGACGGCAAAACTGATCGGCCTCGGCTACCCGGGCGGCCCGGAAGTGTCGAAGCTCGCAGAAACGGGCACGCCGGGCGCGGTCGTGCTGCCGCGTCCGATGCTGCATTCGGGCGACCTCGACTTCAGCTTCAGCGGCCTGAAGACGGCCGTGCTCACGCAGATGAAGAAGTTCGAGGCAGCGAAGCTGACGGGCGAAGCGCTCGAACGCGCGAAAGCCGACCTCGCGCGCGGTTTCGTCGACGCGGCCGTCGACGTGCTCGTCGCGAAGTCGCTCGCCGCGTTGAAGAAGACGAAGCTCAAGCGCCTCGTGGTCGCAGGCGGAGTCGGCGCGAACCGCCAGTTGCGCGAGGCGCTGTCGGCCGCCGCGACCAAGCGCGGTTTCGACGTGCACTACCCCGATCTCGCGCTCTGCACCGATAACGGCGCGATGATCGCGCTCGCGGGCGCACTGCGGCTCGGCCGCTGGCCCGAGCAGGCGAATGCCGACTACGCGTTCACGGTGAAGCCGCGCTGGGATCTCGCGTCGCTCGCACGCTGAGCCGCGCAACGTAACGCGACGCTGCACGCACCGTGCAGACGTAAAAAGGCCGCTCAAACGAGCGGCCTTTTTCATCGGCGCGACAAAACGACGCAGCGTTATGCAGCCTGCCGCTTGTCGCGTTCGATCAGCGCATACGCGCTGTGATTGTGGATCGACTCGAAGTTCTCGGCTTCGAGCACGTACGCGGCCACGCGCTCGTCCGCATCGAGACGCTGTGCGACATCGCGCACGAGATCCTCGACGAACTTCGGATTCTCGTACGCGCGCTCGGTGACGAACTTCTCGTCCGGGCGCTTCAGCAGGCCCCACAGTTCGCACGACGCCTCTTCCTCCGCGATGCGGATCAGCGCCTCGACCGGCAGGTCGGCCGCGAGCTCGGCATCGATCGTCACGTGCGAGCGCTGGTTGTGAGCGCCGTACTGCGAGATCTTCTTCGAGCACGGGCACAGGCTCGTCACCGGCACGAGCACCTTCAGGAACAGGCGCGCGTCGCCATTGCGGCTTTCGCCCGCGAGCGTCACTTCATAGTCGAGCAGGCTCTGCACGCCGGACACCGGCGCCGTCTTGTTCACGAAGTACGGGAACGTGACCTCGATGCGGCCGGCCTCGGCCTCGAGCTTCTCCAGCATCGACGCGAGCATCGCGCGGAAGCGCTCGACCGTCAGCGGCGCGCGGTTCTCTTCGAGCAGCGCGACGAAGCGCGACATGTGCGTGCCCTTCTGGTCGGCCGGCAGGCGCACGTCGAGGTTCCAGACACCGACGGTCGGCTGCACGTCGCCGCTTTCGGTACGCACCGTCAACGGATGCCGGACCGCCTTCACGCCCACGCGCTGAATCGGGATCTGACGGGTATCCACCGTGCTCTGCACGTCGGGCATCACGAAGGCGGGATTCATCTGGTTCATCTTGTTCAATCCTTGTAAGCCGCGCGTTCGACGACGCGCACGCCGCGTCACGCGGCAGCCGGAAAAGCAACATGGGCCCGCAGGCCCATGTTTTCCGCATCAATGAAGACCGGTTGCGCCAGTCGCACCAGCGCCGCCCGCGGGCGGCGCCAGCTTATGCGACGCGCTTCGCCTGACCGGCGACATCGGCCGCCGGGTTCAGGAAGCGTTCGCGAATCGATTTCGCGATGCCCGCGCCGTCGAGGCCGCATAGCGACAACAGCTTTGCGTGGTCGCCGTGGTCGACGAACTGGTCAGGGAGGCCCAATTGTAGTACGGGTCGGATAACCCCACTCTCCATCAGGGCTTCCACGCAGGCCGAGCCCGCGCCGCCCATCACGCAGCCTTCCTCGATCGTGACGAGGTAGTCGTGCGTCTCGGCGAGTTCGCGCACGAGCGCCGCGTCGACCGGCTTCACGAAGCGCATGTTCGCGACGGTCGCATCGAGCTCCTCGGCCGCGGCGAGCGACGGTGCGACCATCGTGCCGAACGCGAGGATCGCGACGCGCTTGCCTTCCGGCTGAGCCGTGTGGCGACGCACTTCACCCTTGCCGAGCGGAATCTCGGTGAATTCCTTCACCGTCGGCACACCCGTGCCCGCGCCGCGCGGATAGCGCACCGCGGTCGGGTTCGGCTGCTGCAGCGCGGTGTGCAGCATCTGGCGGCATTCGTTCTCGTCGGATGCGGCCATGACCGTCATGTTCGGGATGCAGCGCATGAACGCGAGATCGTATGCACCCGCGTGCGTCGCGCCGTCCGCGCCGACGAGGCCCGCGCGGTCGATCGCGAACACGACCGGCAGGTTCTGCAGCGCGACGTCGTGGATCAGTTGATCGTAGGCACGCTGCAGGAACGTCGAGTAGATCGCGACGACCGGCTTGAGCCCTTCGGTCGCGAGACCACCCGCGAACGTCACCGCGTGCTGCTCGGCGATGCCGACGTCGTAGTAGCGATCCTTGAAGCGCTTCTCGAACTCGACCATGCCCGAGCCTTCGCGCATCGCGGGCGTGATGCCGACGACGCGCGTATCGCGCTCGGCTTCATCGCACAGCCACTCGCCGAACACCTGCGTGTACGTCTTCTTCGCGGGCGTGGTCGACGGTTTGATGCCTTCGGCCGGGTTGAACTTGCCGGGGCCGTGATAGAGCACGGGATCGGCTTCGGCGAGCTTGTAGCCCTGGCCTTTCTTCGTCACCACGTGCAGGAACTGCGGGCCGCGCAGTTCGCGGATGTTCTGCAGCGTCGGGATCAGCGAATCGAGATCGTGACCGTCGATCGGGCCGATGTAGTTGAAGCCGAACTCCTCGAACAGCGTGGCCGGCACGACCATGCCCTTCGCGTGCTCCTCGAGCTTGCGCGCGAGTTCGAGCACCGGCGGCGCAACGCTCAGCACGCGCTCGACGCCCGCGCGCGCAGCCGCGTAGAAGCGGCCCGACATCAGGCGAGCGAGATGGCGATTCAGCGCGCCGACCGGCGGCGAGATCGACATGTCGTTGTCGTTCAGGATCACGAGCAGCTTCGCATCTTCCGACACGCCCGCGTTGTTCATCGCCTCGAACGCCATGCCGGCCGTCATCGCGCCGTCGCCGATCACGGCGATCGAGAAGCGGTCGTCACCGTTCAGCTGGCTGCCGATCGCCATGCCGAGCGCGGCCGAGATCGACGTGCTCGAGTGCGCGGTGCCGAACGTGTCGTATTCGGATTCGCTGCGGCGCGGGAAGCCCGAGATGCCGTCGTACTGGCGCAGCGAATGCATCTGGTCGCGGCGGCCCGTGAGGATCTTGTGCGGGTAGGTCTGGTGGCCCACGTCCCAGACGATGCGATCGTTCGGCGTGTTGAACACGTAGTGCAACGCGATCGTCAACTCGACCGTCCCGAGGTTGGACGACAAATGGCCGCCCGTCTTCGATACGCTGTCGAGCACGAACGCGCGCAGTTCATCCGCGAGCGGTTGCAGTTGGCGACGATCGAGGCGGCGCAGATCCGCCGGGTCGTCGATGGTTTTCAGCAAGTCGTACATCGTCGTTCCATTGTAGGAAATCAAACGCGCCCGCATTCTATTGCACGCACCGTAGCATGTGCGCGGCGGCGGGCTTTCGCGTCAGCTGACCCGGTTCACAACCAGGTCGGCAAGTTCGGCGAGACGCTGTGCGCGTGCGCCGAACGGTTTCAGCGCGTCGTGCGCTTCGGTGCGCAGTTGCGCTGCGAGCTCGCGCGACGCCTCGAGGCCGAGGATCGAAACGTAGGTCGGCTTGTCGTTCGCCGCGTCCTTGCCGGCCGTCTTGCCGAGCGTCGCCGAATCGGTCGTGACGTCGAGAATATCGTCGACGACCTGGAAAGCCAGGCCCACGGCCCCCGCATAGACGTCGAGCGCGGCCATCGTTTCCGCCGACGGCGTCTCGCCGGCCAGTGCGCCCATCCGCACGGCCGCGCGCAACAGCGCGCCAGTCTTCATCCGGTGCATCGTCTCGAGCTGCTCGCGCGTCAGCTTGAGGCCGACGCTCGCCAGGTCGATCGCCTGCCCGCCGGCCATGCCGAGCGAGCCGCTCGCAAGCGCAAGCTCGCGCACGAGCGCGGCCTGCTGCACCGGCGACAGCGCGTCGGCATCGGTCAGCGCGACAAACGCCTGCGATTGCAGCGCATCGCCGACGAGCAGCGCCGTCGGCTCGTCGTACTGCACGTGCACCGTCGGCTTGCCGCGTCGCAGCGCGTCGTCGTCCATGCACGGCATGTCGTCGTGCACGAGCGAGTAGACGTGGATCATCTCCAGCGCCGCCGCCGCCGCATTGCGCGCCGCTTCCGTCGCGCCGGTCAGCTCGCCTGCTGCATGGCACAGCAGCGGGCGAACGCGCTTGCCGCCGCCGAGGACCGCGTAGCGCATCGCCTCGTGGAGTTGCGCGGGCATCGCGGTTTCAGCGGGCAGATAGTGACCGAGTGCGTCCTCGACACGGTCAAGCACGGACCGCATCCATTGTTCGAATGTCATAGATCGTCGTCTTCGCCGTCCGTGGCGGCCGTTCCGGACGAAAGCGGCTTCAGCGTCGCGCCGTCGAGCACGCGAACCTGCTGCTCCACTTTCTCGAGCTGCTGTTGGCAAAATGCAACGAGGGTCGCACCGCGGCGATACGCCGCCAGTGAATCCTCGAGGCTCAACGCGCCGCCTTCCATCCGGGCAACCAGCGTCTCGAGTTCCGCGAGCGCCATCTCATAATTGTCCGGCAACGGTTCGGTGCCATTGCCGGGCGGCGTGGCGCCTGGGGATGCGGTTTTCGCCATGGACGAGGGTGTCAAATTTCAAAACAAGTCGGACATTCTACGGCAAAAGAGAATTCTCCGATCTGCCGACTTGGCCCCCGGACACATATTCCGGCCCCATCTCCGACACACAGTGTGCACCTGCCGATTGTCGCCCGACAAAAAATTGACACAAATCAGGCACTTAATCCTGGCCTTGCGAGGCGAACCGGGTATAATTCCGCGTTTCCCTAAATCGATTTTTCGATGGTTGGGTTGTTCACTGCTTTCACGCTAACACCGGGAGTGGGAATGTCCAATCTGAGCGATGCGCTTCAGTTGAAGTCGGCTCACAGCCAGCTTCCAGTCACTGCATATTTCGATGAGGCGCTGCTCGAGCGCGAGATCGAAACCCTCTTCAAGAAAGGACCTCGTTACGTCGGGCACGAGTTGATGGTGCCCGAGGCGGGGGATTATTTTGCGCTGCCGTCCGAGAAGGAAGGCCGCGTGCTGGTCCGCAACCAGACGAACCAGATCGAACTGCTGTCGAACGTCTGCCGCCATCGTCAGGCGATCATGCTCAACGGGCGCGGCCACACGCAGAACATCGTGTGCCCGCTGCACCGCTGGACGTACGACCTGGAAGGCGAGCTGCTCGGCGCGCCGCACTTCCCCGAGAAGCCGTGCCTGAACCTCGGCAAGAGCCCGCTGCAAAACTGGCAGGGGCTGCTGTTCGAGGCCGAAGGCCGGAATGTCGCGCGCGACCTCGCCAATCTCGGCACGAAGCATCACTTCGACTTCTCCGAGTACCACTTCGATCACGTCGAAGTGCACGAGTGCGATTACAACTGGAAGACGTTCATCGAGGTCTACCTCGAGGATTACCATGTCGTCCCGTTCCACCCGGGCCTCGGCAGCTTCGTGTCGTGCGACGACCTCAAATGGGAATTCGGCGACTGGTACAGCGTGCAGACGGTCGGCGTGCACAACGCACTCGCGAAACCGGGCAGCGCGACTTACCAGAAATGGCACGAGCAGGTGCTGAAGTTCCGCAACGGCGTGCCGCCGGAGTTCGGCGCGATCTGGATGGTCTACTACCCCGGCCTGATGATCGAGTGGTATCCGCACGTGCTCGTCGTGTCGTGGCTGATCCCGCGCGGCCCGCAGAAGACGACCAACATCGTCGAGTTCTATTACCCCGAGGAAATCGCGCTGTTCGAACGCGAATTCGTCGAGGCCGAGCGCGCCGCGTATATGGAAACGGCCGTCGAGGACGACGAGATCGCGATGCGAATGGACGCAGGCCGCCGTGCACTGATGGCACGCGGCGAGTCGCAGGTCGGCCCGTACCAGAGCCCGATGGAAGACGGCATGCAGCACTTCCACGAGTTCCTGCGCCGCCACCTCGGCGACATCTGACGGCCGGTGCGGCGCTTTGACGCCGCACGGCATCCGGCAGACGAAAAGACGGGCTTCGGCCCGTCTTTTTTTGTTTAGACTTGGAGTGTCAGGCCATTCGCACTCCAGGGAGCTGTCATGCCACACACTCATTACACCACGCTCATCTCCGCCGCCAATCTCGCCGAGCGCCTGGCCGCGGCGCCCGGCAGCGTCGTGCTGTTCGACTGCCGCTTCGATCTCGTCGATCCCGGCGCGGGCGAAGCCGCCTATGCAGCCGGTCACATCCCCGGCGCGCAGTATCTTCATCTCGATCGCGACCTGTCGGGACGCAAGACAGGTACCAACGGCCGCCATCCACTGCCGACCCGCGACGCGCTCGCCACGCTGCTCGCGAGCCGCGGACTCAAGCAAGGCCAGCAGGTCATCGCATACGATGCGCAAGGCGGCGCCTACGCGGCACGCCTGTGGTGGCTGCTGCGCTGGCTCGGCCACGATTCGGTGGCCGTGCTCGACGGCGGCCTGCAGGCGTGGGAAGCGGCCGGCCAGCCGCTGACGGCCGACGTACCGCAACCGGCCGCCGGCGATTTCCGCGCGGCAGCGCCGCTCGAATCGACGGTCGATGCGGCAGCCGTGCTCGCGAACGTGACGTCGCGCTCGCGCGTCGTGATCGATGCTCGCGCACCGGACCGCTATCGCGGCGAAAACGAAACGATCGATCCGGTGGGCGGCCACATCCCCGGCGCGCGCAACCGGTTCTTCAAGGACAACCTGACCGCCGACGGCCGCTTCAAGACCGGCCATGAATTGCGCGAGACGTTCTCCACGCTTCTGGCGGGCACCGAACCGAATCTCGTGATCCTGCAGTGCGGCTCCGGCGTCACCGCCTGCCACAACGCGCTTGCGCTGGAGATCGCAGGACTGCACGGCGCATCGCTGTATCCGGGCTCGTGGAGCGAGTGGAGCGCCGATCCGTCGCGGCCGATCGCGACCGGCCCCAACCCGTAATCCGGCGCGCGGCGGCGAAGCGAAGCGGCGGCCATTCGGCCGCCGCGTTCCGTTTACATCACACCGTACTTGTGGAGCCACGCAACTGCGCGCTTCCAGCTGTCTTCTGCATCACCCTTTACATAGCTCGGCCGGTAGTCGGCGAAGAACGCGTGGCCGGCATCCGGATACACGACGATCTCCGATTCGCGCGCGAGCTTCGAATCGCTCGTCTGGATCGCCTTGCGAATGTCCGCGAGCGAGGCCTGCGTGATGTTCGTATCCTTCTCGCCGTACAGACCGAGCACGGGCACCTTCAGCAACGCTGCATGATCGACCGGATTGAACGGCGTCATCTCGTCGGTCTTGCCCTCGACGAACCCGTACCACGCAACGGCCGCACGCACGTGCGGATTGTGCTCGGCATACAGCCACGCCTGGCGGCCGCCCCAGCAGAACCCCGTCACGCCGAGACGCGCCGGGTCGCCGCCGTTCTTGCCGGCCCACGCGACCGTCGCATCGAGATCCTCGGTGACCTGCCGGTCCGGCACCTTGCTGATGATGTGATCGTAAAGATCCTTCATCGTCGGATACTTCGACGCGTTGCCCTGCCGCGCGAACAGGTCGGGCGCGATCGCGAGATAGCCGAGCTTCGCGAAGCGGCGGCAGACGTCGGCGATATGCGCATGCACGCCGAAGATCTCGTGGATCACGACGATGACCGGCAGGTTCGTCTTGCCGGCCGGCTGCGCGCGATAGGCCGGCACGCTCGCGTCGCCGGAGCGGATCTCGACGGTGTCGACGTCCAGCCCGGCGCTGTCGGTCGTGACCGTCTGCGCCGACACGGGCAGCACGGCCGCCGCGAAGGTGCCGCCCAGCGCGGCCTGCATGAACTTGCGGCGCGAGAACGGGACGTGGGGAACTAGGCTGTCGACTTCGGGTTTCAACATGAATGCACTCCTCGATAGGGCGCCGCCGTCACGATCGTGGGTGTGGCATGACGGGGCATCGCGCCGGCGCACGGCGCGGATGTCGCGGCAGTTGGCACCCCGCCGCAAACGGAAACCCGGACAAGATGCCCAATAATCCGTTGTCGCGTCAACTGTCTGATGTGTAAGACTCGATTACGACTCATCGATTCGACCGCTTCGGTCGTGGCCTCGAAGCCCGCTGACGCCCCGCCGTATCGCGGCGCGGCCTGCGTATATCGATCGCCGTTGCGCGGCCGGATGACTGCGGATTGAAAAGAAACAAGCGTGGCCGATATCGCCCGGCAAGAACACGCGCAGCCGCCTCGCCGCCTGCAAGAACAACGGGCGGAGAGCACGCACGACGCACGCACTCCCCGCCCGCTCCCCGCGCGAACGCGCGGTCAGTGCAGCTTGACGCGCGGCAACGTCGTGCGCCGCAGCCAGTGTGCAACCGTGTCGAGGATCATCCGCGGATAGCCGTGCAGCGCCGCGATGTGCAGCCGGTACAGCGACATGTACATGAAGCGCGCAAACAGCCCTTCGATCAGCATGTTGCCGCCGATCAGCCCGCCCATCAGGTTGCCGACCGCGCTGAAATGGCCGAGCGACACGAGCGAACCGAAATCGCGATACGTGAACTCGGGCAGCGGCCGCTCTTCGAGACGGCAGCCGATCGCCTTCAGCAGGAAACTCGCCTGCTGGTGCGCGGCCTGCGCGCGCGGCGGCACGTTGCGCTCGTTGCCGGGCCACACGCACGCCGCGCAATCGCCGAGCGCGAACACGTTGTCGTCGGTGAAGGTCTGCAGCGTGCGGCGCACGTCGAGCTGGCCGAGCTTGTTGACCTGCAGGCCGTCGAGATGCGACAGCACGGACGGCGCCTTGATGCCGGCCGCCCAGACCGTCAGATCCGCGCGCACCGCCTTGCCGCTCGCGGTATGCACGAGCCCCGGCGCGACCTCGGTCACGCGCTCGCCGAGCATCAGCCGCACGCCGAGTTTTTCGAGCAGCTCGGCCGTCGCCGTCGACACGCGCTCCTGCAGCGCCGGCAGAATCCGCGGCCCCGATTCGATCAGCACGATGCCGACGTCGTGGCGCGGGTCGAGCTTGTGCAGCCCGTACACGGACAGCACCTGCGCAGTGTTGCGCAGTTCCGCGGACAACTCGACGCCCGTCGCGCCGCCGCCGACGATCACGACCTGGATGCGCGGTTCGGCCGTATCGCCCGGCGCGGTCGGCGCCGGCGCCTGGTGCTCGGCACGCATGCACGCGGCGATCAGCCGCTTGCGGAAGCGTTCGGCCTCGCCGACGGTATCGAGCGCGATCGCGTTTTCCGGCGCGCCCTGCACGCCGAAGAAGTGGGTCGTGCTGCCGATCGCGATCACGAGCGTGTCATATTCCAGCTCGCGCTCCGGCAGCAGTTCCTCGCCATCGCTGTCGTTGATGGGCGACAGCGTGATGCGCTTCGCCGCCCGGTCGAGCCCGGTCAGCCCGCCCTGCTGGAACTCGAAGCCGTGCCAGCGCGCCTGCGCCGCGTATTCGAGCTCCTGCGTGAACGGGTCCATGCTGCCCGCCGCGACCTCGTGCAGCAGCGGTTTCCAGATGTGCGTCGGATTGCGGTCGACGAGCGTGACGAGCGCACGCGCGGGACGATTGCCGCGCGCGCCGTAACGGTCGCCGAGCCGCGTCGCCAGTTCCAGGCCGCCCGCGCCTCCGCCTACGATGATGATCCGATGCATCCGATTCCCCCCTTTGCGATTCGAAACTGCTGCCGCCGGACGAAGCGAACGCGATGCATTCGCGCCACCCGGTGGATTAACCGGTTCGGACAACATCGATGTGCAGTTCGAAGCACTTCGATTCGCCGCCCCCGGAACGCGGGGCGCGCCGCTCCGCGTCAATGACATGACTGACATGCATTGTCCGGGAGCTTGCGCGTTGACCACAAGCAAACCATCTCGATATTCAGCATCCCTGCAACAATATGCCGCAGGAATCGGGAACCGCGCAGCGGTGCGTCAGTGTGCCTCTTCCCAGTTCGCTCCAGCGCCCACTTCGGCGACGAGCGGCACCTTCAGCTTCGCGACGCCGCACATCATTTCCGGCAGTTTCTCGCGCACGAGCGACAGTTCTTCGTCGGGCACCTCGAGCACCAGTTCATCGTGCACCTGCATGATCATCCGCGATGCAAGCTTGTCGCGCGTGAGCCAGTCGTCCACCGCGATCATCGACAGCTTGATCAGGTCGGCCGCGGTGCCCTGCATCGGCGCATTGATTGCCGCGCGCTCGGCCGCCTGGCGGCGCGGGCCGTTGCCGCCGTTGATTTCCGGCAGCCACAGGCGGCGACCGAAAACGGTTTCGACGTAACCCTTCTCCTTCGCGATCGCGCGCGTGTCTTCCATGTACCGCGCGACACCCGGATAGCGGGCGAAATAACGGTCGATATAGAGCTTTGCCGCGTCACGCGTGATGCCGAGGTTCGACGCGAGCCCGAACGCGCTCATCCCGTAGATGAGCCCGAAGTTGATCACCTTCGCGATCCGGCGCTGGTCGGAATTGACCTCCAGCGGCGTCACGCCGAACACCTCGGCGGCCGTCGCGCGGTGGATGTCCTCGCCCTGCGAGAACGCGCGCAGCAGCGACGCGTCGCCCGAGATGTGCGCCATGATCCGCAGTTCGATCTGCGAATAGTCGGCCGACACGATCCGGTGGCCCGGCGATGCGATGAACGCCTCGCGGATCCGCCGGCCTTCGGCCGTGCGCACCGGAATGTTCTGAAGATTCGGATCGTTCGACGCGAGACGGCCCGTCACCGCGACGGCCTGCGCATAGTTCGTGTGCACGCGGCCCGTTGCGGGGTTCACCATGCGCGGCAGCTTGTCGGTATAGGTCGACTTCAGCTTCGACAGCCCGCGATGCTCGAGCAGCAGCTTCGGCAGCGGGTAATCCTCGGCGAGCTTCTGCAGCACTTCTTCGTCGGTCGACGGTGCGCCGCTCGGCGTCTTCTTCACGACCGGCAACTGCAGTTTCTCGAAGAAGATCTGCCCGATCTGCTTCGGCGAGCCGAGATTGAATTCGCCGCCCGCCAGTTCGTATGCCTGCGCTTCGAGTTCGATCAGACGCGTCGCGATTTCGGTGCTCTGCGCGAGCAGGAGCGCGTCGTCGATCAGCACGCCCGTGCGCTCCATCTTGCGCAGCACGAGCGATACAGGCAACTCGATCTCGCGATACACGCGCTCGAGGCCCGGTTCGCGCGCGACCTGCGGATACAGCACGTGATGCAGTTGCAGCGTGATGTCGGCATCCTCGGCCGCATATTCGGCGGCCTGCGCGAGCGCCACTTCGTCGAAGCCGATCTGCTTCGCGCCCTTGCCTGCCACGTCTTCGTACTTGATCGTCTTGACGCCCAGATGACGCAGCGCGAGGCTGTCCATGTCGTGCGTGCGGTGCGATTCGACCACGTACGATTCGAGCAGCGTGTCGTGCTCGATGCCGTTCAGCGCGATGTCGTAGTTCGCGAGCACCTGCGCGTCGTACTTCAGGTGCTGGCCGACTTTCTTGCGATCGGCCGATTCGAGCCACGGCTTCAGGCGTGCGAGCACTTCGTCGAACGGAAGCTGCTCGGGCATGTCGGGGCCACGGTGCGCGACCGGCAGGTACGCGGCCTTGCCCGGCTCGACCGAGAACGACAGACCGACGAGCCGCGCGAGCATCGGGTCGAGCGCGGTCGTCTCGGTGTCGAACGCGGTCAGCGCGGCCGCGTCGATCTTCGCGAACCACGCGTCGAATTGCTCCCAGGTCTGGATCGTGTCGTATTCGCGAACGATGTCGGCCGCCACCACCGGTGCAGGCTCGCCGTCCGGCGCATCGGCATCGCCGCCTTCCGCCGGTGCGCTGTCGACTTCGCGCAGCCACGTCTTGAAGCCGTAGCGCGCGAAGATGTCGCGCAGCAGATCGCGCGCCTCGCCGTCGGTCTTCAGCGACGCTTCGATCGATTCGAGATGCGGCGCGAGATCGCAGGCCGTGTCGACCGTCACGAGCGTGCGGCCGAGCGGCAGGAAGTCGAGCGCGCGGCGCAGGTTGTCGCCGACCACGCCCTTGATGTCGCCCGCGTGCGCGATGACGCCGTCGAGGCTGTCGTATTGCGACAGCCATTTCACGGCCGTCTTCGGCCCGCACTTCTCGACACCCGGCACGTTGTCGACGGTGTCGCCGATCAATGCCAGGTAGTCGATGATCCGCTCGGGCGGCACGCCGAACTTCGCGATCACGCCGTCGCGGTCGAGCGTCTCGTTGGTCATCGTGTTGACGAGCGTGACGTGGTCGGTCACGAGCTGCGCGAGATCCTTGTCGCCCGTCGACACGATCACGTTCATCCCGTGCCGTTCGGCTTCGCGCGCGAGCGTGCCGATCACGTCGTCGGCCTCGACGCCTTCGACCATCAGCAGCGGCCAGCCGAGCGCGCGCACCGCGCCGTGGATCGGTTCGACCTGCAATGCGAGGTCGGGCGGCATCGACGGGCGGTTTGCCTTATAGTCGGCATAAAGGTCGTCGCGGAACGTCTTGCCCTTTGCATCGAACACGCAAGCGCTATACTCTGCACTGACTTCCTTGCGCATACGGCGCAGCATGTTGATGATTCCGTAGAGCGCTCCGGTCGGCTCCCCGCCAGGGCCACGCAAATCAGGCATCGCATGGTAAGCCCGATACAGATAGCTCGAACCGTCAACCAATAGCAGGGTCTTACCTTCCAGATTTCGTTCTTCAGGCATTATGAACAAGAGAAAAGTGATTCCGAGTCTGCGTTCGCTCGCAGATCAAGAGCGCGCGACGGCCAAGAAGGCGCGCGCATCGTGGCAGATGTTCACGATTATGGCAGAGTTTATCGAGGCGACCGAGTACCTGTCGGAGATCCGCCCGGCTGTCAGCATCTACGGTTCTGCCCGCCTCAAACCCGACACGCCGCACTACAAGCTCGCCGCGCAAATCGCGCGCAAGCTGTCCGATGCCGGCTTCGCCGTGATCTCCGGCGGCGGCCCCGGCATCATGGAAGCCGCGAACAAGGGCGCGCACGCCGGCAAGGCGCCGTCGGTCGGCCTGAACATCGAGCTGCCGCACGAGCAGGCCGGCAACCACTACCAGGACATCTCGCTGCGCTTCCGCCACTTCTTCACGCGCAAGGTCACGTTCGTGAAGAATTCGGATGCGGTGATCGTGATGCCGGGCGGTTTCGGCACGCTCGACGAGCTGTCCGAAGTACTCACGCTGATCCAGACGAAAAAATCGCGCCTCGTGCCGATCATTCTCGTCGGCAGCGCGTTCTGGCAGGGGCTGCTGCAGTGGTTCCGCGACCAGCTGATTCCGATGGGCCTCATCAATCCGGAAGACATGGATCTGATGCAGGTGATCGACGATCCCGACCAGGTGCTCGACGCAGTGCTCGCGTTCTATGAGGACAGCGGCGAGGAAGAAGGCGAAGGCTCGGAAGGGCAGCCGCCGCGGCCCGAAGAAGACCGGATGTTCTACCTGTAACCCATCCGCGGCGACAGTCGGCCCGACGGCCGGCGCACTGCTTCCCGCGCGGCAGGCATGGCGATCGGGCCGCCTGCCGCGCGCTACTTTGTAACGCGCTGTTAATTCCGCTTCGCGGCCGCGCGCCGCCGAATGTCAAATTCGCGCGGCCGGCGCCGTGCGATCCAGCGTGGTCGACCGCACCCGCGGCCCCCCATTGTCAAATGTGCGGCCCAATGCCCGCGTCCCGCGCCTGCGAGCCGCCAACCCGCGGTAACAAACACGCCTCGCCTTTTCAGTCGCATGCCAGCACACTGCATTGTGTCGGCGCGGCGTTCCCCCGGTGGAACGATCCCCCCTCGCTTCCATCGCGTCGCGCCGGCCTATTCATAACGACCTCACGGAAAAGAACATGCAACGCTCGCTGATCGCCCTCGCCTTCGCCGGCCTGGGCCTTTCGCTGTCCGGCCTCGCTCATGCCGTCAACGTCGACGTCAACATCGGCACGCCAGCGCCGGTCATCGTCGCGCCCGCGCCCGTCGTGGTCGCTCCGGCGCCCGCGGTCATCATCGGCTGGCATGGCGACCGCTACTGGGACGGCCGCCGTTACTGGGAACGCCGCGAGTGGGAACGTCATCATGGTTACGACGATCGTCGCGGCTACCACTGCCCGCCGGGACACGCGAAGAAGGGTGAGTGCTGAGCAACGCCGCACGGCCGCTCGACACGCAAGGCCGTCCGCGCGCTTCGGCGTCGGGCGGCCTTGTCGTTTATGGCGAACCGCTCCGGGGAAATGAGGCCGCCACCGGGGGGGGTGCGCCTGTGTCATCGCCTGCCTGGCAAAGAGCACTGGCACTTGGTAGGACCGATTACCGCGACCAGCCCACAAGGGTTCTTGGACGGCCCGATCACCGCGCATTTGGCCATGGCCACAGGGATGAAGTGAGCATCACGGAAGCCAGCAGGATTTTGATTTTTATAAGATAGGTTCACTCATCGATCTGATGGGAATCAATCGGGTTCGACTGTTCGTCGTTCCTTGGTGCAAGCGTCGGACAACGCCACGCAGGAGAGCCCATTCTTAATGATAAGAACTACCAAACGTAAAATCGCCAGATAGCGAAAACGGTACTGTCCGGGCAGCGGGTCGGTGCGCCCGACGACGTGCCGATGTCGCCATCGGCTGTGCCGCGACGACTAACGCGGCGTGCTGTCACCGTGCATCGGCGAAGGGATCGCTTATACGCCGTGGTCGCCGCTCGGCCGCGGGCTACCGGCTGGCTCGCGCGGCGCCGGGACGATGCGGTCAGCGATCGACAGCAGATTGCGCCCTGCCCTGGTATGAAGGCCGCGATGCGGTCGCGGCGAGCGTCAACGCGGTCAGGCAGGTGGCGCAGGCGCGCGGGCCGGACAGCGTGCGCGCGTCAGCCGCCGTGAAGCCCGGCGGGGCATCGACATCCCCGCAGGCCGTGCGCCTTACTGAAACGCCACTTCCGCAAAGCTCCGCAGCTTGCGGCTATGCAGCTTGTCGAGCCCGTTCGTGCGCAGGATCTCCATCGCCTTCACGCCGATCTGCAGATGCTGGTCGACCTGCCCGCGATAGAACGTGTCGGCCATGCCCGGCAGCTTCAGCTCGCCGTGCAGCGGCTTGTCCGATACGCACAGCAGCGTACCGTACGGCACGCGGAAGCGGAAGCCGTTCGCGGCGATCGTCGCGCTTTCCATGTCGAGCGCGATCGCACGGCTCTGTGACAGCCGCTGCACGGGCTCGCGATGGTCGCGCAGCTCCCAGTTGCGGTTGTCGACGCTCGCGACCGTGCCCGTGCGCATCACGCGCTTCAGTTCGACGCCCTCGAGCCGCGTGACGTCCGCCACCCCGCGCTCGAGCGCGAGCTGCACTTCGGCGAGCGCCGGGATCGGCACCCACAGCGGCAGGTCGGCGTCGAGCACGTGATCCTCGCGCACGTAACCGTGCGCGAGCACGTAGTCGCCGAGACGCTGCGTGTTGCGCAACCCCGCGCAGTGACCGAGCATCACCCATGCGTGCGGACGCAGCACCGCGATGTGATCGGTGATCGTCTTCGCGTTCGACGGGCCGACGCCGATGTTGACCATCGTGATCCCGCTGCCGTCCGCACGCTTCAGGTGATACGCGGGCATCTGCGGCAGGCGCGGCGGCGCGGCGCCCTCGGCCGGCTCGCTGCCGAGGTTCGCGTTATACGTGACGACATCGCCCGGCTCGACGAACGAGCTGTACTGGCTGCGGTACGCACGCACCTCGGGATCGTCGCTCTCCGTCATCACCGTGCGGCCGAGCTTCACGAATTCGTCGATGTAGAACTGGTAGTTCGTGTAGAGCACGTAGTTCTGGAAATGCGTGGGCGACGTCGCCGTGTAGTGACGCAGCCGGTGCAGCGAGAAGTCGACGCGCGCGGCCGTGAACAGCGCAAGCGGATGCGGCTCGCCCGGCGCCGGCTCGAACGTGCCGTTGACGATGCGGTCGTCGAGATACGACAGGTCGGGCGTGTCGAAGATGTCGCGCATCGCGAGCAGGCGGTCGCGGTCGAGCTCGCCCTCGAGATGGATGCCTTCCGGAAACGCGAAATGGACCGGAATCGGCTGCGACGACACGCCGATCTCGATCTTGACATGGTGGTTCTTCGACAGCAGGCGCAGTTGCTCGCGATAGTAGTTCGCGAAGAGATCGGGGCGCGTGACCGTCGTCTCGAACACGCCGGGGCCGGCGACGAAACCGTACGAGCGGCGCGAATCCACGTGCGTGTTGACGTCGGTGCGGATCCGCACGAACGGGTAGCACGCGCGCACGTGCTCGGTAATCGGTTCGTGGCGGCGATAGCGCGCGAATGCGTCGCGCAGGAAGCCCGTATTCGTGTCGTAAATGGCGGACAGCCGCCCGACGGCGGCGATCGGATCGTCGAAAGCCTCGACCGGCGGGCTTTCGGGCGTCAGCACACGGTGCCGGCGGCTCAGGTCGTTCTTCATTTGTATCACCTCGTCTGATCGAACGACATTACCACGGAACCCGGTCATCCTCATGGCCGCCCATACGCACGCCAGGGCCGGATGGCCCGCAGTATTTGCTAAAATCGATGGGTTCACTGGAGACTCATCATGAAGCCGCTCATTCTCGTCGCCGCTGCCACCGCGTTTGCCGCCGCCAGCGTCGCTTACGCCGCCGGCGCCACGCCTGACGCCGACGCGCAGGCCCGGGCCGAGGCCAACGAAGCCGCCGGCCTGCCCGATCTCCGCAAGATCAACCGGCCTGGCGCCGAAGTCACGTCGAAAGTCGACTTCGCCGACATTCGACGCACGCCGAGCTTCCATGAAAAGAGCAAGAACGGCACCGAGGTCACCGAGTACCGCGACCGCGGCAAGCCGGTCGAGATCGACGTGAAGTCGAACTTCGGCACGCGCTACCAGATGAGCTCGACGCCCGACACGTCGCCGAAGCCGCACGACGCGGGTATCCCGATCACGCGCCTGCCGTCGCTGAACCTGCGCTACTGATTCCGTCGCGCGCCGCATCGATCGCGGCGCGCCGCCTCCCTTCACCTGCTGTCGCGACGCATGCCGCCCGCGTGCCGACACCCTGACCTGACGCATCCCGCATGGCCGTTTTCACTGCTGTTTCCGACTCCGATCTCGCGCAATGGATGCGCCACTACGAACTGGGCGACGTGCTTGCGTTTCGCGGCATTCCGTCCGGTATCGAAAACAGCAATTTCTTCCTGACGACGACGCGCGGCGAATACGTCCTCACGATCTTCGAAAAGCTGACCGCGCAACAACTGCCGTTCTACCTCGACCTGATGCGGCACCTGGCCGGCCACGGCGTGCCGGTGCCGGATCCGGTTCCGCGCGACGACGGCGCGCTGTTCGGCGAGCTGCACGGCAAGCCGGCCGCGATCGTCACGAAGCTCGACGGCGCGGCCGAACTCGCGCCGGGGGTCGAACACTGCATCGAGGTCGGGCAAATGCTTGCGCGCCTGCACCTCGCGGGGCGCGACTATCCGCGCAACCAGCCGAACCTGCGCAGCCTGCCGTGGTGGCAGGAGAACGTGCCGGCGATCGTGCCGTTCATCACGGACGCACAACGCACGCTGCTCGAAGGCGAGCTCGCGCACCAGGCGGCCTTCTTCGCGTCGGACGATTACGCGGCGCTGCCGGCCGGGCCGTGCCATTGCGACCTGTTCCGCGACAACGTTCTGTTCGCGCACGCGGCGCCGGGCACCGGCCACGACGTGCGGCTCGGCGGCTTCTTCGACTTCTATTTCGCCGGCTGCGACAAGTGGCTGTTCGACGTCGCGGTGACCGTCAACGACTGGTGCGTTGACCTCGCGACCGGCGTGCTCGACGTCGCCCGCGCCGATGCGCTGCTGCGCGCGTACCAGACCGTGCGGCCGTTCACGGCCGAGGAGCGCCGCCACTGGAGCGACATGCTGCGCGCGGGCGCGTACCGTTTCTGGGTGTCGCGCCTGTACGACTTCTACCTGCCGCGCGCGGCCGAGATGCTCAAGCCGCACGACCCCGGTCATTTCGAACGCATCCTGCGCGAGCGTATCGCGCATACGCCCGCGCTTCCCGAGATCCAAACCGCATGCAACTGATCGAAGTGCCCGCAAAAACGGGCTATGTCTGGTTCCGTCAAGGCGTCTGGTTGTTCCGCCGGAACCCGCTCGCGTTCATCACGCTGTTCTTCACGTACCTGCTGGCGATCACGCTGGTGTCGATGGTGCCCGTGATCGGCTCGGCGCTGCCGCTGGTGTTCATTCCCGGCATCGCGGTCGGCTTCATGGCCGCGTGCCGCGACACGGTGGCCGGCAAGCCGGTGATGCCGACGATCCTGATCGACGGCTTCCGCTCGTACGGCACCGTCGCGACCCAGCGGCTGCTCGTGCTCGGCGTGATCTACGTCGCGTCGATGGTGCTCGTGTTCGCCGCTTCGTCGTTCGTGGACGGCGGCGCGCTGTTCCACGTGATGATGGGCGCGGCCGACGAAGCGAGCACGACGCCGGAAACGCTCGCCGCGCAAGGCACGTTCGGCGCGCTGATGTTCGCGACGCTGCTGTATCTGCCGATCTCGATGCTGTTCTGGTTCGCGCCGGTGCTCGTCGCATGGCATGACGTCCCGCCCGCCAAGGCGCTGTTCTTCAGCATCGTCAGCTGCTGGCGCAATCGCGGCGCGTTCGTCGTGTACGGCATGCTGTGGTTCGGCGTCGCGCTCGGCACGTCGCTCGCGCTGTCGCTGCTGCTGCAGGCGCTCGGCGCCGGTGGTTATGCGCTGACGATCATGATGCCGGTGACGATCATCATCGTCACGATGCTGTACTGCTCGTTCTACGCGACCTATCGCGGCTGCTTCGGCGTGCAGGAGCCGGACGCGACGACGACCACGTCGGGCCGCTGAAGCCTCCCCCGGCCGGCGCGCGTCGCCGGCCGTCACGCTGTGTCCCGCGCCGGACTGCATCCGGCGCCCGGTCCCATCGCACCCCCTTTCCCGGTATCCATCACCCGCCGCCCTTGGCTGAGCGCCCCTAGCCAGGCGCCCCCTGTTCAACCGTATCTTTTGCGCGCAAAATAATTTGCGTACAAATTGTTAGCGCGTGCGCCGCGCCTCCCGAATCATGGACCGCCCACCCCCGCTGCCCCAGACGCTCGACGAGCAACTGTGCTTCGCGCTCTACTCGACTTCGCACGCGATGACGAAGGCGTACAAGCCGCTGCTCGACAAGCTGTCGCTGACCTATCCCCAATATCTCGCGATGCTCGTGCTGTGGGAGCGCGACGATATCGCGGTGAAGGACATCGCCGCGCGGCTCGACCTCGACCCGGCCACGGTCACGCCGCTGCTCAAGCGGCTGGAAGCGCTCGGCTACGTCGAGCGCGTGCGCAGCGCGGCCGACGAACGCGTCGTGAACGTGCGCGTGACGCCGGAAGGCCGGGCGCTGAAGGACCGCGCGCGCTCGGTGCCCGCCGATCTCTTCTGCGCGATGCAACAAACACCCGAGTTCCTGATCAGGCTGCGCGCCGATCTCCAGCAGTTGCGCGATGCGCTGTCGGCCGCCAACGAACGCTGACGAACCGAGCGTCGGCCGACCGACCCGGCACTGCCGGGTTTTTCTTCAAAATTTCATTTGCACACTAATGATTAGTGTTCTATATTTTATCCGTGGCCGGCGACATTCCATTCGACCGGGCCGCTTTTCTCCCCTTTTCCCGACAGGAGCTGCACGATGAACATTCTGTACAAGACGAGCGCCACGAGCACGGGCGGCCGCGACGGCCGCGCGGTCTCCGCCGACAACAAGCTGGAAGTGAAGCTGGCCGCGCCGCGCGAACTCGGCGGCACAGGCGCGGAAGGCACGAATCCGGAACAGCTGTTTGCCGCAGGTTACTCGGCGTGCTTCCTGAGCGCGATGAAATTCGTCGCCGGCCAGAACAAGCAGGTGCTGCCGGCCGATACGCAGGTCACGGCGGAAGTGGGCATCGGCCCGAACGACGCAGGCGGCTTCGGGCTCGACATCGAGCTGCGCGTGTCGCTGCCTGGGCTCGACAAGGCCGACGCGCAGGCGCTGGTCGAAAAGGCACACCACGTGTGCCCGTATTCGAACGCAACGCGCAACAACGTGCCGGTGCGCCTGACGGTCGTCTGACGCGACGCAGGACGACGAATGCAAAAAGGGCGCGTGCGGCATCAAGCCGCACGCGCCCTTTTGCGTGACTCGCCGGAACGGCGGGCCGGCTGGCCCGCCTTGCGCTGCTTAGCGCGCGCCGAACGAATACGGGCGGTTCATCGACGCTTCGCGATCGATCTTGCGCATACGGAATTCGAGATCGTGGATGTCGGTTGCTTCGGACAGGTACGCCTCGGCTCGCTCTTTACGGGCCGTTTCAGCGTTCTTGGTCAGCATCAGGAAGAGGTGGCTCAGCAGGTACATGTTCGATCTCGCAATCCAAAGGTTCTTTGACTAGGGTTTTCCCGAATTATAGGGAAAACCCTAGGCTTTGGCCAGCATTGATCAAACGATGCGTCGTTCGGTCGCCACAGTGCGACGGCGTGCTTCGAAAAAGGCCCAGATCATCGCGCTCGCATCGGGGCCGACGGCCGCATGAAACGGCACGGCTTCGTCGCCGCCGGCCCACGCGTGATCGAGCCCTTTCACATGGCACAGCCGCACGACCGGTTCGCCGTCGCGGCAGACATCGGTGATCTGTGCGCCCGCGTCGCGCGTCTCGACGCGTTCGCCGCCGCGCAGCGCGCCGCGGCTGTCGGCGAGCCCGTTCAGTCGCATGAACTGCACCGTCAGCTGGTCGGCGTTCTTCGGCGCGACGACATGGTCGCCGCCGCCCTGGACGATCAGCGCGGGCATGCCCGGATACGCAGCGGCATCGACCAGCGCATCGACAGCCGCGGCCGGGTTCTGCCGCACGCCGCGCCGCATCACGTCCATCGCGGTAATGCCGGAGTTCGCCTCGCCGAGCGCGGGGCCCGAGTGCAGCGCCACCGCCGCGAAGCGGTCGGGATGGTGCAGCGCAAGAAGCGACGCGAGACCCGCGCCGGCCGACAGCCCCGCGACATAGACGCGCGACGCGTCGAAACCGCGTTCGTCGACGAGCGCATCGACCAGCGACGCAACCGCGTTCGCCTCGCCGCGGCCCGCGCGGTCGGTATCTTCATACCAGTGCCAGCAGCCGTGCGCATGTGCGCGCAGCGACTGCTCCGGATACAGCACCGCAAAACCGTGCTTGTCGGCCAGCAGGTTCATCCGCGTACCCTGCACGAATTCATCGACGGACTGCTGGCAGCCGTGCAGCATCACGACGAGCGGCATCGCGCCGCGCCGGCGGCCGGGCGGCACGTACAGGCCGTACGCGAGATTCTGGACGAGACGCCCGAGCGCGGGCGCCATCGGATGCTCGCCGCGCGTCCACTCGCCCGCCGCCCACGCCGCAGCGCGCGGGCGCACGCGCGATTCGCGCGGCGGGGACAGATCGGATACGGCGGGAGAGGCGGCAGCCTCGAGTGCGTCGCGGGTAATGCGCTGTGCATCGCGCGCAGCACGCTTGGCGACCGGAGACAGCACGCGTTTCATGCCGCCCAGCCACACCTTGGTCAGACTTTTGGTCATCGATCGGGCTCGCTGTCAGGAAAAATAGGGGTGCCATGAGGGCACCGCAACGGATGCATCGTTCGACTTTGTGCAATGCACCATAACATTGTTTCTGGGATTTTTCCTGCACGTGGTTAGTTCCCGACGGCGCAAAAAACGGGGCTCGTGCACACGCGGCGCTATACTGGAGTTTCGCCGCTTGTATCCGTTGTAGTCGTTCTTCCCGGCTCGCGCGTTGATTTAAGCATCCTCCCCGCCTCCGTTCGTCCCTTCCCGATGTTCGACCTGTCATCTAGCCTGTGGATCATGATCACCGCGTTCGGCGGCGCCGGCCTGACCTTGCCGCTCGCGATCACGATCGCCGTCTGGCTCGCGCTCGGCTACTCGCGACAGCGCGCGGTCGCGTGGCTCGGCGTGCTCGCGGCCGCGATCGGCGTGGTCGCGCTGACGAAGATCGCGTTCCTCGGCTGGGGCATCGGCATCCGTGCGTGGGATTTCACGGGCTTCAGCGGCCACGCGATGCTGTCGACGTCGGTCTATCCGGTCGCGATTTTCCTGATGCTGATCCGCACGCGCACGCCGGTGCGGATCGCCGGCATCGCGCTCGGGCTCGCGGCCGGTGTCGCGGTCGGCGTGTCGCGCGTCGCGCTCGACGCGCATTCGCCGTCCGAATCGATCACCGGCTGCATCGTCGGCGCGATCGCCGCGCTCGCGTTCATCGCCGGCTCGTGGCGCGCGGTGCCGCACCGCTGGTCGGTGCCCGCGGTCGTCGCGAGCCTCGTGCTCGTCACCGTCGCGCTGCATGGCATCACGGTGCCGTCGCATCGCTGGGTCACCAAGGTTGCGCTGGAGCTGTCGGGCCACGAGCGCCCGTTCGTCCGCGCGCGCTGGAAGGCCAACCCGAACTATCGCCCCGCGTCGCAGCCGTCGTCGCTGCAGCGCACCGAATCGCCGACGCACACGCTGCACGCGTGACGGGCGGCCCGGCCGTCACGCCCACCATTCTTCAGGCCTGACCATTTCATGCGCACCGTCGCATGAGCGGTATGTCGAGCGTTATAACCCGCCCTATATTACGATTACGGTTTCCACCCATTCACGCGAATCCACCATGCGCTCAACCGTCCGTCCGCTTCGCCGCACCCTGCTCCGCCTGCTGCCGATCGCCGCGCTTGCCGCCGCCGGTGTGGCGTTCAGCGCGCCCGCTTGCGCCGACGAACTGGTCGTGTCGGCCGCCGCCAGCCTGACGAACGCGTTCAAGGCGGTCGGCGACGCGTACCAGAAGCAGCATCCGGACACCAAGGTGCTGTTCAACTTCGGCGCGTCGGACGTGCTGATGCAGCAGATCGCCAAGGGCGCGCCGGCCGACGTGTTCGCGTCGGCCGACCAGAAGGCGATGGATCGGGCGGCTGACGAAAAGGTGATCGTGCCCGGCACGCGCCGCGATTTCGCGGCGAACTCGCTCGTGCTGATCGTGCCGGCGGACAGCCGCGCGGCCGCGCCGACGTCGCTGAACGACCTGACGGCGCCCGGCGTGAAGCGCATCGCGTACGGCGACCCGGCATCGGTACCGGTCGGCCGCTACACCGAAGGCGCGCTGCGCGCGGCCGGCGTGTGGGATGCCGTCAGCGCGAAGGGCGTGCTGGCCGCCAACGTGCGCCAGAGCCTCGACTACGTCGCGCGCGGCGAGGTCGACGCGGGCTTCGTGTTCGGCACCGACGCCGCAATCATGCCCGGCCGCGTGAAGATCGCGCTGACGGTGCCGACCAAGACGGCCATCACCTATCCGATCGCCGTGGTCAAGGACAGCCGCCACGCCGCGCAGGCGCAGTCGTTCATCGACTTCGTCGCGTCGCCGCAGGGCCAGGCCGTGCTGTCGACGTTCGGCTTCAAGCCCGCGGGCAAGTGAGCGTATCGCGATGCAAGACGCCTGGGTACCGCTGCTGTTGTCGCTGAAGGTCGCCGGCTGGGCGACCGCGCTCGACATCGTGCTCGGCGTCGCCGCCGCGTTCATGCTCGCGCGCTGGCGCTCGCCGCTGCGCGATGTCGTCGATTCGCTGCTGACGCTGCCGCTCGTGCTGCCGCCGACGGTGCTCGGCTATTACCTGCTCGTGCTGCTCGGCCGGCGCGGCGTGTTCGGCGCGTGGCTCGACAAGCTCGGCATCGAGCTCGTCTTCACGTGGCAAGGCGCGGTCATCGCATCGATGGTCGTCGCGTTTCCGCTGATCCTGAAGTCGGCGCGTGCCGCGTTCGAAGGTGTCGATCCGCATCTCGAGCGCGCCGCGCGCACGCTCGGGCTCGGCGAAGCCGCGGTGTTCTTCCGCGTGACGCTGCCGCTCGCCACGCGCGGGATTCTCGCGGGTGCGCTGCTCGCGTTCGCGCGCGCGCTCGGCGAATTCGGCGCGACGCTGATGATCGCGGGCAACCTGCCCGGCCGCACGCAGACGCTGTCGGTTGCAATCTATGCGGCCGTGCAGGCCGGCGACGACAACACGGCCAACTTCCTCGTGCTGGTGACGTCGATCACCTGCGTGCTCGTGCTGCTCGCGACCGGCTGGCTCGTGCCGTCGCGCGCCCGGCGGAGCCAGTTGACATGAAGCGCCTGCCTTGTCCGTATCGCCTGTGTCGTGCGGCGGCCGGATTGCTTCGGCGGAGGCCCGCATGAGCCTCATCGTCGACATCCGCAAGACCTACGCGAACGCCGAGCGCCGTTTCACGCTCGACGTGTCGTTCACGGCAGCGACGCAGCGCGTCGTGCTGTTCGGGCCGTCCGGCGCGGGCAAGAGCATGACGCTGCAGGCAATCGCCGGCCTGCTGTCGCCCGACGCCGGCACGATCACGCTGAACGGCGAATCGCTGTTCGACGCCGCGCGCCGCATCGACGTGCCGACCCGGGAACGCCGCGTCGCATACCTGTTCCAGGATTACGCGCTGTTTCCGCATCTGAACGTGCGCCAGAACATCGCGTTCGGGCTCACGTCGGGGCTGCGCAACCCGCGCGCAAAGACGGTGCCGCCCGAAGTCGCGTACTGGCTGCGCGCGTTCGACCTCGAAGCGCTCGCGGGGCAGTATCCGTCGCAACTGTCGGGCGGGCAGAAGCAGCGCGTCGCGCTCGCGCGCGCACTGGTCGCGCAACCGCGGATCCTGCTGCTCGACGAACCGTTCGCGGCGCTGGACGCCGCGATGCGTCAGCGCATGCGCCACGAGCTCGCCGAGTTGCAGGCGCGGCTCGACATCCCGATGGTGCTGATCTCGCATGACCCGGACGACGTCGCCGCGTTCGGCGACCAGGTCGTGCAATTGAGCGAAGGACGCGTGCAGGCGACACCGCCGCACGCCGAGTGGCCGACGCGCGTCGCGTGAGCGCGCGAGGCCGAGGCCGTGGCGCCGGCAGCCACGTTGGAGCCTGAGAGAAGCCGCGCTTCGCGGCATGAGTTGAAAACGGAAACGAAGCCGGTGCCATGCAGACGACGTCCGGCGCCGGCTTCGCCCCGTCCGTCACACGATCGCCGCGGCGCGCCGCCCTGCCCGCGCCGTCAGCCCGTCACCGCGAGAATCACGCTCGATGCCTTGAACAGCGCGATCGCCCGCCGGCCGGCGTCGAGCTGCAGCGCATCGGCGCTTTCGTTGGTGACGACGGCCGTCAGGGTGCCGCCGCCGTCGAGCGCCAGCGTCACTTCGCTGTTCACCGCGCCCGCCGCGACGGATTCGACGCTGCCGCGCAGCCGGTTCCGCGCGGACACCTTCAGGTCGGGCCCGCCATCGTCGACCGCCAGCACGACCCACGACGCCTTCACCAGCGCGCATGCGGCCGCACCTTCCTGCAAGCCGAGCGCATCGGCGCTTTCGTGCGTCAGCACGGCGACGATCGGCTGCCCGCCTGGCAGCGCGAGCGTCACTTCGTCGTTGACCGTGCCGCGCACGATCGATGCGACCTTGCCGAACAACTGGTTGCGCGCGCTGGTCTTCATGCCGATCCGGCCGATCAGCGCCCAGTCGACGTCGAACCCGGCTACGGCCGCGCTCGCGGCCTCGATGAAACGACGATGCTCGCGCTCGATCGTGCGGAACGCGGCGATCAGCGACGTCGCGCGCGGCGTCAGCGTCGTGCCGCCGCCGCCCTTGCCGCCCGTCGAACGCGCGACGAGCGGTTCGCCGGCGAGATTGTTCATCGTGTCGACCGCATCCCATGCAGCCTTGTAGCTGAGGCCGACGGCCTTCGCGGCGCGCGTGATCGAACCGGTGTCGCCGATCGCCGCGAGCAGCGCGATGCGCGTGGCGCCGCCGAGCGTCTGCTCGCCCGCGCGCAGCCACAGCTCGCCGCCCAGTTCGAGCGGTTCGGAGGACGGGTAAGGTTGCGGTGCGTCGGTCATCGTATGGGTGCGGGAAACGGTCGGCAATTATAGTCAGCGCGCGCCGCTCAGCCCCGCTTGCCGTCGAGCTTCGGCGGACGCAGGCTGGCCAGCAGCACCTCCGCGTCGTGCGCGGCACGCTGTTCGAGCGCCGCGCCGTAACCACGCACGAAACCGAGCTGGTACGGCGGCGCCGCCAGTTGCTCGAGATGATGCAGCGCGGCCATCGTGTCGTTCGCTTCGCCGAGCACGCTCTGCACGCGCGCGAGCGTCTTGACCGTCTCGTTGCGCGTGCGGCGCGACGCCAGCGACGCGAAGAATTCGAGCGCATAGCGCAGCCGCTTCGTGTCGATCCGCACCCGATGGCGCGCAGCCGTATCGAGCGACGTGAGCGACGGCGATGCGTAAAGATGGCCGAACAGCCGCCGCACGCGCTTCGTCGCATGACGCCGCAGCGACGGCGCGTCGCCGCCTTCGGCAGGCGGCAGCGCGAGCGTACTGAGCCATTCGAGCCAGCCGAGCGTCAGCCGCGCATAGCGGGCCGAATGCAGCGCTTGCCGCAACTCGCCGCGCGCGACCATGGATTGCGCGCGCGCGGCGTCGAGCGTGCCGTTCCAGTCGGCGTCGGCGCTGCCATCGTCGGCCGCGATCAGCGCGGGCAGGCTTTCGGTCGAGAACACGTCCCAGTCGCGCACCGTGCCGAGCAGCGCGGCAAGCCAGCGCAGGTCGGCACCGAACGTTTCCTGCCACTGGCGGTCGGCAAAGAGCGGGAAGAAGCGCATCAGCGTGCGCAAACGGCGCAGCGCGACGCGCATCTGGTGCACGAATTCGGGATCGTCGCGATCGAGCACGCCGCCCTCGTTGCCGAGCCATTGCGCGACGATGTCGCCGGACAGCGCGAACAGCGCGGCGCGCTGCGTGCGGATGCCGGTCAGGTCGACGAGCCGCGCCTTGACCGGCCCGGCGGCGGCCGGCTCGCCCGCACAGGCGCGGTCGATCACGCTCGTCAGTTGCACGAATGCGGGCCACGCGCCGCTCAGTTCGCGCGCCGCGGCAAACAGCGTGTGCAGCGCGGCCGTGCGCGCGGCGGAGGTTTCCCAGTCGGGCGCGGAAAGACGCAGCTCGACGTAGCGGCGCGGCGGCTCGTCGCCGCCGTGCAGCGTGACGTCGTCGAGCGTCATTTCGACCACGACACCGCTGTCGTCGGCCCACCGCCCGCGCCGCCGTTCGCTCACGAGGCGCAGCGCCGACGATTCCTGCGGCGTGCCGGCGATAGGGCGCTCGGTGGCGTCCGGCGCGATACCGTCAGCTTCGTCGGCTTCGTCGACTTCGCCCGTCGGTGCATCGGCATCGGCCGCGGCGGCCGTCGCGGGCAGCGGCATCGCGACGACGATGCCCGCGTGCTCCGCGTCGAACAGTTCGCGCTGCGTGACGCCAGGCGCGAACACCTTCGTGCGGGACGCGACGACCCGCCTGCCATGCGCATTCGACTCGACCCAGGTCCACCAGCTCGCGCCGGGGCTCGGCTCGGCCTCCTCGACCTGGCACGGCTCGATCGTCACGCGTTCATGGCCTCGGCGCATCCGGACCTGCGGGCAGATCCGCCATGCGCGCACGAGTTCGGCGCCGAAATCGCGCTGCGTGCCGCGGGCGCGACTCGCAGCCTTGACCGGCCAGCCTTCCAGCGACAACGACAACACGATTTCCAGCACACGCGACATGGAAGCTCCTGCACATGAAGAATCGCCGGCGCGTCGTCCACGCCGGCGTCGTCCGTGAAGCAACTTCCATAGTACACGCCGTCAAAACGCGCGGGCGACGATCCGGCCCCGTCGCCCTGTCGCGCATCAACCGGCGTATTGCGCGATGCCGTTGCCGAACGACCAGTCCTCCTTCAGCACCTCGACAAGACTGATGAATACGTCCTGTTGCCGCACGCCGGGCTGCCGCGCGAGGTTCTCCGCGATCGTCCGGTACAACGCCCGCTTCTGCTCGAGCGTGCGCGTGTTGTTCGCGGTGATCTGGATCATCACGAGATCGTCGCTGCGTTCGATGTCGAGATAGTGGCGGCCGAACACGAAGTTCTCGGCCGCATGCTCGGTGACGACCATGAAGATGTCGTCCTCGGGCACGTTGAACGTGTGCATCAGCGCGCGATGCACGCCGTCGACGAGCGCCGCGCGATATGCGGCCGGTTTGCCTTCGCGCACTGCGATACGGGTGAATGGCATGGTCCTGCTCCTGTCGGTGACGTTGAAGAACGGAAACACGACGTCAGGTTAGGCCCGCCTAACTATAATGAACAGTCATCAATGAATATTTCATTCATTTTCATTTGAAATGAAAGTACTCGATCTCGATGCCGTGCGCGCGTTCGTGCTGGTTGCCGATCTCGCCAGCTTCACCCGCGCCGCCGATGCGCTCGGCACCACGCAATCGGCCGTCAGCCTGAAGCTGAAGCGGCTGGAGGCGCACCTCGGCAAGCCGCTGCTCGCGCGCACGCCGCGCGTGGTCAAGCTGGCCGCCGACGGCGAGAACTTCCTGCCGGCGGCCCGTGCGCTGCTCGACGCGCACGACCACGCGCTCGGCGCAATCTCGGCCGGCACGCACCGCCTGTCGCTCGGCGTCAGCGAACACGTCGCGGTGCCCGACCTGCCGGCCGTGCTCACGAGCTTGCATCGACAGGATCCGGGGCTGTCGCTGGAAATGCATCTCGGGATGTCGGCGGGCCTGCTCGCGCAATACGACGAACGCAGGCTCGACGCGGCGATCGTGCGGCACGAACCCGGCGAGGACCCGCCGCGCGAGGACGGCACGCTACTGTTTGCCGAACCGCTGGCCTGGCTTGCCGCGCCGGACTGGGCGCCCCGTGCTGGCGAGCCGCTGCCGCTCGCGGTGCTGGCCGGCCCGTGCGGCGTGCGGGCCGCGGCACTGCGTGCGCTCGACCATGCGGGGCGGCCGTGGCGCGAACGCTTCACGGGCGGCGGTGTCGCGGCGGTCACGGCGGCCGCCGCGGCGGGGCTCGCCGTCTGTCCGCTCGCGCGGCGTGTCGCGCCGCGCACGCTGGTCGACGTCGGCGCGAAATTCGGGCTGCCGCCGCTGCCGCAGTCGCAGGTCGTGCTGTATTCGCGCGTGCGCGACGCACGTGCGGCCGCCGCGCTGCGCAGGTTTGCCGACAGCCTTGCAATCTCGGCGTAAGCTGTGGAGTTTCGCCGCCCGCAATCTTCAGAAGAATCCAATGAAGCCCGAAGCCCGCAAGCACCTCCACGCCAACCTGCTGATGCTCGCCGCCGCCGCGATCTGGGGCTCGGCGTTCGTCGCGCAGCGACTGAGCCTCGACGTGATCGGGCCGTTCCTGTTCACGGGGCTGCGCTTCCTGCTCGGCGCGCTCGTGCTGGTTCCGCTGCTGATGCTCAACGCGGCGTCGCGCGCGCAGTTCGCGGCGATCCGCCGCGAGCCGGCGCTGCTGCTGCCGGGCCTCGCGCTCGGCGGGCTGCTCGCGGTGTCGATCTCGCTGCAGCAGTTCGGCCTGCAGTACACGCGGGTCGCCAACGCGGGCTTCATCAGCTCGCTGTACGTCGTGATCGTGCCGCTGATGGGCGTGTTCGCGCGCCACCGGATCGGCGCCGGCACGTGGTTCGGCGCGCTGCTCGCGGCGATCGGCCTGTATTTCCTCAGCATCGACGAGCATTTCTCGGTGCTCTACGGCGACTGGTTCCAGCTCGCGGGCGCCGTCATCATCGCCGCGCACGTGATGGCGGTCGGCCATCTCGCGAAACGCCACGATCCGCTCGTGCTCGCGTTCATGCAGTTCGTCGTCTGCGGCGTGGCGTGCCTCGCGGTCGGCCTGGCCGTCGAGCCGATCAGCGTCGCGATGCTGCGCGGCGCGCTGCCGACGCTGCTGTACGGCGGGCTGCTGTCGGTCGGCATCGGTTATACGCTGCAGGTCGTCGCGCAACGCGACGCGGCACCCGCGCACGCGGCCGTGATCTTCAGCATGGAAGGCGTGTTCGCGGCGATCGCCGGCTGGGCCGCGCTCGGCGAAACGCTGACGCTGCGCGCGCTCGTCGGCTGCGCGCTGATGTTGGCCGGCCTGCTTGCGTGCCAGTTGCTGCCGAACGGCGACGCGCGGAAAAAGGACGAGGACGCGCTGCCGGCGTGACACGCACCGTCCCTATAATGGCGGTTCGCGTGACTTCCACGCCAACCGCTTCCGACAGGCCTGCTCCGTGACGTCCACTTCCGTCGATCCCGCCGCTGACCTGCTGCGCGAACGCGCAGCGCACTACGCCACCCAGGCGGCGCTGTTCCTGCGCGACCAGGCGCTCTCCACCGCGTCGCACGACCTGCGCAGCCCGCTGAACGCGATGCATAGCTGGGCATACGTGCTCGAGCGCCAGCTCGCCAATGCCGATCCGAACCTGCAGCGCGCGCTCGCGGGCATCCGCACGGGCATCGACCAGCAGGTGACGCTGATCGACGACGTGCTCGATGCACCGCGCGCCGAAACGCGCACGCTCGCGATCGCGCCGCGGCCGCTCGCGCTGCGCGCGCTGCTCGACGACACGCTCGCGCTCGTCCGTTTCGCGCTCGCCGACGCGCGGCAGGTCGCGCTCGACGCGACGCTGCCGGACGGCGAGCCATCGCTGTCGGCCGACCGCGAACGCATCGCGCAAGCCCTCTGGACCATGCTGACGGCGGCCGTCGAGGCCAGCGCCACCGGCAGCCGCGTGACATTCGCGTGCACGCGCGACGGCGCGCAGTTCGTCGTGCGCGCCACCTGCACCGTCAGCGCCGACGCGCTCGCCGATCCCGCGCAGCCGCATGCGTTCGAATCGTTCGCGCGGCGCGAGATGCTGCGCGAGCGCGACGCGAAGCGGATCGCATGGGCGCTCGCGCTGTGCCAGCGCGTCGCGCTCGCGCACGGCGGCACGTTCTCGCATACCGCGTTCACCGACGGTGCGACCGCCACCATCACGCTCGCCGTTCCCTGCGAGGCGCCGGTGTAAGCAATCGGCCGCCCGAAACATTACAAATCCATTTCAGGCTCTATACTGATGAGCCTGTCATAACCGGAGCGATTCTTTGTTACAGATCTTCGCGCTCATCGGCGCGTTGTTCCTGGTGGCCCTGAACGGGTTCTTCGTTGCGGCCGAATTCGGCCTCGTCAAACTGCGCGCGACGCGCGTCAAGACCCTCGCCCGCAAGCACGGCCTGCGCGGGCGCATCCTCGGCATCGTGCACGGCCGGCTCGACGCGTATCTTTCCGCGTGCCAGCTCGGCATCACGCTCGCGTCGCTCGGCCTCGGCTGGGTCGGCGAACCGGCCTTCGCGCAACTGCTCAGCCCGTTGCTCGACCTGATCGGCGTGCAGTCCGAACGCGTCGTGCACCTGATCTCGCTCGTGTTCGCGTTCTCGCTGATCTCGTTCCTGCACATCGTCGTCGGCGAGCTTGCGCCGAAATCGATGGCGATCCGCCAGTCCGAGAAGGTCGGCCTGTGGGTCGCGCTGCCGCTCTATGCGTTCTACTGGGCGATGTATCCGGCGATCTGGGTGCTCAACAACAGCGCCAACGCGGTGCTGCGGCTTGCCGGGCTGTCCGCCGACCACGGCGGCGACGCGCATTACTCGACCGATGAGCTGAAGCTGATCCTGCGCAGCCGCCGTAGCACGGCCGGCAACACGGCACAGCCGGCGCGCGGCACGTACAGCAACGACGAGTGGAACACGCTCGCGCATTCGCTCGATTTTTCGTCGATGACCGTATCGGACCTGATGCGGCCGGCCCATGAAATGATCGGCCTGCGGCGCGACCTGCCGCTGCCCGACAACATGGAGATCGTCGCGCGGCACCGCTTCAGCCGCTATCCGCTGTTCGAGGACGCGTCGCGCGAACAGGTAAGCGGGCTGATCCACCTGAAGGACCTGCTGCTCGCGCGCCACGCGGGCGCGGCGCTCGAAGACCTGTCCGACTACGTGCGCCCCGTGCAGTACGTGAGGCCCGACACCCCGGCGCTCGACCTGTTCCGCCGCTTCCGCAAGGGTGCGCCGCACTTCGCGCTGGTCGGCAACAAGGGCGAGAAGCCGATCGGCTTCCTGACGCTCGACAACCTGCTCGGCGCGCTGGTCGGCCAGATCCACGACGAGTTCCGCCAGGGCGATGCCGACTGGAGCCGCCTCGACGACGGCACGCTGATGGGCAAGGGCAGCCTGCCCGTCGTGTCGCTCGAGCAGGCGCTCGGCATCGACATCGACGAAGGCCGCGCGGAATCGGTCGGCGGCCTCGTGATCCAGGCGCTCAGCGACCTGCCGAACGAAGGGCAGCGCGTGTCGTTCGACCGCTTCGACGTCGTCGTGAAGAAGATGAACGGGCCGCGCATCGTGCTCGTGCGCGTCTATCCGAAGATCGCGAAGGAGGCCGACGAATGACGGCTTCTCGTTGTCGGCGCCGCACGCGATGAACGCAACGCTGCCGCGCTGCTGCGTGATCACGCCGGAGCCGGCGTCCGCGTCGGCGGCCGATTGCGATGCGTTCCTCGACCGGCTGTCGGCCGTGCTCGCGCGCGGCGAGACGCTCGTGCAACTGCGCGTGAAATCGCTCGATGCGGCCGCGTTCGCGCGGCTCGCCGCCGCGGCGCTCGCGCGCTGCGATGCGGCCGGCGCGCACCTGATGCTGAACGGCCCGATCGACGCGGCCGGCGTGATGCGGCTCGACGGCGCCGGCTGGCATCTCGACGGCACCGCGTTGCGCGCCGCCGCGCAGCGGCCGTTGCCGGCCGGACGATGGGTGTCCGCGGCCTGCCACACGCACGACGACCTGCTGCTGGCCGCGCGCGTCGGCGCGGATTTCGTCACGCTGTCGCCCGTGTTGCCGACGCTCAGCCACCCCGGTGCGCCGGCGCTCGGCTGGAGCCGATTCGACTCGCTGGCCGCGCAGGCCGCGATGCCCGTCTACGCGCTCGGCGGAATGACCCGCGCGCATCTCGACGACGCGCGCCGCCACGGCGCGTACGGCATCGCAGGCATTCGCGGGTTCTGGTAGCCCGGGGCGTTCCGGCAAAACAGCCGCCGGGCGCGGAAGCGCCCTCGGCCGTTCGGATAGTTACTCGCCCAGGCGTTCTTCAGGCGTTCAGGTTCGGACGCGCCCCGCGCCACGAGCCATCGTCGATGCGACGCACGTCGTGCGTGAGCGCATACCGGTTGACGTCGCCCGTCAGCCACGCGACGAGCGAATACGGCGGCAACTCCCCTTCATCGACCCGGTCGCGCGCGCGCGCCGGCGTCTCGAACACGACCTGCCCTCTCGGCGCATCGAACGGCACCGCATCGGGCGACAGGTTCAACGCGATCGTCAGCGTCTCGTCGTCGGCAAGGCGCCATGACGCAAGCAGCGCGTCGGCATCGCCGTCGCCGCCCGCCTTCAGCGCATGCGCGTCCTGCGGCCGGCAATCGGACAGCCGCGGCGCGATCAGCTTCGCGCGCACCGCGAGCGCCGACTGCACGAAATGCGCACGATCGGCGTCGCGCGCGGTTTCGTCGAAGATCAGCGGGATCTGCGGCGTGAGCAGCGACAGCGCGAGCCCGGCCAGGCCGGCCTCCTGCCCTCGCTCGCCCTGACCGCAGTCGCGCCACGCGCCATCGGACAGCACCAGCGACGTCAACGACAGACCGGTTTCGGCGGCCATGCCTTCGGCCGGCGCGGCCGGCTGAAACGCCGCGCCAGCCGCGGTCAGCGCGCGGGCGAGCGTATGGATCGACTGGTGCGTGGAAATGCCTTCATGGGGCGATGTGTCTCGCCCCGTCAGCCGGTGCAGCGCGCGTTCGCCGCAACCGTTCCACTGCGCATCGAAATGGGTATCGGCGAGATGCGCCGGATGCCGCTCGCTGCCGAGCACGAGATGGATGAACCGGTCGGCCGGCACGGCCGCGCGCACGCGATCCGCGATCTCGCGCAGCCACGACACGTCGATCCGGTCGGCCTCGCGCAGGCGCAGCCCGTCGCAACGGTATTCGTCGATCCAGTACAGCGCGTTGTCGCAGAAGAAATCGCAGACGTCCGGATGATCGAGCGCCAGCGGCGGCGCCTGCAGCGGATCGTCGCGTGTATGGAAAAAAGGCTCCGTGAAGTGGCGCAGCGCGTCGGTGCCGCTGCCGAAGCGCGCGTAGTCGAGTTCCAGCAGCACCGCGAGGCCGAAACCGTGCGCGTCGTCGATCAGCGCCTTCAGCGCATCGGGGCCGCCTTCAACCGCAAGCGGCGCGAACGGCAGGCTGTCGTGCGGCGATGCGAGCAGTTCCAGCGCGGTCACGCCGAGGCGCGCGAGCTGCGGCAGGCGGCGGCGCACGCCGGCGAAGCCGCCCACCGCGTGCGGGCGAATCGCGTAGAGCGCCATGTCTTCCCACGCACGCCCGCGCCAGAACGTGTTGCGCCACGTGAACGCGCGCGGATCGACGACCTCGCTCGGGCCGTTGAGCCCTTCGGGTTGCGAGCGCGACGCGGGATCGGGAATCGACACGGCATCGTCGAGGCGATAGCGGTAACGCGCACCCGCGCCGCAATCGGCGAACACTTCGAACCAGTTCGGGCCGGCGGCCGTCATCGGGACGAGCGTCGGGCCGTAGCCGGTATCGAGCTCGAGCTGGACCTGCGTGCTGCCCGGCGCCCACACGCGAAAATGCGTGCGCGGTGTCGTGCCGAGCGCGCCGCAGGGCTGCGCGCCAAACGGCAAACAATGAATGTAGTGCTGCGCGTACGGATCGTGCGGACAATCGGACATCATGCGCTCCTCGTGCGTGCCGAGCGGCATGGCCGCGCCACTGGCGCGGCGCATCGGGGCCCGGCATGCGACGGCCAGGCGGGGGGAGAGGACCGAGTATGCGCCGGATTCGCCACCGCGATGCATCATGGTCAGACATTTTTAAATGCGAATCGACCCCCGGAAAATCGGCAGTCCGACGCTCGCCGAATCGGGTAGTCGGCATACCGGAATGACCGCTCGCCTTGTTGCGTCGACCACGCGCGCTTACGCTCTGCGCCATGCTCGCGGACACGTCGTCCGCGCCCGACCCGAGGAACCCGCCATGTCGCTTCCCGCCAGCGCCGCGAAATTCGATCCGGCACGCGCACACGAATACGCCGAGCAATCCCGCATCGCACTCGCCGGCTACGATGCCTGCCACGAACTCACCGCGTGCATGCTCGCGTCGGCGATCGGCGCGCCCGATGCGCGGATACTCGTCGCGGGCGCGGGCGGCACGGGGCAGGAAATCTGCGTGGCGGCCGCGCTCGAACCGGGGTGGCGGATCACGGCCGTCGACCCGTCCGCGCCGATGCTCGCGCTCGCGCGCACGAACGTCGAAGCCGCGGGCTTCGGCGCGCGCACGGCGTTCGTCGAGGACAACGTCGATGCGCTGCCCGACGCACCCGCGTTCGACGGCGCAACGCTGATCGGCGTGCTGCATCATGTCCCGGGCGACGATGCAAAGGCGGCGCTGCTGCACGCGATCGCGCGACGCCTGAAGCCCGGCGCGCCGCTCGTGCTCGCCGGCAATCATCGCCGCTACGCGGACCACCCTCGCCTGCTCGACGCGTGGCAGCAGCGCTGGCGCATGAAGGGCGCCACGCCCGACGCCGTGCGAACCCAACTCGCGAAGATCCTGCAGGGCGCCGATCCGCCCGCGTCCGAGGAAGCCGTGTTCGACCTGCTGCGCGATGCGGGCTTCGATGCGCCGCTGCGCTTTTTCGCGAGCCTGTTCTGGGGCGCGTGGATCGCGGTGCGGCGCGCATAACGGCTCGAAGCGGCTCGAAACGATGAGCGATGCGATTCGCATACACGCCACGCGCGCTGGGTATGATGTCGTTCCCGCCCCCCTTCCGGCCTCGACATGCTCACCGTCCATCACCTGAACAACTCGCGCTCGCAGCGCGTGCTGTGGCTGCTCGAAGAGCTGGATGTGCCGTACGAGATCGTGCGCTACGAGCGCGACCCGAAAACGATGCTCGCGCCGCCCGCGCTGCGCGCGATCCATCCGCTCGGCAAGTCGCCCGTCGTCACCGACGACGGCCGCACGTACGCCGAATCGGGCGCGATCATCGAGTACCTGGTCGAACGCTACGGCAACGGGCGCCTCGCGCCGCCGCCCGGCACGCCCGAGCGGCACGACTACACGTACTGGCTCCACTACGCGGAAGGGTCGGCGATGCCGCCGCTGCTGCTCAAGCTCGTCGCGCTGCGGATCGCGCATGCGCCGATGCCGTTCTTCGCGCGGCCGATCGCGCGCAAGATCGCCACGACGCTGCAGTCGGGCTTCGTCGATCCGCAGATCGCGCTGCATCTCGGCCATATCGACGGCGCGCTGAAGCGCACCGGCTGGTTCGTCGGCGACGGCTTCAGCGCGGCCGACATCCAGATGAGCTTCCCGCTCGAAGCCGCGACCGCACGCGGCGGCGGCAGCCAGTACCCCGCGATCGCGCGCTTTCTCGACACGATCCACGCGCGGCCCGCGTACCGGCGGGCGCTGGAACGCGGCGGCCCGTACGACCTGCTCAAGTAACCGGCGTCAACTCAGCAACCCCGCCGCGACGTTGATCGACAGCCCGAGCACGGCCATGTTGAAGTAGAACGACAGGATCGACTGCGCGAGCACCGCGCGCCGCGCGGAGCGGTTCGCCAGCGACACGTCGGCCGTCTGCGACGCCACCGCGAGCGTGAACGCGAAATACAGGAAATCCCAGTAATCGGGTTCGGGGTGCTGGTCCGGGAAGCGCAGCGCGCGGTCGCTGCTCGGCGAACCGTAATAGAGCCGCGCGTAGTGCAGCGTGAAGATCGTCGGGATCAGGAACCACGCGCCGAACAGCGTCGCGCCCGTCACCGCGTAATGGCCGAGCCCCGCGCGAAACCCGACGCCCTTGGCCGTCGCCAGCTCGATCGCGATCGCGGCCACGCTCGCGACCGTCGCGAGGCACACGACCGTCAGCACCGTGGTCGCGTTCTCGTCCTCGCGGATCGCGATTTCGCGCACCTTGTGATGGCGCGCGGTGACCATGCGCACCCACATCAGCACGAGATACAGCCAGATCGCGCAATCCCAGCCGATCAGCGCACGCGCGGTCGGACGCAGCTGAAACGGCAGCAGCACCGCGCACAGCAAGCCCGCGACGAACGCCGCGACCATGCGCGGCCGGTTGCGTAATACCTGCGGATAAAACGTCATCGTGAAATTCCGAAAGCGGATGGAAAGGGTTCGAACGGCGCGTGGTGCGGCCCGCTGCGCCGCGCCGGCGGGTACCGCGCCCCGATTATCGCCATTCCGTCGTGACGTGGCGATGGGCGCGAGCGCCTAAGATACTGGGATGACTGCCACCGCCTCCCTCTGCCGCCACCCAGCGAACACGGCCGGCCGCGACTTCGTCGTCGGCGACCTGCACGGCTGCGTGGACGTGCTGCGCGCGCTGCTGCACGACGTCCGCTTCGATCCGGCCCGCGACCGCCTGTTCTCGGTCGGCGATCTCGTCGACCGCGGCCCCGCCTCCGAAACCACGCTCGACCTGCTCGACCGCCCGTGGTGCCATGTCGTGCGCGGCAATCACGAGGAAGTGCTGAGCCTCGTGTCGCGCGGCAAGCTGTCGCCCGACGCGTGGCGCGGGATCGGCGGCGACTGGGGCGCCGACCTGCCGCCGGAGCGGCTGCACGCGCATGCGGCACGCGTCGACGCACTGCCGCTGGTGCGCGTGATCGGCGACGGCCCCGAGCGCTTCAACGTGCTGCACGCGGAATTCTTCGGCTCGGACGCCGAGCTCGACACCGGCAGCTATTCGCACGACGTGCGCGAACGGCTGATCTGGGGCCGCGATCTCGTCCAGGGGCTCGCCGATCCGGCGCGGCAGGCCGGACTGTCGCTGACCTGCACCGGGCACACGCCCGTGCGCGCGCCGCAGCGGATCGGCGCGCAGTGGTTCATCGACACCGGCGCGTTCGCGCCGTCCGGGCGGCTCACGCTCGCCGAGCCGCGCACCGGCAGCACGTGGTCGATGACGCAGGCCGAGGCGCGCGAACGCCACGCGGGCGACTGGCCGCTGCCTTAGTCCCCTCGCGCCTTCACGCCCGCAACGGCCCGCGAGCGAACGCTAGCCGACCTGGTTCAGTTCGAACACGGCGTCGACAGCCGAGCCGTTCCAGTTGTATTCCAGGTAGGCCGCATGACGGCAGTCGCGCAGCAGCGCGGTGCGGAATGCGGCCAGACACTCGCCGCGCGGGTCGCGCACCGACGGATAGACGATCCCCGCGCCGCCCGCGTTGCGCACCGCGCGGCCGAGCGCCTGCCCCGCGCTGTAATCGAGCGGATGCAGCAACGCGGGATCGCGCTGCGGCCACGTGCGCACGTCGACCACGTCGCCCTGCGCGAACACCGTGTAGAGCCGCATCTGCTGGCGCATCGGCGGCTCCTTCGTCGCGGCCAGGAACAGCGCGCCGTGATAGCGCGTTTCGGCGATCGCGGTGTCGCGCGAGCGGGCGCAGTAGAACACGCCGTAGCTGCCGTCGGAAAAGCGGCTGCCCTGCGGATTCAGGTGCGTGAACGCGGCCATGATCGGCCCCCAGCCCAGCCCGTAGCGGCGCTCGGCGGGCGGCACGAGGTCGAGCGTACCGACTTCGTTGCGGATGCGGTCGTTGGTCAGTGATTCGAGCGCGTACAGCGCGTCGAAATCGTCCGCCGACGCGACGCGGTCGAACAGGTTGATCGCAGGAAAACGGGTGGGGATCACACGATAGGCAGGCGCCCAGTCGACGGCGGTCGTGGGCCATTGTTTTGCTTCGATCGGCATCGTCATCGTCACGCCCAGCCACCTCGCATCGCGTCGAGATATTGCCGGACGGCGACCAGATCGCCGACGTTGCCGGCCAGCATCCGGTCGAGCGCGCGCTTGCCGCCGAACGGCGCCGCGTCGTTGGGCCGCTTGACCCATGCGTCGGCCGCGGCCGGCTGCGGCAGCAGGATCTGCAGCGCCTTGTAGATGCCGAGCAGCAGCGATAGCCGCTCGAGCGTATCGCGCGGCAGCCGTGCCGATTCCGGTGCGGCCTTCCACTTGAAGAACGTCGAACGGCCGGGCGACCCGAGCAGCACGATCTGCTCGTCGATCGTCAATTCCCAGTCGCGCGCGATGTTGAAAAACGCACGCAGGCCAGCCGCCGACATCTGCGCGAACGAAGCCTGCGGCGGGGCGGAATGCGAATCGTAGGCAGGCTGTGACATGATGGTTAGTCTCGAAATGAATTCACTAACAAGACTAGTCCATTTTCGTATTTTTGCAAGGGTCGACACCCGACGATCGGCCAGCGGTGGCCGCCCCGCGCTTCCGGCAAAACGATATTTTTTGTCCATTCTGGACTCTTATTTTATTTTCTGCGTTAATGGCCGTGCGGACAGCGCGTGCAGACGCGGTCCTGTCCGCGGAACCGTGTCGCACAGAACCGGAAGCACCACGCCAAGGAAACGCACCATGAAGAGACTGATTGCCGCTGTTTCGATCGCCCTGCTCGCGGTATCCGCAGGCCCCGCCGTCGCGAAGGACTGGACCACGATCCGCTTCGGCACCGACGCCAGCTACGCGCCGTTCGAGTCGAAGGCGCCCGACGGCAAGCTCGTCGGTTTCGACATCGACCTCGGCAACGAGATCTGCACGCGCCTGAAGGCGAAGTGCGTGTGGCTCGAGAACGATTTCGACGGGATGATTCCGGCGCTGAAGGCGAAGAAGTTCGACGCGGTGCTGTCGTCGATGTCGATCACGCCGCAGCGCGCGGAACAGATCGGCTTCACGACGAAGATCTACAACCAGCCGACGCGGCTCGTCGTGAAGAAGGGCTCGCCGCTGCTGCCGACGGCCGAATCGCTGAAGGGCAAGTCGATCGGCGTCGAGCAGGGCACGACGCAGGAAACCTATGCGAAGGCGTACTGGGGCAAGCAAGGCGCGAACGTCGTGTCGTACCAGAACCAGGACGGCGTGTATGCGGACCTGACCTCGGGCCGCCTCGACGCGGCGCTCCAGGATGAAGTGCAGGCCGCGATCGGATTCCTGAAATCGCCGCGCGGCGCGAACTACCAGTTCGTCGGGCCCGAGCTCGTCGACGAAAAGGTGCTCGGCATCGGCGCCGGCATCGGGCTGCGCAAGGAAGACGCCGACCTGAAGGCGAAGATCGACCGCGCGATCGTCGACATGGTCAAGGACGGCACCTACAAGCGGCTCGCGTCGAAGTACTTCGACTTCGACATCTACGGCGGCTGAAACGGCGTCGCGCGCGTACGGGCGCTACTCCCGTCGCGCGCGTCCGACCGCCCCTCCCCTCACCACCGGGCGGCGACGGCATCGTGCCGTTCGCCGCCGCATCGAATTCATCCTCGGTCGCGCGCGCGGCGCAACGTGTCGAACCTGATTCGGATTGCAGATCGATTGCAATGGTTCGCGCGACCGATGGGCAACGCGACCGGATCTCGTGCGAATTCAGTAGGCGAAGATCGGGCGTCGCGATACCGGCGCCCGTGCGCACATGCCCTTTCGAGTCGGGTCTGCGTGCAGGAAAGTCCCGACCCGGCGCGGATGACCGGGAATCAGCCGGATCCGCCTCGCACCGGGCGCGGAGAGATGGCCAGTCGATGCATGCCGGCCGGCTGCGAGAACGACGTTCGACCGGCGATGCTCCGAATCACTGCGATCGCGGCCTGCCGGCCGCGGCGTGTGGCGATCGATCATTTTTCTACCCCGTTTTCAGCCTGGTGCTTGTTCCGGCAACCGGACGATGCCGGCGCCCCGACGATCAGGCGACGACGTTCCATGCTCGCCGGAACGCGGCTGCTGCGCCGCGCTCCACCACCGCATCCCCGCGGACTGCGTCCTGGCCGGTACTGACAGGGTTCGCTGCAGAACCGGCCGGACCTCGCGTCGTCGACTTTCGTACGTTCATATCCGCAAGGAGCGGGCCAGCTTCGCGCGCGCCCATCCGCACAAGGGTTTGGGCGCACGGGATGAGGGCCGGAACGGGTGCGGAATGCCGGAAGTTGCGAATCTGAAACATGCGTCGCGCGGCACGCGCCGGCCGTGTAGCGACCGAGCCTTGCGGGATAAGGCTGAATAATGGAGCACGGAATTCTTTCCGACCGGCGCTGTTGCGATCGGCCGATTCCCAGCGGAAATTCGCCCGGTTGCCGACGCGAAACGTTTCATGCGCTTTACATGCCCGGCGGCATCGGGGCCGTCGATCGCGCGCAGGCCCGGACGGCGATTGCGGGGCCGGCCGATCCGGCTGCCGATCGCACGGCTCTATACTGCGAAACCGAAACGGGGCACGCGTTGCGCGTGCCCGTCACGTTCGTGCTGCACCGGCTCTGGACCTGTCGCTGAGCCGGTTCACGCGCTTGACGCACCGCTCAGCCGACGCGCTCCCGCCCCGCGTCGCCGGGCGGCGTGCCATCGTGCCCGCCGTTGTTGTCGTGATCGTTCAGCCCGTGCTCGATCATCATCCGGTAGAGCGTCACGCGCGAGATGCCGAGTTCGGCGGCAGCCTTGTTGATCCGGTGATCGTTGCGCAGCAGCGCATTCTCGATCGCGGTTCGCTCGGCGAGCGCCCTCGCCTGTTCGAGCGTCACGGGTTCGGTTTCGCCCGGCGTCTCGAGCCCGAGATCGTGCGGCGTCAGCAGCCGGCTCTCGGCCATCACGATCGCTCGCCGCACGCGGTTGATCAGTTCGCGCACATTGCCGGGCCACTCGTAGCGCCGCAACGCATCGAGCGCGGCCGACGTGAAACCGCTGATCTTGCGGCCGCTGTCTGCCTTGAACTTCTGCAGCACGTAATGCGCGAGGATGTCGATGTCCTTGCCGCGCGCGCGCAGCGGCGGCTCGTGAATGCGCAGCACGCACAGGCGGTGATACAGATCCGCGCGGAAGCGCCCGGCCTCGACCGCGCCGTCGAGATCCACGTGCGTCGCCGAGATGATCCGCACGTCGACCGCGATCGATTCCTGTCCGCCGAGCCGCTCGATCTTCCCTTCCTGCAGGAAGCGCAGCAGGCTCGCCTGGCTTTCGACCGGCATGTCGCCGATCTCGTCGAGAAACAGCGTGCCGCCGTTCGCCGATTCGATCCGGCCCGCTCGCCGCTGGTTCGCGCCGGTGAACGCGCCGCGCTCATAGCCGAACAGCTCCGACTGCAGCAGGTGATGCGGAATCGCACCGCAATTGATCGCGACGAACGGCCCCTTGCCGCGGCCGGAACGCTCGTGAATCGCGAGCGCCGTCAGTTCCTTGCCGGTGCCCGACTCGCCCGAGATGAACACGCTGGCGTCGGTCTTCGCGACCTTGCGGATCGTGCTGAACAACTGCTGCATCGCCTCGCAGTTGCCGATCATCCCGTGTTCGCCGATCGACGCCGCATAGGCTGCGCCGTCGACGCGGTCGAGCGCGGCCATCCCGCGCGCGTGGCCGAGCACATGCGAAATCCATTCGTAGGGCAGCGGCAGCGTCACGTAATCGAAACAGTAGCTGCGGATCAGTTCACGCACGGCGGGACCGATCGTGATGCCGGCCTGCGCGATCGAAATCCAGCCGATCGCCGGCTGGCTCAGGCACGCTTTCAGCGCCGGATAGTCGCGCGACGTGAACCCCGTGAAATCGACCAGCCCGGCGGCGACGTTTACGCCGGAAGTCATGTTCTGCGCGGCGCCGGCTGTCTTCGCGACCGCGATCTCCCAGCCGAGCCCGCGCAGTTGCGCGAGCAACGGCTCGTCAGGCGTACGCATGATCACGAACAGCTTGCGTCCGGCCTCGGGAGCGGTGACGGACACGTGCGTCATCTCGGGTGCCGCTTGCCCATCTGCGTCGGGTGACCTTGCAACCATCGTTATTCCCCGCTTGGCGTTGGTATCGCGCGCCGGCTCGCCGCCGCGTACGACGGACCACGATTGAACCGACATATTGGCCGCATTTCCGTCCGAATAAAATCCCCCTGTGCATGAATCCTGCGTGAGGTGGGTACTGTCATGAACGGTATATCGATGCGGCCGGCCTGCGGCTAGATGGGTGTTATCCCTGTAGCGTGCGCGGCACGAACCCGGAACGGATGGGCGCACGGCGCGCAAAGCCGCGCCGGTGCTGGCGCGCGGCGTTCGCGTACGATGCGGCGCATGGAGAATCGGGCCGTCGGCGGGTATGTGCGCGGCCGGTCGACCGGACAGCCGGACGCCCGCGCAGCCGGTTCCGATTGATTTCGGTCAATCGTCAGAGGAAGCCGGATGATGCAGGAACGCAACATGCTCGGTGCGACGCCGCACATGGCAGCGCGGCGGATTGTGTCAGCGGCCCGACGCGACCGGCGCCAGCGCGTTCGCGCGGCCGCGGCCGGCCGGCGTGCCGCCGTGTTCGCCGTAAGCGGCGACGAGCGCGTCGACTCGCGCGAGATGGTGATGGTTGTCGTGATCCCACGGATGGAAGCCCGGCCGGAAAAAGCTCAGCCATTCGCCCGCGATGCGCGGGAACAGCCCGCGGCGCGGCCCGTACAGGAACGCGATCGTGCGCAGCATCCCGCGCACGTGATGTCCGGCGCCGCGATCGCGCCACAGCAGCGTCACGTGCATCAGGAACACGGCCGGCCAGAACGTCAGCGTCGTCAGCAGATACACGCCGATGCGGATCAGGTAACGGCGCAGCCCCGGCTTCATCACGGCATTCCACACGTCGAACGACACGGCCTTGTGCTCGGTTTCCTCGAGCGCGTGCCATATCCACATCTGCCGGTAGCCGTCGACCGAGCCTTCGAGGCGCGTCGGGTCGCGCAGCAGCCACTCGGCGAGCATCGCCGTGTAGTGCTCCGCCGCAATCGTATGCGCGAGCTGCACCGAATGCGGCAGCTTGCGCTTCATGTAGCCGAGCACCGCCCACACGCGCTTGTCGAGCTTGCGCGCGGGCAAGCGGTTCGCCTGCATCCGCTCGTTGTATTCGACGTGCTCGCGCGTATGCATCGCTTCCTGGCCAATGAAGCCGAGCACCTGCTGCTTCAGTACCGGATCGTCGATCCGGTCGCGGTAATTGCGCACCGAATCCATGAAGAAGCGCTCGCCGGCCGGGAACAGCAGCGACAGCGCGTTGAAGAAATGGGTCACGTGCGACCCGAGGCCATGCCAGTCCTTCGCGCGTTCGACCGGCAGGTCGAAGCGCAGGTCGCGGCGCACCGGCATGATCCCGGCTGCGGTGGCGGAAGCGGCTGACTTCATGTTCATCGTTCTCCTGTTCCGGAGCGGCCCGGCGCGTGGTCCGGCGCAGGCTCCGGCGGCGCATCGCGCACCGCCAAAATCTTGACATCGATAAATGTAAAGATAGGCCGCCCGCGCCGGCGCGCGCAAGCCGCGCGGTAGATGCGCGCTTCCAAACAGGGCACGGTCGAAAAGGCGGAAAAAACGACGTTCGAACCGCGCCCGGGCGGGCCGCGATTCGAACGCTCACGCCGGCCTGCGAGCGACGCGAGGCGGTCGGCGCTGCGACTCGCCATCTGCCCGAATGCCCCGTGCGACGGGCGTTTCGACGAATCCGGCGGCGGCGCGCGGCATATGGAATACCGCCCCGGCAGCACCGATTCATACGCGCGGCGCACTCGCACGGTGCAACCCCGGTCGCGCGGCCCGCGCAAAATTCAAACGCACGTTCCATTCGCGTTTGCGGCGATCGCGGGCGCGCTGCCTCGCAGCCGTCCGCGGCACGCGGGCCGGCGGGTGAAAGCCACGTGCGACGGCCCGCTGCGGGCTCGCCTACAATAGCGGTTTTACGCAACCCTCTTTCAGGAGTAGTCATGTCTGTCATCACGACCGAATCGGGCCTCAAATACGAAGACCTGACCGAAGGCACCGGCGCGGAAGCGCAAGCCGGCAAGACCGTCAGCGTCCACTACACGGGCTGGCTGACCGACGGTCAGAAATTCGATTCGAGCAAGGATCGCAACGACCCGTTCGCGTTCGTGCTCGGTGGCGGCATGGTCATCAAGGGCTGGGACGAAGGCGTGCAGGGCATGAAGGTCGGTGGCGTGCGTCGCCTGACGATCCCGCCGCAACTCGCCTACGGCCCGCGCGGCGCAGGCGGCGTGATTCCGCCGAACGCGACGCTCGTGTTCGAAGTCGAACTGCTCGACGTCTGACGACGCCCCCGGCCGTTTCCTTCCGATGGAACGCATCGCGTCCCCCGCCATCGCGCTGCGCCGCTACGACACGTGCGAAGCGTCGGACGTGCACGACTTCCACCAGGTCGTGCTCGGCGTCGATGGCGCGATGGTAATGGCGGTGGACGGGATCGGCCGGCGCATCGACCGGCACGCGGCCTGGCTGATTCCGGCCGGCGCGCGCCACGACTACGCGGGCCTCGGCGACAATCGCCAGCTCGTGATCGACCTGCCCGCGGCATCGCTCGCGGTGCCGCAACGGTTGTTCGACCACGCACGCGCGGTGTCGATCGACCCGGCCCTCACTTCGCTCGTCGCGCAGGTCGCGGCGGCGACCGCGCAACTCGATGCGCCGGCCGGCGACGCACGGCAGGCCGCCGCGCACCGTTTCCAGTGGCAGGCCGCCGCGCGCCTGTGCGGCGCGCTCATCGACGATGCCGGCATCGCCGCGCCCGCGTCGGGCCTCGATTTCGCGCGCATCGACCGCTGGCTGCGCGCGCGACTCGCCGAGCCGCTGCGCATCGCCGATCTCGCCGCGCACTGCGGCTACGGGATGCGCCGATTTCATCAACTGTTCGTCGACGCGTTCGGCGAAACGCCGCATCGCTACCTGCAGCGGCTGCGGCTCGACGCGGCGGTCGTGCTGCTCGCCGACGGCCGGCATCCGCTCGTCGACATCGCGGGCATGGTCGGCTTCGCGGATCAAAGCACGTTCACGCATGCGTTCACGAAGCGCTTCGGCGTTGCGCCGGGCCGCTGGCGCGGCGAGCGGCATTGAGCGAATCCGTCTCCCTGAGCTGAGCACGCGTCGATCCACATAGCGTCACGGTTCGGCAAACCGCATCCGCGCAGGCCCGGTCGCGGCCTTCATCGCCTCCGCTTCTTTCCTGCTTCTTTCCTGCTTCTTTCCCGCTTCTTTCCCGCTTCTTTCCCGCTCGCAGCCCGGCCGCAGCGCGTCGCGCGTATCGACGCTTCACGTCCCGCTGAAACGTCGCCCGCCCGTCGCGTCCTACGATGGGCGCATGGATACGACCACGCCTTCCCCCGCCTTCCCGCCCGCGCTTGCACGCGTCGTCGCGACCGTCAGCACCGGTTTCGTCGTCACGCAGCTCGATGTAACGATCGTCAACATCGCGCTCGCGCATCTCGCCGGCGACCTGCACCTGCCGGTCGCCGGCCTGCAGTGGGTCGTCGATGCGTACACGCTCGCGTTCGCGGTACTGATGCTGTCGGGCGGCGCACTCGGCGACCGCTTCGGCGCGCGCCGCCTGTATGTCGCGGGCCTCGCGCTGTTCGCGCTCGCGTCGCTCGCGTGCGGCGCCGCGAGTGCGCCCGCGATGCTGATCACGGCCCGCGCGCTGCAGGGTGTCGGCGCCGCGGCGATGCTGCCCAATTCGCTCGCGCTGCTCAACGACGCGTGCCGGCACGACCCGCACCTGCGCGCGCGGGCCGTCGGCTGGTGGACGGCGGCCGGCTCGATCTCGATCGCGGCCGGCCCGGTCGTCGGCGGCCTGCTGATCGCGGCGTGGGGCTGGCGCGGCATCTTCCTCGTGAACCTGCCGCTGTGCGCGGTGGGGCTCGCGGCCGCGTTCGCGTGGGTGCCCGCACGCCGCGAGACGGCCGCGCGCACCCGTTCCCTCCGCGCGCTCGACCTGCACGGCCAGCTCATCGCGATCGCGATGCTGACCGCGCTGACCGGCGCGGTAATCGAATGGCGGCCGCTCGGCTTCGCGCATCCGGTCGTCGCCGGCGGGTTCGCGCTGGCGGCACTTGCCGCGCTCGCGTTCGTCGCGGTCGAGTCGCGCACGGCCACGCCGATGCTGCCGCTGGCGCTGTTCCGCCATCGCACGTTCAGCGCGGCCGTGCTGTTCGGGATCTGCGTGAACCTCACGTACTACGGCACCGTGTTCGTGCTCGCGCTGTACCTGCAGCGCGCCCGCGGCGAATCGGCGTTGCAGGCGGGTCTCGCGTTCCTGCCTCTGACCGGCGGCTTCCTGCTGTCGAATCTCGCGAGCGGCCGGGTCGTCGCGCGTCACGGCCCGCGCGCGCCGATGCTGGCGGGTGCGCTCGTCGCCGCGCTCGGCTACGGGTCGCTGCATTTCGTCGATGGGTCGACGCCGCTGCCCGTGCTGCTCGTGCCGTTCCTGCTGATTCCGTCGGGAATGGGGTTCGCGGTGCCGGCGATGACGACGGCCGTGCTCGCATCGGTCGCGCCCGAGCGGGCCGGCATTGCGTCGGCCGTGCTGAATACCGCGCGGCAGGCCGGCGGCGCGATGGGTGTCGCCGCGTTCGGCGCGCTCGCAGACGGCGGTGGTCCGTGGCAGGTGGTCGACGGGTTGCGGATCGACACGGCCGTGTCGGTCGCGCTGCTGATCATCGCCGCGCTGCTCGCGACGCTGGTCCGACCCGATGCGCATCGCGGCACATCGCCGGTGCGTCACGCATTGCCGGCTGCCGATTGACCTCGCGCGGTCACGCTTCGCCGGGGTCGCGCAGAATCAGGCGAAGCCGCGTAAAAACGTCGCGCGTGACACTCACCGCCGCGTCGCGCCCGCTTCGTCGCCGACCTTCCTCACGAGCGTGTCGGCCGCCTTCACGAGCCGCCCGTCGTCGTGCCGCAGCGCGAGCTTGCGGATCGCGCGCCCCGTGTCGCGGTCGACCAGCACCGAATGCGGCTCGCCGCGCGCGAACAGGTTCGCCTCGCCCCACTGCCGCAGCATCACGATGACCGGAAACAGCCCCTCGCCCTTTTTGGTCAGCGCGTACTCCTGATACGCGGTGCCGTCCGACGCCGGCACGACGTCGAACACGCCGGCGTCCACCAGCATCCTGAGCCGGTCGGACAGGATGTTGCTCGCGACGCCGAGGCTCGCGCGAAAATCGCCGAAGCGGCGCACGCCGTCGAACGCATCGCGCACGATCAGCAGCGCCCAGCGATCGCCGACGATATCGGTCGCCCGCGCTACCGGGCACGGCGAATCCGCAAGACTTTTCTGCCTGGCCATGTTCCTCTCCGCATTCTCGTGCCGGCCGCCTTCACGGCAGCGCCGGCCATCCGTGCGCGGGCCCGTCGCCCGCCGCACAACAAGTTGCATTTTAAAACTACTTTTCCTACACTCACACCAGTTTCGAATTGCAACTACTTTGCGTTAGGAAACCGATGGCGCCTTCCTGTCATTCAAGCACCGTTGCGTCGAACGCAGCGAATGCACCGAACGCCGCGCATCCGGCCGGCGACGGCCGCCTGTCCGCGGTGCACGTCTCGCTGCTGGCCGTCTGCTGCGCGGCGAGCGTCGCGAACGTCTACTACGCGCAGCCGCTGCTCGATTCGATCGCGCGGGATTTCGGCGTGTCGCAAGCCGCGGTCGGCGGCGTCATCACCGCCACGCAGCTCGGCTGCGCGCTCGCGCTGCTGTTCGTCGTGCCGCTCGGCGATCTGCTGAACCGCAAACGCCTGATCGCCGTGCAGCTTCTGCTGCTGACGGCGGCCTGCATCGGCGTGGCGGCGGCGTCGACGCGCATCGCGCTGCTGGCGGGGATGGTCGCGGTCGGGCTGCTCGGCACCGCGATGACGCAAGGGCTGATCGCGTGCTCGGCAGCGCTCGCGGGCGCCGGCGAACGCGGGCGCGTGGTGGGCGCCGCGCAGGGCGGCGTCGTGATCGGGCTGCTGGCCGCGCGCTCGGTGGCCGGCGTCGTCACCGATATTGCCGGCTGGCGCGCGGTCTATCTCGCCTCGGGTGCGCTCGCGATCGCGATGCTCGCCGTGCTGTCGCGGATGTTGCCCGACACGAACGGGCCGCGCGAACGCATCGGTTACGCGGCGCTGTTGCGATCGATGGTGTCGCTGCTGCGCGATGAGCGCGTGCTGCGCGTGCGCGGCGCGATCGCGCTGCTGATGTTCGCGGCGTTCAGCATCTTCTGGAGTGCGCTGGTGCTGCCGCTGAGCGCACCGCCGCATTCGATGTCGCACACGCAGATCGGCGCGTTCGGTCTCGTCGGCGCACTGGGCGCTGCCGCCGCCACGCGCGCGGGCCGGCTTGCCGATCGCGGGCGCGGCGAAGCGACGACCGGCGCCGCGCTCGCGCTGCTCGCGTGCTCGTGGCTGCCGCTCGCGTTCGGCGATACGTCGATTGCATTGCTGATCGTCGGCATCGTGCTGCTCGACGTCGGCGGACAGGCCGTCCACGTCGTCAACCAGAGCATGATTCTCGGCACGCGGCCCGACGCACATGCACGGCTCGTCGGCTGCTACATGCTGTTCTACTCGGCCGGCAGCGGGCTCGGCGCGATTGCGTCGACGATGACGTATGCGCGCGCCGGATGGACGGGCGTCTGCGTGCTCGGCGCGGTCGTGAGCCTGGCCGCGCTCGGCGTGTGGGTCGCGACGCTCAGGCGCGCGTGACGCGTGCCGGCGATGCGGATCGGGTGGGGAAAGCCGGCACGCCCGTAGCGGGCGGCCGGTGCGCGAACCGGCGCGCATGCGCGCCGGTTCGACCTTCGGTTCGGCACGCACGATGCGCGCCGCAGGCGCTCAGCCTGCCGCCTGGATCGCCTCTTCGTACACGCCGGCGACGCGCCGCGCGATCACCGCGTTGTCGAAATGATCGCGCGCATAGCGCTTGCACGCGGCCTCGTCGGGCAGCGCGATCGCACCCGACAGCGCGCCGCCGAGCCCTTCCGCGATCGCGTCCGCGCCGGTCGACGGCAGCACGAGATCGTTGGACAGCCCGGCCACCGCCTCCGGCAGCCCGCCGACCGGCGTGACCAGCACGGGCGTGCCGGACGCGAGCGATTCGACGGTGATCAGCCCGAAGCCTTCGAGCGCGACCGTCGGCACGACGCTGACCGTCGCCGCGCGGTACAGCGCCGCGAGATGATGGTCGGGCACGAAGCCGAGCAGCTTCACGTTGTCCTGCAGCCCCGCCGCGTCGATGCGCTGCTGCAGTTCCTCGCCGATCTTGCCCTTGCCGGCGATCAGCAGCAGCACGTCCGGGTGACGGTGCTTGACGAGGCCGATCGCGTCGATCAGGTCCTCCAGCCCCATGCGCCGCACGAGCCGGCGCACGGCCAGCACGATCGGCCGGTCCTGCGGCAGTTGCAGCTTGTGCCGCGCCTCGGCGGGCGTGAGCGGCGTGTCGAACTGCGCGGTATCGACGCAGCCGGGAATTACGCGCACGCGCGACGGCTCGATCCCGTAGCGATTCGTCAGGATCTGGCCGAATGCCTGCGACAGCACGATCAGCCGCGACGAGCGCGTATAGACGGCCTGCTCGAGATAGCGCTTCGCGCGCTGCCCGAGCGTCGCGGCACCCTCGACCTGGCTTTCGTCTGCCCACGGCCCCTGGAAGTGCGACACCTGCGGAATCCCGCGCGTCACGTCGAGGCCCGGGAACGTGTACAGCGCGAAGTGCGACGAAATCACGTCCGGCCGCTCGCTGCGGATCTCCTCGCGCAGCGCGCGCCGCGCGGCGAGCATCCGGCGCGCGAGCGTCTGCGACGCGGGACCGAAGCCCTGGATCGCACCGCCCGTGTCGTCGGCGACCTTCGGCGAGCCGGCGACGAGCCCGCGCACCTCGACGCCCGCGCCCGGCAGCGCGCCGACGAGCGAGTAATACATCCGGTCGAGGCCGCCCGCACGTTCGGGGAACCAGTGCATGCCGATCTGCAACGATTTGATCGGCCGGGAAGATTGGGACATCACGACTGCTCCTGGGTAACTGCATGCTCGACCCGCTCGAAAGCGGACGGCTGCGTAGGTTGGCCGATGCGCCGGTAGAGCGCGACGTACTGGGCACCCATGTGCGCCCAGCCGAAACGGGTCATCAGTTCGCGGGCCGCGTCGCCCATCGCGCGACAGGTGTCGCGCGACGCCGCGAGCGAACCGATCGCCTGCGCGAGCGCGGCCGGATCGTCCGGGTCCTCCAGCACGATCCCGCATTCGCGCGTGATGATTTCCGCACCGCCCGCGGTGCGCGCGGTGACGACCGGCAGCCCGGCCGCCATCGCCTCGAGCAGCGACAGGCTCATCGCTTCGTAGCGCGACGGGAATACATACGCATCGACCGAGCGCATCAGCGTCGGCATGTTTTTCACAAGGCCGAGGAAATGCACGCGCGAATCGATGCCGAGCGCGCGCGCCTCCTCCGGATACGGGCTGCCGGGCAGATAGCCGGCTACCGCCAGATGGACGTTCGCCGGCAGATTAGTCAGCGCCTTCAGCACGGTGCCGAGATTCTTGCGCGGCGTGCGCAAGTCGCCGACGAACAGCAGCAGGAACGCGTCGTCCGGCAGCTTGAACGCCGCACGGTCGGCCTGCGCGCCCGCGAACGCGCTGCCGTCGACGCCGTTGTAGATCACGCTGATCTTGCGGCTGTCGATACCGAGCGCGGCGATCTCGTCGGCCACCTTCTGCGACACGGCGGTGATCGCACGCGAACGCCGGTATGCCCAGCGCTCGAGCGCGGTGTTCACGCGTGTATAGACATACTGGTAAGCCGACCACATCCCCTTCGTGAGCCCGAACGGATAGTACGGGCTCCTGAACCAGCCGCCGTGCACGAAGTGCGCGGTATTCACGTCGGCCTTGATCCACGAGATGAAGCCGTTCACGTGCAGCACGTCGTACTCGCCGCGATGCGCGCGCAGCCACCACGCGCTCTTCAGCGCGAACACCTGCTGCTTGACGAGATTGGACGGCCAGAAGCGCCCGACCTTCACGGGCACCCAGCGCACACGCGGGTCGGCCAGCAGCTCGGGCGCGACGTGCGACGCGACCAGCGTGACTTCGTAGTTCTCGGCCAGCGCCGCGCGCGCGATTTCGTAATTGACGCGGCCCTGCCCGTCGTTATGTCGCACGACATGCGTGACGATCGCGATTCTCAAAGGTCGCCTCCCCGTGAACGCGCGGCGGCCAGCAGGCGCTGAGCCTTCTGCCAGTGCGCCGCGGAAAGTATCGAAAAAATGGCTGTAAACATCAGCAGGCCGCCCGTGCCGATCAGCGAGTTCGTGAACACGAGCATCGCGAACGTCGACAGGCACAGGCTCAGGCACGCGCCGACGAACTTGTCCTTGCGCAGCTTGAACGCCGCGCGCAGCGTGCGGCTGAACAGCATCACGACGCCGGCGAGATACAGCAGCGTGCCGGGCCAGCCGAGCACGAACGGCACGTTCATCACGCCGCTGTCGAAGCTGCCGTACTTGCCGAGCTCGCCGCTGTCGCTCGACAGCTTCGTCGATGCGCCGGTCGCGCCCATCCCTTCGCCGGCGACATCGGTAAACGCCGTCTGCGCGAAGGTTGCGTAGAACTTGTTGCGGTCGTCGTAGCTGCGGTCGTCCTTCAGGTTCACGATCGACTGCAGACGCTGGCCGAGACGATCAGCCACCGGCCCGACGGTCAGCAGCGGCACGCATAAGCCGACCAGCACGACGCCGCTGATGAGGATCCGCATCCGCACGCGGTTGTTCGACTGCGCGAGCTGGATCGCGAGCGCGATCACCCAGCCGCCCCACGTCGAACGCACGAGACACAGCGCGAACGACACGAAACCGGCCGCGCCCGCGAACCAGCGGATCTTCTGCGGCGCCGCGAGCACGAACACCAGCGCACCCATCATCGCGAACGCGAACGGCCCCGACGAGTTCATCGTGCTGAATACCCGCACGCCGTACGGCACCGGCTCGCCCTGCGAACCCATGTCCGAACCGATCATCCACAGCACGTCCCACTGCGGCATCACGAAGTACTGCACGACGCCGTACACGCCCATCACGAGCATGCCCCACATGAACGTGGACAGCAGCACGTCGCGGTACTCGGGATAGTCGCGCGCGTTGACCATGATGTGAAAGCCGATCAGCACCGGGTACACCCAGTTCGCGAGATCGTAGGTCGCGGCCATCACGCCGCTCGACACGATCCCGACGAGATAGGCGTATGCGAGCCCGAACAGCATCAGCAGCACCGGTATCCCGCGCCGCTGCGCGAGCACGCGGTAATGCCGGATCAGCCCGAAGCCGGCGATCATCGTCACCGCGAGCGGCGCGACCTGGATCAGGCTCGTCGGCGTGAACGCGCCCTTCGACCAGTCGGCGAGACGCCGCACTTCGGGGCTCAGGAACCACACCCACCACATGAAGCCGACATAACGCGCCGGGCTCTTGAAATACAGCCAGAGGCCGACCGCGATCGCCAGCACCGGAAACGCGAGCGTCAGCACCTTGCCCTGGTGCGCGGCGATCAGCACGGCGGTGAACGACCACAGCCCGGCCTGCCCGGCCCAGTGCTTCGGCTCGGCAAACCAGCTGCGGTTGCGCGACGGTGCGCGTTCGGCGGCAATCGTACTCATCGATCCGCTCTCACCGCGACGACGGACGCGAATCCGCGAGCGGCATCGCCAGGCCCGCGGCCGCCGGCGTGCGGCGCCGGCGCAGCAGGTCGCGCGTGATCCGCACGTGCTGCTCGGCGAACGCCTGCGTGGTCAGGTCGCGCTCGCGCAGGCACGCGGCGGCAGCCCGCGCGCAGCCGAGCGCCGCGACCGGATCGGCGACGAAGCGATCGGCGGCCTGGCGCATCGCCTGCGCGTCGAACGCCGGCACATAGGCGGCCGTATCGTGCGGGAAGTAGTCGCTGAGGCCGCCGACGTCGGACACGATCATCGGCTTGCCGACGGCTGCCGCCTCGAGCATCACCGTGATGCCCGACGCGTGGAAGTTCGGCCGCAGCGGCACGACGATCACGTCGGCCCACGCGTACAGCTCGTGCTGCTTCGCGAGCCCCGACGCCGAGCCGATCTTCACGTTCGGCGCATGCCATTCGCGCGGCACGCGGCGACGCGTCGCAAGCCGCACGTCGTAGCGCTCGTCGCCGCCGAACGCGGCGAGGAACGTGCGCCAGTCGCGGTCGCGGTCGTTGCCGATCGCCGCGATCCGCAGCGGCCGGTTCGGTTGCCACTGCCGCGGCTCGGTAAGCGGGAAATCCTGCGTGTTCAGCCCGTAATAGACGAACTCCGCATCGCGCCCGAGATAACGACGGCACAGCTCGGCGTTGTCGCGGGCGAGCGTGGTCAGCGCGTCGGCGCGCGCGAGCAGCTTGCGGTACAGCCAGCGGCGCGCGCCGCCGAAGCTGCCCCACTTGTCGAACAGCCACACGCTCTGCGCGAGCAGCAGCGGGCGCTTGCCCTGTGCGCCGGCGAACTTCAGGATCAGCGAAGCGGCGAGGTGCTCCTGCTCGGTATGCGTCCAGATCACGTCGGTATTCAGCAGCGCGGCGCGGTTGCGCCACGCATGCACGACGTCGAAGCCGAGCGCCGCCTTCAGCGCGCGGCGCGCGAGGCTGGCGACACGGCCCTCGCCGCCGTCCTGCGAATAGGTCAGCCGGAATTCGTCGGATTCGGCATGGTGATAACCGTACAGGCAGCCGACGTTCTCGCCTTTCCGGTAGGTACGCGGATCGGCGCCGTAAAACAAATGGACGTGAACGTTCGTTGCGGCTTTCGTTGCAGTCATGTCAGCCTCCGCCGGGCCGCCCCAAGGAGGCTGACCGCCCCCTCGGGAGGCAGCGCGCAAAGCGCGCGTGGGGATTGTTTCATTTCGAGCCCTCCGGGGATGGCCGCGCGCGATGCGCGCAGCCCGTTCAAGACGTCACCGGCGGCATCGCCGCACGGTGGGGGGCAAGGTTCGCGCGGCGTGCGTCGCGCGCGCCGCGGCGCACCGCGCGCCAGTGCTCGCGGATCCGGCTGCGCTGCGCCGTATGCACCGACAGCAGCACGTGCGCGAAACCCGGATAGACGCGCGTACCGACCAGCGTCCACCACCACCACGCGATCTCGCGCCGGACCGGCGGCAGATGCTCGCGCAGGATCAGATGCAGGTTGTACGCGCCGTTGCTGATCGCATTCAGCGAAGCGGCATCGCGCCGGTCGTCGTCGAAGCGCTCGGCCGGGAAATGATCGACCGCGATCGCCGGGTCGTAGACGAGCTTCCAGCCGTCGCGCTGCACGCGCATGCTGAACGCCATGTCGTTGTGCACCTGCGCACCCGCGCCGCGCAGCCGCGTGTCGAAACGCAGCCGTTCGATCGCGGTGCGGCGGTAGCTCATGTTCGCGCCTTTCAGCATGTCGACTTCGCGCAGGCCGCCGACGCCGAGGTGATGATTGCCGACGATCTTGCCGGACAACGTGAGCTGGCCAACCAGTTCGCGCGATTCGTCGAGCACGCGGCCTTTCTCGTGCACCCAGTCGCGCCCGCCGACCGCGCCCACGCGCGGATCGGCCTGGAATGCCGATTCGACGCGTGCCAGCCAGTCGGGGTGCGGCGCCGCATCGTCGTCGGTGATCGCGACGATGTCGCCGTTCGCCGAGTCGAGCCCCTTGTTCAGCGCGGCGACCTGCCCCGGCACGTCGACCGGCACGATGCGCAGCGGCAGCGCGCCGCCGACCGCCGGATCGGCGAGCCGCTCGTGCGTGGCGTCGTCCTCCGGGCGCGCGACGACGATCACCTCGTCGGGCAGCCGCTGCTGCCGCTGCAGCGCCAGCAGGCAGCGCGCGAGGTCGGCCGGGCGCCGGTAGGTCGGAACGAGCACGGAAATTTTCATCGATGGTTCTCCAGTCGGCCGGGCCGGCGCGCTGCGCGCCGGCCCGGTTTCGCGCACTGCACTCAGGCGCTCAGGTATTCGTGCACGGCCGCATAACCGCGGCCGTAGCCGCGCGCCTTCGGCGGCACGCCGTTGAAGATCCCGCCTTCCAGATCGACGCCCGCGGTGCGCAGGCGCTTGATCGCGTCGGCGATCTCGCCTTCGGTGTGCATGCCCGAGCGCAGCACGAGGAACGTCGAGCCGGCCATGCGGCCGATGATGGTCGCGTCGGTCACCGCCAGCACCGGCGGCGAATCGATCAGCACGACGTCGTAGCGCTTGCTGAGCCCTTCGAGGTATTGCGGCAGGCGCGTCGACATCAGCAGTTCCGACGGGTTCGGCGGACGCGTGCCGGCCGCGATGAACGACAGGCCCTGCACCGGCGTCTCGCGCACGGCATCCTCGAGCGGCGACTGGTCGCTCAACAGTTCGGACAGGCCCGGCTGCACGGTGAGGCCGAAGTAGCGGTCGAGCAGGCCGCGACGCATGTCGGCGTCGATCAGCAGTACGCGCTTGCCCGAATGCGCGAGCAGCACCGCGAGGTTGACCGCCAGGAAACTCTTGCCGATGCCGGGCGTCGGGCCCGTCAGCACGATCACGCGGTTCTTCGCATCCATCATCGCGAACTGCATCGCGGTGCGCAGGCTGCGCAGGCTCTCGACGCTGAGATCCTTCGGACGCAGGCTCGCGAGGATCGGCCGCGCGCGGCCGCCGCCCTTCTCGGCCGCGGCGTCGAGCTTCACCTGCTCGGCGCTTTGCGGCACCAGCCCGTACAGCGGCAGGTTGAATGCGCGCTCGATGCGATCGGGATCCTCGATGCCCTGGAACATGTTGCGGCGCAGGAACACGACGCCCGTGCCGAGGATCAGCCCCAGGAACACGGCGGCCGACAGGATCAGCACCTTCTTCGGCTTGACCGGGTCGCCCGGGCGCAGCGCCGAATCGACGAGGTGGATGTTGCCGCCCGTGCCGGCCTTCTGCACCGACAGCTCCTGCACGCGGTTCAGCAGCAGCACGTAGATGTCCTCGGCGACCTTCGCGTCGCGCTGGAGCTGCACGGCCTTCACTTCGGTCGCCGGCAGGCTGCGGAAGCGGTTCGCGTACTTGTCCTTCTCGCCCTCCAGCTCGGCGAGCTGCTGCTTCGCGGCGATCACCATCGGGTGCGAATCGGTGAAGCGCTGCGCGAGCGATGCAAGCTGCAGGCGCTGCGCGGCGATCTGCTGCTCGTACTGCACGCTGCCCTCGAGGTAGACCTTCGCCTCGTCGCTCGCGTTGATCGAGCCCGACGTGCGCTGGTATTGAGTCAGCGCGGCTTCCGCGTGTTCGAGGTCGGCCTTCAGGCGCGGTTCCTCGCCCTTCAGGAAGTCGAGCATCTTGGTCGCTTCGGCCTGCTTCGCAACGACGTGCTGGTTCAGGTACGACTGCGCGAGCGCGTTCGCGATCGCGGCGGTCTGGTCCGGGTCCTTGCCTTCGAGCGAGATCTGCACGACGCCCGTCTGCTTGCCCTGCTCGCTCACCTGAATCCCGGTCTGGAAGCCGCTGATCGCGTCGAGATCGTTGTAGCGGGTCACCGTGAACTGCGTGCCGGGGCGCGCGACGAGCTTCTTCACGAGCAGCGTCACGCCGCCGCCCTGCGCCGATTCGCCGACCTGGCCCGCCAGCAGCCGGGTGCCGTTCTGGTCGACGAGCGAATAGGTGTCGTTCGGGCCGGCCGTCAGCGTCAGCTTCTTGCCTTCGAGCGCGGGCACGACGCTGATCGAATCGATGTCGGCGATTTCACCGCCCCATGCGTACGACTTCAGGCCGAGCCACGGCCGTGCCGGCTCGCCCGGCGTCGCGACGCGCGCGGCGAGGCTGCCTATCACGGGCAGCGTCTTCGGCACGACCGAGAAGTTCAGCTTGAACTGCTCGACGACGGGCGCCACGACGCCGCGGCTCTTGATGATCTCGATTTCCGCGTCGGTCGGCGCCTGCTGGGGGCCGCTGTTGATCGACGCGCCCGTTTGCGTCTGCGTGAGCGCCTGCGACGTGTTGTCGTTGCCCTCGACCCGCACGTGCACGTCGGCCTGGTAGACCGGCTTCGCGATGTAGCAGTAGAGGCCGGCGAGCGCGATGACCGTCACCGCGATGCCGAGCAGCAGCCAGATGTCGTCCATGATCACCTGGAGCAACTGGCCGAGGACGACGTCCTCTTCCTCGGTTTTCACGGACAGATCCGCGTAGGAGTGTTTCGCTTGCGTGTTCACCATTCGTTCCCGCTTGAGTGGTGCCGGGGCGGAGGCGCCGCCCCGGCGGGCTATCAGCGTGTGATTTGCCGCATGAAGAAGATCGTCTGGATCGTCGGCAGCACTTGCTGCAGCACACGGTTGAACTGCACCGAGCTGGCCGTGCTGACGTAGACCACATCGAGCGGCTGAAGCGGGAAGCGGCTCGACAGCATCAGCGCATCGGGTTGCGTCATGTCGAGGCGGAACACTTCAGGCTTCGTCGGGTTGTCGCGCATCCCGCGCATCACGTAGATCTTGCGCGGGTTCGCATCGGTGTCGAGGATGCCGCCGCCGGCCGTCAGCGCGTCGGCGATGGTCAGCCTGCCCTTGAGCATCGGCACCGTGACCGGCGTCTTGACCTCGCCCATGATGAACACGCGGCTGTCGCTGCGGTCCGGCACGTTGACGATGTCGCCCTGCTGCAGCATCACGTTCTGCTTCACGTCGCCGCGATCGAGCACGCCGTTCGCGTCGAGCGTGTAGAGCTTGCCGTCGCGCGTCAGGCGCACGCGCTGCAGGTCGGCCTCGTTGGTCGAGCCGCCCGAGCGCGAGATCGCGTCGACCAGCGTCAGCGGCACGTCGCTCATGGCGAGCGGGCCCGGCGTCTTCACCTCGCCCGTCACCTGCACCTTCTGGCTGCGGTACGACAGCACGCGCACGTCGAGCTGCGGGTTCTTCACGTAGCGCGCGAGGCGCGTGGCCAGCTCGTCGCGGGTCTGCGCGATCGTCTTGCCCGCCACGTGGATGCGGCCGACGAACGGGAAGAAGATCGTGCCGTCGGCGGCCACCGTCTGGCCGTAAGGATCGGCCTGGCCCGGCAGCGACGACGAATAGGGCTGCTGCAGCGCGCCCGCGATCGTCTGCGTCGTGTTGCCGCCGCTCGAGAACGACTGGCCCTGCGGCGTCGTCAGCTCCGGGTGGTCCCAGACCGTGACGCCGAGGATGTCCTGCGGGCCGACGCGGTACACGTACTGCGACGGATCGGTATAACGCGCAGGCGGCAGCGGGTGATCGACCTGCTTCTTCTGCAACTGGTCCATCACCACTTTGGCGTCGATGTAATGAACCGGATAGGTCTCGGCCGCTTGCTGGCGGCCGTCGTCCTTCAGGTTCGACGAGTCGAGGTAGTTGCCGGGCGCGGTTGCACAGGCTGACAGGAAAGTCGTCAGCGCGACGGCAAGCGCCACCGGGCGCATCGGGCGCATCGGGCGCATCGGGCGTTTCAGCATAGTTTCTGTAGCCATCCTTGAACCAGACGTTCGATCTGCGAGTAGCTCTCGCGGTATTCGGCCTCGGGGCCGCCGTGCGGATCGGCAATCTCGGCCCCTTCCCACTTGCCGAGCAGGTGAACCTTGCCGCGCGCGAACGGATCGACCGATTCGACGGCCGCGATCTGTCCGCGCTCGCTGACGAGAATCAGGTCGGCGTCGCGCACGATCCGGCGCGACAGCCGCCGCGAGCGGTGGGTCGTCGCATCGACGCCGCGCTCGGCAAGCAAGCGCCGCATCACCGGATCGATGCCGTCGCCGTCGTTCGCATGCACGCCGGCCGAGTGGAACGTCGCGCGCGGGCCGCCGCGCGACGCGGCGTGCGACTTGAACAGCATTTCCGCCGCCGGGCTGCGGCAGACGTTCGCGTGACAGACGATCAGGATGTTCCGGAACATGGCGTCTCGTAACGGGTGACGTGAAGCGGGTTACGCGCGCTCGCGCGCGGCGCCCGGCACGCGGGCGGCAACAGCCTGGCGCGAGCCCGGCCGGCCGATCGGGTGGTATTCGATGCCCTGCTCGCTCATCGTCTCCGGCTCGTACAGGTTGCGGCCGTCGAAGATCACCGGCGTCTTCCACAGGCGGCCGAGCGCGACGAAGTCGGGGCTCTTGAACGCCTTCCATTCGGTGACGATCACGAGCGCATCGGCGTCACGCGCGGCCTGCGCTTCGTCGTCGACGAAGCTCAGGCGCTCGAGCCAGCTCGGGTGATCGGCGAGATCGAGCGCGATCACGCGGCGCGCTTCCTGCTGCGCGACCGGGTCGTATGCGGCGATGCGCGCGCCGCGCGACAGCAGCTCGGCGATCAGCTCGCGGCTCGGCGCCTCGCGCATGTCGTCGGTGTTCGGCTTGAATGCGAGGCCCCAGATCGCGAACGTGCGGCCCGTCAGGTCCTCGCCGAAGCGCGCGACGATCTTGTCGGCGAGCACGCGCTTTTGCGTCGCGTTGACCGACAACACGGCCTTCAGGATCTGCAGCGATTGCCCGTGCTCGTCGGCCGTGCGGATCAGCGCCTCGACGTCCTTCGGGAAGCACGAGCCGCCGTAGCCGCAGCCGGCGTACAGGAAGTGATAGCCGATGCGCGGATCGGAGCCGATCCCGCGGCGCACGGCCTCGATGTCCGCGCCGAAACGGTCGGCGAGGTTCGCCAGCTCGTTCATGAACGAGATGCGCGTCGCGAGCATCGCGTTCGCCGCGTATTTCGTGAACTCGGCCGAGCGCACGTCCATATACAGCGTGCGTTCGTGGTTGCGGTTGAACGGCGCGTACAGCTTCTTCATCAGCTCGCGGGCGCGCTCGCCCGGCACGTCGTCGTCGCAGCCGATCACGATGCGGTCCGGCCGCGTGAAATCGTCGACCGCCGCGCCTTCCTTCAGGAATTCCGGATTCGACACGACCGAGAACATCTGGTCGCCGCCGCGCTTCGCGAGTTCCTCGGCGACCGCCGCGCGCACGCGCTCGGCCGTGCCGACCGGTACCGTCGACTTGTCGACGATCACCTTGAAGCCCGTCATGTAGCGGCCGATGTTGCGCGCCGCCGCGAGCACGTATTGCAGGTCGGCCGAGCCGTCCTCGTCGGGCGGCGTGCCGACCGCGATGAACTGCACGTCGCCGTGCGCGACCGCGGCCTCGACGTCGGTCGAGAAGCGCAGGCGGCCGGCCGAGCGGTTGCGCGCGATGACTTCCTTGAGGCCCGGCTCGTGGATCGGCACGCCGCCGTTGTTCAGGATGTCGATCTTCGCCTGGTCGACGTCGAGACAGAACACGTCGTGCCCGATGTCGGCGAGACAGGCGCCGGTGACAAGACCTACGTAACCGCTGCCGATGATAGTCAGATTCATGATGTGTCGGACCTCTTGACCAATGATTCGAAATTCGTAAAACCGGAATGCCTGCGCGGGAGTGCATCTCGAGAAAACATCGAGCCGTCCCGAGTTTTCGGCCCCGCAGGAAGCCCCCTTTGGGGATGCTCCCCTCGGGCGGCCTGGCGCGAAGCGACAGATCCCGGGGCGCTCAGTAAGCGTTGCTGCCGGTGAAGCCTTTCCACAGCGTCAGCGCGACGATCTTGATGTCGAGCCAGAACGACCAGTTCTGCATGTAGTACAGATCGAGCTTCACGCGTCCCATCATCTTCTCGATCTGGTCGGTCTCGCCGCGAAAGCCGTTGATCTGCGCCCACCCGGTGATGCCGGGCTTGATCCGGTAGCGGAACATGTAGCCCTTGACCAGATCCTTGTAGATGTCGTCGTGCGCGAGCGCATGCGGGCGCGGGCCGACGACCGACATCTCGCCCTTCAGCACGTTGATGAACTGCGGCAGTTCGTCGAGGCTCGTGCGGCGCAGGAACCGGCCGACCGGCGTCACGCGCGTGTCGTTCTTGGTCGCCTGCGTCACCATGCCCGCCGCTTCCTGGTGCACCTTCATCGAGCGGAACTTGTAGATCTCGAACTCGTGCCCGTCGATGCCCTTGCGTTTCTGGCGAAAAAACACCGGCCCGCGCGACGTCAGCTTGATCAGGCTCGCAATCAGCAGCATCACCGGCGCGAGCGCCGTGAGCGCCGCCAGCGCGAACAGCCGGTCGAACACGAACTTCGGCAGGATCCGCACGTCGGTGATCGGCGACGCCGCGAGGTTGATCGCCGGCACGCCGAGCACCTCGACCACTTCCTGGTTGAAGAACGACAGTGTGCGCACGTCCGGAATGAAACGGATGTTCACGAAATCGTGGCGGAACACCGTCACGATCTGGTGAATCCTCGGTTCCTCCGAGATCGGCAGCGTGAGCCACAGCTCGCGAATCGCGCGACTGCGCACGAGCCACACCAGCGATTCGAACTGCCGCTCGATGCGCACGTCATCGAGTGCGACATCGCCCGGCGCTTCGCTTTCGTCGTACACGCATACCGGGTTGAAGCCCGCTTCCGGCCGCGCCCGCATCTGCGCGATCAGCCGCCGCGCCGCCGGCGTACCGCCGACGATCGCGACCGCCTTCAGGTTGTAGCCGCCGCGGCGCAGTTGCCGCAGCACGACGTGCACGCAGGCCTTCGAGCCGGCGAGCAGCGTCATCGTCACGAGCGCCCAGTAACCGAGCCACAGTCGCGACAGGTCGCCCGACTGGTGAAAACTGAAGCTCATCAGGATGCCCGCGAGCTCGACCACGAGCCACGCGAACGCGACGCGCCCCATCAGCCCGACGAGACGCTTGCCGCGCCACGACTGGTAGATGCCGATGGCCGGAAAGAACACCACGACCAGCAGGCAGTCGAACAGCACCGTCGTGCGCTGCAGGTCGTTGAGCCAGATGCTGCCGTCGTGCAGCGCAGCGGCGATCAGCGCCCCTGCCACGACCATCGCGATATCGATGACTCTCGCCAGCACGCTCAACATGTCTGCTTCCTCTTTGAACAGGCGTTTGCCGAACAGCTCCTCGTGCAGCCCGTGCCGCACATTCGATTCAAACGTTGCATGACGCTATTGAAGCGACAAGAAAATCGCCCCTCAAGCGCACAAGTATTTCGAAAAATAATCGGAAATTCTTGCCGCGAACTTTTTGATTTAATTCGGCACGTTTTCCCGAATCGATCGGGAATCGGGAAGTTTCGGAAACTTTACGTTCGCCGCGAGCCCTTTGCGGGCACGGGATGGCCAACAATGCCCGGAATTATTTTTTATTTTTTTATTTGCATCCGATGCGATCGCGGAAAATTTTTCCAGATGAATGCCCGGCGAATATCAGCCAATGGACCCGGTTTTATTGTCGATTTACTTCATGCTACAACGACAGGCACTGACTTCAACCGTGGAGAGTGTCATCATGAATGCTCCGGCCGTGGCAGCCGAAACGCGCCAATCTTCTTCCGCCGCCCCCGCCACCGGCACGCGCCTCGTCGTGCAGCCGGTGATTCTTGCCGGCGGGTCCGGCACACGCCTGTGGCCGATGTCGCGCGAACGCTTTCCGAAACAGCTCATCGGCTTGCTCGGCGAGCATTCGCTGCTGCAGTCGACCGCGCTGCGCCTCGACGGCCTGACGGCCGACCACCCGCTGAACGACGACGTGCTGATCGTGTGCGGCGAGGATCACCGCTTCACGACCGCCGAACAACTGCGCCTGACGGCCAAACCCGCGACGATCATGCTCGAGCCGCTCGGCCGCGACACCGCGCCCGCGCTGACGCTCGCCGCGCTGCGGCTCGTCGCCGACGGCAACGATGCGGTGATGACCGTGATGCCGGCCGACCATGCAGTCGCCGACCTGCCGCGCTTCCACGCGGCCGTCGCGGCCGGCGTGCACTGCGCGGCGCAAGGCAAAATCGCGACGATGGGCATCGTGCCCACGCACGCGGAAACCGGCTACGGCTACATCCGCGTCGGCACGCCGCTCGGCGATGCCGCGACGGGCAACCTCGACGTGCGCCGCCTCGACCGTTTCGTCGAGAAGCCGCACCTCGAACTCGCTCAGCAGTACGTCGCATCCGGCGAGTACTGGTGGAACAGCGGCATCTTCATCGTCCGCGCGTCGGTGTGGCTGAAGGCGATCCGCCAGCTCGAACCGGCGATCTACGCGGCCTGCGAACAGGCCATCGCGCAGGGCAAGGCCGATGGCGACTTCTTCCGCGTCGATCGCGATGCGTTCGCCGCGTCGCCGTCGAACTCGATCGACTACGCGGTGATGGAGCCGCTCGCGAGCCTGCCGCAACTGTGCGAGAGCGTCGTCGTGCCGCTCGACGCGGGCTGGTCGGACGTCGGCTCGTGGGACGCGATCTGGCAGATCTCGCAGAAGGACGAGGCCAGCAACGTCGGCCGCGGCCATGTGCTGTTCGAAGGCGCCGAATCGACCTTCGCGCATTCGGAAAGCCGGCTCGTCGCCTGCGTCGGCACGCAGAACCTCGTCGTCGTCGAAACGCCCGACGCCGTGCTCGTCGCGGACAAGTCGCGCGTGCAGGACGTGAAGAAGATCGTCGGCCGCATCAAGGCGCAACAAGGCGCGGAAGCCACCGATCACCGCAAGGTGCATCGGCCGTGGGGCCACTACGACTCGATCGACATGGGCGAGCGCTTCCAGGTGAAACGCATCGTCGTGAAACCGGGTGCGCGACTGTCGCTACAGATGCACCACCACCGCGCCGAACACTGGATCGTCGTGCGCGGCACCGCGCGCATCACGCGCGGCGACGAAACGTTCCTGCTGTCCGAAAACGAATCGACGTACATCCCGCTCGGCGTATCGCACCGCCTTGAAAACCCGGGCATGATGCCGCTCGAACTGATCGAAGTGCAGTCGGGCGCGTATCTCGGCGAGGACGACATCGTCCGCTTCGACGATACCTACGGCCGGCAGTGACGCGTCAAGCGCCGGGGGCGCCGCTGCGACAGCGGCGCCCCCGGTGTGGCAAGCATGGAAAGACGAAGCTTCCGCGCGGGCGTCGTGGCACACGACGGCCCGCGCGTTGCGCTGGAACGACGCTCAACCTACGCGGTACGCGTATTCGCGGCGCTCCGACTGCACGGGATCGTTGCGGCTTTCCGACAACGCACCCGCGTGACGCTCGGCGATGAAGCGCTTGATGTCCGACTCCGCACGCGCCAGCGCGGACAACCCGGCCAGCACCTCGCTTTGCGGCGCACGCGCCGGCTCGTCGCTCGCACCGTGGCGATCGATCCACTGGCGCGCCCAGTCGAGCGCGAACTGCTCGGCTTCCTCGGCATCGGTGAAACGCGGACCGATGAGGCCCGAGCGCTCGACGCGCCGGTCGTCCTGCGAGATCTCGGCCCACGCGCGATACATCAGGTTCTGCACGGGCTGCGCAATGCCGCAGATCGTATAACCGCGATACTCGTCGACTTGCGGTTCGGCCGCGGCGAAGCTCGCCGACGACGCACGCGCATGGCGCAGCTCCGCCGCCTGCGTACCGGGCACCACGAACGACGCGCCGGCCGGATCAGCCACTGCGTCGTTCGGCATCGCGCTCAGCGACGCGCCCTCGCCCTCCCAAACGTTTGCCTGCGCGACCGGCAATTGCCACGACTCGGGGTTTTGCCAGAACACGCCGCGCAAGCGATCGTTGTCGGGCACGGGCTCCGCGCGACGCGCAGGGATAACCGGCACCGGCGGCGGCGGAATATACGCGAACGTGCGCCCGCTGAACTGGGTCAGCACGTCGATCATCTGCAACAGCGTGCCGCTCGCGAGCCACTCCTCGTAGCGACGACGGCACGTCGGCCCGGACGGATAGCGACCGGGCAGCTTGGACCAGGCTTCACCGGTCGTCAGGATCCAGAGCACCGCGTTGGCAACGACGCGCGGTTCGGCTCGTGGACGCCCACGACGATTCAGCCGGATGGGTTCATCGGCGATCAGCGTTGAAAGACGACACCACTCTTCATCGTTAAGCTCATCGAAGAACATAGTAGATCTCTCCACGCAGCCAGGCCGGGCTGCGATTGGCGGCGCCGTCGCGACTTATCGCGTCGCGGGGCGGCCAGGTTGCACATTATGGTTATCCGGTGTTGTGCATGCCGGCCCGACACCGCACTTTCACGGTGCCGGGATTCCCGGCAATGGCGCAAACATCACGGTCTCACTCCAATGTGGGAATTTTTGTGCACGAAGCATACCATCCTCAGGGTTTATCTCAATATGACAATGACTTAATGTTACGCACTGAAACAACCTGCCATGGATGCGCAATCCATTTACGCATGAATTTTTTTGCGAGATCTTTATGCCCGGCGCTGCAAAGGCCCGCCTGGCGGGGCTCTACAAGGTATGAAGAATGACCGCCAATGGGCCTTTCCGGGCTGTTCCGACCCCTGCCCGCAACAATCCCCGGAATTGCCTCATAAAATCGGTAAATCAGGGAAAATTCAGTAACAAGATATTCACGAATCGGTAAATCATTCAATTTCCGTACAACTGAATTATCTCCGTGCACAATCTCTTTATTGTTTCCCTGCGAGTGATGAAAGCACGGTGACGCGGAATGCACATTGTTTCTCCGCATGCAAGCGCGGGGTGCCTGTTACATCTTCGCGGCGACGAGCGAACGGCCGCGCCGTGTCGCACGCGGAAATCCTGTTTCGGGTCGGAACGGAAAAGCGGAATACGCCGCGCAGGACGCGCGGCGGTCGTCTCAACACAGGTCGCCGGCCAGCGACGCGGCCACGTCAGGATCCACGCGCTGCGGCGGCATCGTGTAGGCCGGGTGATCGCAGCCGATCGACAGCGCCGCCCCGCCCTTGAGCGCCGCGCGCATCGGCGCTTCGAGCTCGAAGCGCACGAAATGCACGGCCGACGTCTTCTCGTCGTTGTCGCGCTCGAGATCCTCGTCGGCGATCGCGTAGACGCGCGCCTGCCCGTCGACCTGCAGGTACACGCGATCCTCGATACCGATCAGCCGCGCGAGCGCCGCGCGCCGCTCGATCTCGTGCTCGTATTCGATCTGCATCGTCGCCTTCAGGTTGGTGCCGTCGGGCACGAGCGGCAGATACGCGTCGAGTTCGCCTTCGATGCCCGCCTCGTCGAAGATCTTCTCGATGTGCAGCATCTCCTGGATCTGATAGCGGATCGTCGTCTCGTCCTCGAACAAGAAGCGCAGATGGTTGCCGAGCGCGACCGCGCGGCGGCGCTTGTACGCGACGAGCCGCGCGTGTTCGGTCCTGCGGATCTTCGCGTACGCTTCGAGCGTCAGCAGGGAGTCGCGGGTCAGCGTCATGGATTGTCCTCGTGGGTCGGCCGGCATCGGCTCAGATGCCGTATGCGCGGCGCAGCAGCGTGAGCGGATGCGCGAGCGGCGCGGACGGCAGCCCCTTCTCGTCGATGCCCTGCACGATGTGATGGCCGGCCAGCGCGCAGTCCGACGACACGAAATCCGGCTGCGGCTCGGCCATCGCCTTGAACACGGGCGCGCCGATCCGCATCGCGTCCGCATGGAACTCCTTCTTCACGCCGAACGTGCCCGCATGGCCCGAGCAGCGCTCGACGACATTCACGCGCGTATCGGGCACGAGCGACAGCGTGTCGGCCGTCTTGCGGCCGATGTTCTGCACGCGCGCATGGCACGGCACGTGATACGACACGGTGCCGAGGCCGGTCTTGAAATCGGTCTTCAGCAGCCCGTCGCGATGCCGCGCGATCACGTACTCGAACGGATCCCAGAACGCGTCGGCCACCGCGCGCACCGCTTCGTCGCCGGGGAACATCAGCGGCAGCTCGCTCTTGTACATCAGCACGCAGCTCGGGATCGCGCCGATCAGCGCATAGCCTTCGCGCGCATAGCGTTCGAGCACGGGCAGGTTCACGTCCTTCTTCGCGGCGACACCCGCGAGGTTGCCCTGCTCCAGCAGCGGCATTCCGCAGCACGCCTCGCGCGTGACGAGCTCGTACGGAATGTCGTTGTGCGCGAGGATCGCGAGCAGGTCGTGGCCGATGCCGGGCTCGTTGAAATTCACGTAGCACGTCGCGTAGATCGCGACCTTGCCGGGCGTACGTTCGCCGTCGCGCGCGGGCGGGTTGTCCGAGCGCTTCGCGGCGCGCCTGAACTTGCGCGGCGCGAACTCCGGCAGCCACGCGTTGCGATCGACGCCGAGCGTCGCTTCGAGCGCACGGCGTGCGGGCGGCGTGCGGTTCACCGCATTCACCGCCTGCGTGACGATCGGAATGCCCGCGAAATGGCCGAGCGCATCGGTGTTCGACAGCATCTTGTCGCGCAGCGTCGCTTCGCCGCGCTTGTAGCGCGCCGCCTTGCCGCGCAGCATCAGGTGCGGAAAGTCGACGTTCCATGCGTGCGGCGGCACGTACGGGCATTTCGTCATGTAGCAGAGATCGCACAGATAACACTGGTCGACGACCTTGCCGAATGCCGCCTTCGGCACTTCGTCGATGCCGCCCAGCGGCGTGTCGTCGACCAGATCGAACAGCGTGGGAAACGCGCCGCACAGCGACACGCAGCGCCGGCACCCGGCGCAGATGTCGAACACGCGCGTCATTTCCGCATCGATCTCGGCCTGGTCGTAGAACGCATCGGACTGCCAGTCGAGCGGATGCCGGGTCGGGGCTTCGAGACTGCCTTCCTTGTGGGGCATGGGGCGCTCCAGCGTGGCGCGCATGCGCGCGAGCGCGCCGCCCGCGCGCTGCGGGCAGCGATGAACGGGCCGGCCGCTTGCGGGTCACATGGTCGTACCGTGCGGCCTGCGGCGGCGGTCGTCTCAGTCGACGAGGCTGTCCAGCGCCTTCGTATAGCGGTTCGCGTGGCTGCGTTCGGCCTTCGCGAGCGTCTCGAACCAGTTCGCGATTTCGTCGAAGCCTTCGTCGCGCGCCGTCTTCGCCATGCCCGGATACATGTCGGTGTATTCGTGCGTTTCGCCGGCGATCGCCGATTCGAGATTCAACCGCGACGAACCGAACGGCAAGCCCGTTGCCGGATCGCCGACGGCTTCCAGGTATTCGAGATGGCCGTGCGCATGGCCGGTTTCGCCTTCGGCGGTCGAACGGAACAGCGCGGCGAGGTCGTTCTGGCCTTCGACGTCAGCCTTCGAAGCGAAATACAGATAGCGTCGATTCGCTTGCGATTCGCCCGCGAATGCGGCTTTCAGGTTCTCTTCGGTTTTGCTGCCCTTGAGATGAGCCATTTGCGCCTCCGTTCGAGTCGGCGCGGCCGCATGCGAAGCCGGGCCGATCAGATATGTGGGGAACGATGCGTTTGCCTGAGGCGCACGCGTCGTGCCTTTTAATCTAGGCGCTGGCGTTCGCATCCCCCAATAGGCTTTTTCAATCCGGGCGATAGCCGGACGCGCATCGGGGGATCGTCGGGAGGGCGGGATCGGTGCGGCGTACGCCGCGCTTACGACGCACGCTTCATGCGTCACGCGCCGATCGGTCACGCATCGGTCACGCGTCGATCGCGCGCTTGAGCAGCAATTCGCGTTCGCGCTCGTTGCGCGTCAGTTCCGCCGCGCGGCGGAACTCGAGTTTCGCCTCGTCGGCCCGGCCGAGCTTCGCCAGCAGGTCGCCGCGCACGCTCGGCAGCCAGTGATAGCGCGCGAGCGCGGGATCGTCGCGCAGCACGTCGACGAGCTCGAGCGCCGCGGCCGGCCCGAACGCCATCCCTACGGCCACGGCGCGGTTCAGTTCGACGACGGGCGACGGTGCGACTTCGACGAGCGCGTCGTACAGCGCGACGATCTGCGCCCAGTCCGTTTCCGACGCGTGCCGCGCACGCGCATGGCAGGCGGCCAGCGCGGCCTGCAGCGCATACGGTCCGCGCACGCCGCCGAGCTTCGTCGCCCGTTCGAGCGCCGCGAGGCCGCGCCGGATCAGCAGTTGATCCCAGCGGCTGCGATCCTGGTCGAGCAGCAGCACGGGCCGGCCCTGCGCATCGGTGCGCGCATGCATGCGCGACGCCTGCAACTCCATCAACGCGACGAGCCCGAGCACTTCGCTCTCGTCCGGCGCGAGCCCGGCCAGCACGCGGCCGAGCCGCAGCGCCTCGTCGCACAGCGCCGGGCGCGTCCAGTCGTCGCCCGCGGTCGCCGCATGGCCTTCGTTGAACACCAGGTAGATCACTTCGAGCACCGACGCGAGCCGCGCGGGCCGCGCATCGGCGGCCGGCACCTCGAACGGCACGTGCGCCGCCGCGAGCGTGCGCTTCGCGCGCACGATCCGCTGCGCGATCGTCGGCTCGGGCGTCAGGAACGCGCGTGCGATCTCGCCCGTCGTCAGGCCGCCGAGCAGCCGCAGCGTCAGCGCGACACGTGCGTCGGTCGACAGCACCGGGTGGCACGACGTGAAGATCAGCCGCAGCAGGTCGTCGCCGATATCGTCGTCGCTCGCGTCGGCGAGCGCATCGGCGATGTCGGGGACGACATGCGCTTCGAGCGCATCCATCTCGTGCCCGAGCTGGTCGCGCTTCGCCGCATGGAGCGACTCCTGCCGGACGCGGTCGAGCGCGCGACGCTTCACGGCCGTCATCAGCCAGGCGGCCGGGTTGTCGGGCACGCCGTCGACGGGCCAGTGCTCGAGCGCCGCAACGAGCGTGTCCTGCGCCAGCTCCTCGGCCACGCCGACGTCGCGCACCACGCGCGCGGCGCGCGCGATGATCTTCGGCGCCTCGATCCGCCAGACCGCCTCGATCGCACGGTGGGTCGCCTCGTGCGTCACGCCGACGGCCCCTGCGCGGACGCGTCCTGCTCCACGTACATCAGCTCCCACGCGTGGCCGTCCGGATCGGTGAACCCATGGCCGTACATGCCCGGATACTCCAGCGGCGGACGCGGCGCGGAGCCGCCGGCCGCACGCGCCTTCGCGACGACCTCGTCGACTTCGGCCCGGTTTTCGCACGACAGGCACGACAGCACCTGCACGTGCGTCGCCGGATCGACGATCGTCTTGTCGGTAAAGGTCTGGAAAAACGGCCGCACGAGCAGCATCGCGAAGATCGTGTCGCTGATGCGGAGGCAGGCGGCCTGATCGTTCGTATAGGCCGGCACGACCTCGAAGCCGAGTGCCTGGTAGAACGTCTTCGAGCGCGGCAGGTCGGCCACGGGCAGGTTGACGAAAACCATTTTGTGCATGACGGATGCTCCGGGTGAGGTTGGATTCAGGCCGGGATTCAGGCGGCGTTGCCGCGGCCGACGTGGAGTTCGCGGAACCGCTCGACCGCGTCGCTCGGCGTGAGATCGTCGAGCTCGAACAGCGGCCGCACCTCGATCTCGCAATCCATCTCCGCGCCGAACGGCGCGGGGAACCGGCGCGTCCATTCGAGCGCCTCGTCGCGCGAACGCACCTGGATCAGCGTATAGCCGGCGATCAATTCCTTCGTTTCGGCGAACGGGCCGTCGACCACCGTGCCCTTGCCGCCCGTGTAGCGCACGCGCCAGCCGCGCGCGCTCGGCCGCAGGCCGTTCGCATCGAGCAGTACGCCTGCATTGGCCAGTTCCTCGTGATACACGGTCATGGCCTCGACCAGCCGGTTGTCCGGTAACGCGTCGGATTCGCTGACGGCGTTCGCCCGGATCATGATCATGAATCGCATCGTTCACTCCTTGTCGTCGGTGGAAGGAGGCGCCCGTTCATCGGCGCCTTATCCGGACGACGGGCGGAACGCGGCCGGATCGACACGCGCCGCGACAAATCAGGGTAAATACCGAGTCACGGCCTTCACAGGAAGCACGGGCCGACCGCGCGTACCTCGACCGTGCACCATTGCGCGGCCGGGCACTGGCGCGCGATCTCGATCGCTTCCTCGCGCGTGTCGACGTCGACGAGGAAGAAGCCGCCGACCATCTCCTTCGCCTCCGCGAACGGGCCGTCGAGCAGGCGCGTCTCGCCGTCGCGCACCTGCACGCGCGTGCCGCGCTCGGAACGCTCGAGCGACTCGACTCCGCGCAGCACGCCGCGCGCCTTCAGCGTCTCGGCGAAATCGACCATCCGCGCGTAAAGCGCCTGGCCTTCGTCGAGCGTGCGTTCGGCGCGCTGGTCGGTCGGTTCGACAATCAACAGCATGTAAGACATGGGCTTCTCCTGTAGGGACGGGGCGCTGCAGCGATCGGCGTGCGACGCCCCGATGCGAAAGCGTAACAGCCGCGGCAGGGCCTGCCTGCATCGTTGGCCATCCGGCGCTGGCCGGACGGCCAATTCGGCCGCTTCCGGACATTTTGCCGTCAAGATGCGCTCCCGAACTGTCGGATTTTCTTCCCGTGGACCGTCCCATGTCACGCCTGCTTCCACCGCTTGCCGTAGCGCTATCGCTCGCCCTCTCCGTCCGGCCTGCCCCCGCCGCGCTGCCGGTCAGCGCCGGCTGCGGCGGCGCGACCACGGCAATTGCCGACCTCCGCAGCGCCGGCGGCCCGTCGCCGCTGGCCGGGCAAACGACCTCGATCGAAGCGGTCGTCACCGCGGCGTTCGGCGGCGCCGACGGCTTCGGCGGCTTCTTCGTCCAGCAAGCCGACGCGCAGCGGCGGCATCGGCCGGGCGTTCCGGAAGGCCTGTTCGTGTACGCGCCGAACGCGCGGGCGAACGCCGGCGATCTCGTGCATCTCACGGGCCGGGTCGACGACAAATACGGCCGCACGCAGTTCGTGCTGTCGGGCGGCATCGCCGTCTGCGCACGCGGGCAGACGGTCACGCCGGCGACGCTCACGCTGCCGGTCGCCACGCCGGCCGTGCTGGCCGCGCACGAAGGCATGCGGGTGCGCCTGCCGCAAACGCTGACGGTCAGCGATACGCACGAACTCGCCCGCTACGGCAGCGTCGTTCTCAGCAACGGCCGGCTGCGCATCCCGACCCACGTCGCGCCGCCGGCCGAAGCCGCCGCGCACGCGGCGGCCAACGCGCGCAACCGCATCGTGCTCGACGACGGCTCGAGCCGCCGCGATTCCGCGACCGTCCGCTATCCGCCTCCCGCGCTGAGCGCCGCCAACACGCTGCGCGCAGGCTACACGGTGCGCGGCGTCGAAGGCGTGCTCGAACTGCGCTACGGCACGTGGCGGCTGCAACCGACAGCCGGCGCCGCGCCGGTGTTCGACGCCGCCGCGAATCCGCGTACCGATGCGCCGGACCGGCATCCCGGTGCCGACGTGCGTATTGCGTCGTTCAACGTTTTCAACTATTTCAACGGCGACGGCCATGGCGGCGGATTCGACGCGCCGACCAACCGTGGCGCAAGAACGCACCCCGTCTTCGCGCGGCAGGAAGCGAAGATCGTCGCGGCGTTGCGTGCGCTGCGCGCCGACGTGATCGGGCTGATGGAAATCGAGAACAACGGCCACGGCGACGCGAGCGCCGTGCGGCGGCTCGCTGCGCAACTTGGCGACGGCTGGCGCGCGGTCGATCCCGGCACCGCGCGGCTCGGCCGCGACGCGATCGCGGTCGCGCTGCTGTACGACAGTCGCACGGTCGAGCCGGTCGGGCGCGCCGCGACCGTCGCGCTCGGCGGCAGGCACCGCCCGCCGCTTGCGCAGACATTCCGGCGCATCGGCGGCACGCGCGCGTTCACGGTCGCGGTCAATCACCTGAAGTCGAAGAACTGCCCGAACGCGACCGGCGCCGACCTCGACCAGGCGGACGGCCAGGGTTGCTGGAATGCGGCACGCACGCGGGCGGCCACACGCATCGCCGACTGGCTCGCCACATCGCCGACGGGCGCCGAGGCCGACGGCGTGCTGCTGATCGGCGACCTGAACAGCTATGCGAAGGAAGATCCGATCCGCGCGCTCGAATCGCGCGGCTATGCGAACCTGGTTGCCCGCTTCGCCGGCGATGCTGCGTACAGCTACGTATTTCGCGGCGAAGCCGGTTACCTCGACCACGCGCTGGCCACGTCGGCACTCGCCGCACGCGTGAAGACCGTGCACATATGGCACATCAACGCCGACGAACCGGTTGCGCTGCAAGCCGTGCCCGATTACAAAACGCGTGAGCACCGGTCGTCTTATTACGCACCCGACGCATACCGCTCGTCGGACCACGACCCCGTCGTCGTCGATGTCGCGCTTGACGCTGGCGGCTTGCCGCGCGGCTCGGGAACAAACCGTGCTCCGCCATATGGCGTCGATTAGTGCATTTGCATCAACACAAGGCCTGCAACGGCACTATTTACCTGACGCCCCTGGCGACGCCATATTTACCGGACATTCACTTCGCACCGCTGTCCGATTCGCCTGATTGCGAAATTTTTTCAACCGCCGCACCGCCCCGTGCGACGGGGCTTCGCGGCAATCTTGCCGACGAATTGAAAATTTGTCTCGAAACTCAATTGGGTCAAGTGAATCACATTAGTTGCTGGGATTCGTCTTATCTTCAAATTAGCCTTGAATCGAAGGAGGATAACCACCATGGCGCTCACCGACTCGATCGAACACAAGCTGGACCGCGGCCTGGCCGACATCCGTCGCACCGGCCGCCGCGTGGGACGCACGACGCGCTCGGCCGCCCGTGATCTGCATGCCGATGTGACCGACGACCTGCGCGGGCTGGTCGACGAACTGGAAGACCTGCTGAAAAACGATGGCGACGGCGATATCGCCGCGCTGCGCAAGCGTGTGCAATCCCGGCTCGACGAAGCGCGCAGCGCGCTCGACCACGCGTCGGGCAGTGCGGCCGCCCGGCTGCGCGATTCGGCCGAACGCGTGTCGCAGGCCGTGCACGACAACCCGTGGCAGACCGCCGGCGTCGTCGCGGGCCTCGCGTTCGTCGCGGGTCTGCTCCTTGCCCGCCGTTGAACGGGGCTGCCCGCACCGCCGGCCGCCCCACTGCCTGCACCGTCCGTCCTCAATCAGACAACGAAGGAGAACCGCCATGCAGAAGTCCCTCGCCATGAAAGCCGCCGCGGCCGTGATGCTCGGCAGCCTCGCGCTCGCTGGCTGCACGACCACGCCCGACAAACCCGAAACCGCGTCGGCCAGCGCGTCGAAGCGCCAGTCGATCGACGCGAGCGTGAACGCAACGCTGTCGCGCCTCTATTCGACGGTGCCGGGTTCGCGTGAACTCGTCGCGAAATCGCGCGGCGTACTCGTGTTCCCGAACGTGCTGCAGGCCGGCTTCATCGTCGGCGGCCAGTCCGGCAACGGCGCGCTGCGCGTCGGCGGCAGCACCGTCGGCTACTACAACACGTCGTCGCTGTCGGTCGGCCTGCAGGCCGGCGCGCAGTCGAAGGCGATCGTGTTCCTGTTCATGACGCAGGATGCGCTCGACTCGTTCCGCAAGTCCGACGGCTGGGCTGCCGGCGCCGACGCATCGGTCGCGGTCGTGAAGGTCGGCGCGAACGGCGCGGTCGACACCACCACGGCCACCGCGCCGGTCGAGGTGCTGGTCCTGACCAACGCGGGCCTGATGGGCGACCTGTCGGTGAACGGCACCAAGGTCACGAAGCTCAATATCTGACGGTACGGCACGCGGCCTTGCGCCGCATTCGCTTCCCGGCAGCGCCGCGGCCCCGGCCGCGGCGTTTTCGCATGCGCCGCGCGCAGCGGCTATGATGGCGACACCTTTGCGGGCATACTCCCCATCGAGCCGTCCCGCACCGCGTTTCGCCGCGAACCCGTGACGTTCGCGAGCCGATCGCGCCCGGGGCAACGGAATTCAATCAAACCAAGCATCAATCTGCGCGAAAGCCACCCATGGATAGCGGACACGATCACCAAAAATTCTTCTATTTCCTGCTGTTCGCGGTCACCGTCGGCATGTGCGGGATTCTCGCGCCGTTCTCCGGAGCCGTGTTCTGGGGCGCCATTCTCGCGATCCTGTTCCAGCCCGTGCAGCGCTGGCTCGCAGCGCGCTTCGGCAAGCGGCGCAACCTGGCCGCGCTCGTGACGATGACGCTGATCGTCCTGATCGTGATCCTGCCGCTCGTGTTCGTCACCGCGACGCTCGTGCAGGAAATCGCGTACGTGTACCAGGAAATCAAGACCGCGCAGCCGAACTATTCGCAGTACTTCCAGGAGATCATCCACGCGCTGCCGACCTCGATCCAGCGCCTGCTCGCGAAATACGGGCTGACCAACATCCCCGGCATCCAGAAGAAGCTGACCGACGGCGCCGCGCAGATCAGCCAGTTCGCCGCGGCCCAGGCGTTCAGCATCGGCCAGAACACGTTCCAGTTCATCGTCAGCTTCGGCGTGATGCTGTACATGGTGTTCTTCCTGCTGCGCGACGGCGGCGAGATCGGCCGCCGCGTGCGCCGCGCGCTGCCGCTCGACGAGGAGCACAAGAATCTGCTGCTCGCGAAGTTCACGACGGTCGTGCGCGCGACCGTGAAAGGCAATATCGCGGTCGCGCTCGTGCAGGGTGCGCTCGGCGGGCTGATCTTCTGGATCCTCGACATCCAGGGCGTCGTGCTGTGGGGCGCGCTGATGGCGTTCCTGTCGCTGCTGCCCGCGATCGGCGCGAGCCTCGTGTGGATACCGGCCGCGCTCTACTTCCTGGCGATCGGCGAGATCTGGAAATGCGTGATCCTCGTCGCGTTCTGCGTCGGCGTGATCGGCCTCGTCGACAACCTGCTGCGCCCGATCCTCGTCGGCAAGGACACGAAGATGCCCGACTGGGTCGTGCTGATCTCGACGCTCGGCGGGATGGCGCTGTTCGGCATCAACGGCTTCGTGATCGGGCCGCTCGTCGCCGCGCTGTTCATGGCGAGCTGGGACATCTACGCGCGCGCCGAACAGGGCGAATGATACGGCGCGCTGCCGCGTGCCACGCACCCGGCCGCCACCGCTCCATCCGCATGCACAAGCCCTCCGTCACGGATGGCGAATCCTGATCACGACGGGCGCCACGGCGCCCGTCGCTTCATCCGCCGCGACGGTCATCACGCCGCCATACGGGCCCACGCGCTGAACGCGGCCCGACACCAGCGGCACGCTTCGATCGTCGTGCGCATCGCGCCACGTTGCGCGCACACCCGAATCGGCATCCAGCGCGAACGGCGCACCGTCGAGCCCGACCAGCGCCACATGAGCCCCCGGCAAACGCCGGCCATGCGCATCGAATCGAAGCGTCGCCACGGCCCCGCTGCCCGCCGCCGCCCGTCCCTCGACAATCGCGCCCGACGGCGCGTCGAACGTCACGTCGTAGAGATCGACGAGCGCGCCGGTAAACCGCACGACGCCGTCCGACGTGGCCTGCCCGGCCGCCATCGCATTCGACATCGCCAGCACGATGCCCAGCCCGATCGCCATCATCCGCACGGCGCCGGCGCACCGCACCGTTCGCGGCGCTTGACTATGCATCGCTGCCGATGCCGCCCGCTTCGCGTTGTTCCGCATGCTCCCTCTCCTCTGCCGCGTGACCAAAAAAAGGCGACGTGACGCGTCGGTCACGCCGCCTGTTTGCTGGCAATCACTTTAAGGAGAGACGCCCGGACAATATATGGGACAAGTCCTAAATTGAGGACCGGTCGATCGAACTCACCGCGTTCGACTACGCATCGCGGCAACCCGCGACCGGCATCGCACCGTGCATCGCAAGCCGGTCACGCGTCCGGATCGACACGCAGCACGAGCTTGCCGCGATGGTCGCCGTCGAACAGGCGATTCAGCACGTCGGGCGCGTTTTCGAGACCGTCGGCAACAGTTTCCTCGGCCTTGAGCCGACCGTCGCGCAACCAGCCCGCGAGCGTCTGCACGGCTTCGCGGCTCTTGCGGTAGTCGAGGATCAGGAAGCCGCGCATCGTCAGCCGCTTCGAGATCAGCACGCCGACGTCGTCGGCCGCGCGTCCGCTGTTGTAGTTCGAGATCACGCCGCACAGCGCGACGCGCCCGCCGATCACCATCCGCGACAACACCGCGCGCATCACCTCGCCGCCGACATTCTCGAAGTTCACGTGCACGCCGTCCGGCGTCGCCGCCTTCAGTTGCTGACGGAAATCGTCGGCCTTGTAGTCGACGGCCGCGTCGAAGCCGAGCGCCTCGGTCAGGTAGCGGCACTTGTCCGCGCCGCCCGCGATGCCGACCACGCGCGCACCGTGGATCTTGCCGATCTGCCCGGCGATCGAGCCGACCGACCCGGCCGCCGCCGACACGACGAGCGTCTCGCCGGGCTGCACCGGCGCGATGTCGGTCAGCCCGTAATACGCGGTCAGCCCGCTCATTCCGCACGCGCCGAGCAGCGTCGGCAGCGGCAGGCCCGACTGCGCGGGCAGCTTCACGAGCTGCGCGGCCTGGTCAGCAGGCACGACCGCATAGTCCTGCCAGCCGACGAGCCCCTGCACGAGATCGCCTTCCGCGAAACCGGCATGGCGCGACGCGACCACGCGCCCGATGCCGAGCGCGCGCATCACCTCGCCGATCGCAACGGGCGGCAGGTACTGCGGCACATCGCTCATCCACACGCGGTTGGTCGGGTCCATCGACAGGTACAGCACGCGCACCAGCACCTCGCCGTCCGCGAGCGCCGGCACCGGCGTCTCGACGAGCGAGAAGTGTTCGCGGCCGACCCGCCCTTCCGGGCGCGTCTTCAGCAGCAGTTGGCGGTTCACGGGTGTCGACACGATGCTCTCCTCCGGTAGTTGTTGTGCGGGATGCGGGATGCGCGTCAGACCGCGCACATGCCGCCGTCGATCACGAGTTCGGCGGCCGTCACGAAGCGACTTTCGTCGGATGCGAGATACACGGCCGCATGCGCGACGTCGTCCGGCTCGCCGAGCCTGCGCAGCGGAATGCCGCGTGCGAGCTTGCGCGTCGCGTCGCGTTCGCCGAGCGTCTGGAACAGCGGCTCGACGATCCCCGTGCGGATGAACGCCGGGTGAATCGAGTTGCAGCGCACGTCGAGCTCGCGGCGTGCGCAATCGATCGCGACCGACTTCGTCAGCGACGCGACCGCCGCCTTCGACGCGTTGTACGCCGTGAAATCCGGCTCTACCTTGAACGCGGCGACCGACGAGATGTTGATGATCGACGCGGGATGGCTCGCGCCCAGGTACGACAGCGCATGCTTGCAGCCGAGCACGATGCTCTCGACGTTGATCGCCATCACGCGCCGCCATTCGTCCAGTTCGATTTGCGCGGGCGAGCCGATCGAACCGACGCCCGCATTGTTGACGAGCACCGACAGCCCGCCCATCGCATCGTTCGCCTGCGCGAGCAGCGCCTGCCAGCGCGCTTCGTCGCGCACGTCCTGCGTCGCGGCGAACGCGACCGGCGTCGCGTGGCCCGCGTTGAGTTCCTGCGCGAACGCGTCGAGCACCGCCGCTTCGACGATGTCGGTCACGAACACGCGCGCGCCCTGCTCGACCATCCGGCGCGCGATCGCGCGGCCGAGGCCGCCCGCGGCGCCGGTAATGTATGCGCACTTGCCAGCGAGGCGCGAAGAAACGACTGTCATGTGACCTGCTCCTGTCGTGAATCGTCGTCGCGGCATGCTGCCGCGACGGGTTTTCCATGCGTGTCGCGGCCGCCGCATGCCGGTCGACGGCGCGTCGACGTCATGAGGTGCCGCACGGTTTCCGCGAGTATATCGAGACGAGCGTGACGCGCGCCGGGCAGCCGGCCGCGGTCGAACGACAGCCAGCGTACGCGAATGCCGCCAATCGATGAAATGAATATTCGTTATGCCCAGTCATAGATTCCGCTCATGACTTTCACGTGCCGACGCCAATGCGCAAAGCGGCGCGGCCGACCCCGCGGACCGGCCGGTTCGTTGATTCTGGGAATGACGGACGATGCGTACCGCGACAGACAGCGAACGATCGGGAAGAGGAATCGCACAATCACCGGGCGATCGCCGGCGGCAACCTGGCGGCACCGGAACACCGGAACACCAGACCGCCGCAACCCGCAACCGGCAACCGTCAGAATCCGTCGCCCGACGGCGCGCGCACGAACGCGCAAAGTTGCGGCGAATGCGTATCGATCATCTGCTGGAACGGCGCGCGATGCCCGTAAGCGATGCCCGACACGAGCAGCAGGCAGACGGCCGCGATGCGCGGCGAGAACGCGCGCTGGCGCGCGCCGTCGTAGCCGCGCAGGAACGCCAGCGCGACCAGTGCGCCGAGCATCCAGCCGACGACGACTTCCGGAACCGTGTGCGAGTGATCGAACACGCGCGCGACGGCCGTGACCGCGCCGACGGCCAGCCCGGCCGCAATGCCGGGCGCCTTGCCCGGCCGGAACGCCTGCCACAGCATCGACAGCGCGACCGTCCACACGGACGTCGACAGCATCGTATGGCCGCTGATCACGCGGAAATCGAATTGGGGAATCTCGATGCCGCACCCGGCATACAGGATCTTGGTCGCGCCGACGAGGCCCATGCCGGCGGCCAGCAGCACGACCCAGCGCACGGCGACGCGCCAGTCGGTCAGCGCCAGCCACGCCGCGCAGGTCAGCGCGATCGGCAAGGTCAGCGCGGCATCGCCGATGTTGCTGATTTCACTCCACATAACGGACTTCGGACGGCTATCGAAAGGCAGCAGTTTACCGCATGCGCGCAGCGCGTCTGTGTCGGCCCGTGACAGGCTGTATCAGCCCGCGACACCGGTGATCAGCAGCAGGTTCGTGCCGGTGATGACGACGAACAGCGCCCACGCGGCGACCTGCGTCCCGCGGCCGATCGCGTGTTGGCCCATCACGCTGCGATCGCTGACCGAGCGGATCAGCGGCCACATCGCGAACGGCAGTTGCAGGCTCAGCAGCACCTGGCTCCAGACGAGCAGTCGCCCGACCGACCCGTCGCCGAGCCACAGCACGCCGATCAGCGCCGGCACGAGCGCGAGCCCGCGCGTGATCAGCCGGCGCTGGTAGCACGGGATCTTCGTGTGCAGGAAGCCGTCCATGATCACCTGGCCGGCGATCGTACCGGTCAGCGTCGAGCTTTGCCCCGATGCGAGCAGCGCGATGCCGAACAGCAGCGCGGCCGCGCCGCCCGCGATCGGCGTGATCAGCTTGTAGGCCTGCTCGATGTCGGTCACGTTGTGCTGGCCCGTCGCGTGAAACGCCGCGCCCGCGACGATCAGGATCGCCGCATTGACGAGCATCGCGACGAACAGCGACACGCAGGTGTCGATGCGCACCAGCGCGAGCGTGTCGCGGACCACGCCGCGCGCGCCGCCGACGACATGCCGCGTCTGCACGACCGACGAATGCAGATACAGGTTGTGCGGCATGATCGTCGCGCCGACGATGCCGAGCGCGAGCACGATCGCGTCCTTGCGGTCGTGGCCCGGATCGCCGGGCACGAGCCCGCCGACCACCGCGTGCCAGTCGGGCGGCGTGATCGCGACCTGCGCGACGAAGCAGAACGCCATCGTCGCGATCAGCCCGAGCACGATCGCCTCGATCTGCCGGAACCCCTTGCCCTGCAGGCCGAGCACGATCACCGTGTCGAGTGCGGTCAGCACGATCCCCCACGCGAGCGGCACGCCGAGCAGCAGCTTGAACGCAAGCGCGCAGCCGAGGACTTCCGCGATGTCGCACGCAATGATCGACACTTCGGCGGTGACCCACTGCACGATGCGGCCGAGCCGGCCGTAGCGGTCGTAGCTGGCCTGCGCGAGATCCCTGCCCGCGACGAGGCCGAGCCGCGCCGCGAGCATCTGCAGGAAGATTGCCGCGAGGCTCGAGAACGCGACGACCCACAGCAGCGAATAACCGAACTGCGAACCGGCCTGGATGTCGGTCGCCCAGTTGCCGGGATCCATGTAGCCGATCGCGACGAGCAGGCCGGGGCCGAAAAAGCGCTTGAGCTTCTGCCAGCGCGGCGCGCCGGCGTCGATCGTGATGCTGCCCTTTACTTCCGACGGGCAGAAAGGGGCGGTGGCGGTAGTGGGGAGGAAGGGCATGTAAACCGGGAATCGAGATCGCGACAGGACGATTCTACGGGTATCCGCCCCGTTTTTTCCCGCGCGTCGACGCGCGCGCCGCAACTCGCCCCTCCGTCCTCGCAAAACGCGGCGGCAGGTCGGTCGTCCGCATCGCGCGACGCGGCATCGTTGCCAATGATCCTTTCCCGCTCGGCGACGCGAAATTCCGTCGGCGACATCAGCAGGCGCTGGCGAAACAGTTTCGCGAGCCGCTCGCCGCTGCCGAACCCCGTGCGGCGCGCGACCTTGTCGGCCGGCAGCGTCGTATGGATCAGCATGTGGCACGCGCGCTCGAGCCGCACCTGCTGGACGAACGCGGTCGGCGTCACGCCGATCTCCTTCTTGAAGCGCCGCAGGAAATTGCGCTCGCTCATCGCGGCGGCCTGTGCGGCGTTCGCGATCGAGATGCGGTTCACGCTCAGCGCGCGCAGCCGCTGCGCCGACATCCGGATCGACGGGCTCGCGCTCAGTTCGCGAAACGCCCACATCGACTGTGCATAGCGCTGCTCGACCGGCCGCAGCATATTGCTGGCGATCTCCTGCGCGGCGCTGTCGCCGAGATCGGCGCGGAACATGTCGAGCGCGGCGGCGAACACGTCGGTCTCGCCGGCCTGCAGTTCGACCGTCGCGGTTGCATGGCGCCCGGCCCGGCCGGGCCGCGCGTGGATCGCCGCCGACGGCCGCTGCGTGGCCGCGAGCGACGGCAGGTCCATCGCGTCGACGATCCAGCGCGCGTGCCGGCGAATGTCGGTCAGGCGACGCTGCAATGCGTCGTCCCAGTTGACGGCCGCGCGATCGCCGTGAAGATGAAAGAACGCGAGCGCGCGACGGCCGTGCTCGTCGCCGAGCGGGTCGGCCGCGATACTCACGCCGGACGACGACTGCAAAAGTCCCCCGCTTTCGGATACGTACTTCAACTGGTAATCCGCACTGAGCGCATGCAGGCGATTCGCCAGATTGAAGGCTTCGCCGAGACGCGCGGCCTGGGCCAACGAAAAACCCGTACTCAAATAGATAACGACCCACCTCTGATCTGCTGCATTCACTGGCCAAGCCCCCGACTTGTTTCGACTTCTTCTAATACCGTCGAACTGTCAGGCTTATATTTGGTTTGAATGCGTGCGACAGGACGGCTATCCCGAAATATGAAGCGACGGCATCTTAGCCGAACGGGTAGCGCCTTTGGCGCGAAATGGCCGACGTGGACAGCATGATGGCGGATTACTACAGGCTGTCGCGGGCCGTCGATATGCAGGCACGGAATCGCACCTGTCGATGCAGCCGATCATTGCGGCCGTCATGCGTCGCGATGCGCGCGTTTCGCTGCATTGCGCGTCGGACGAAGCAGCGGCCGCGTATCGGTCCGAACGGCATCGACATGCATCGAACGTCAGCGATCGCCGCGCACGAACACCCGCGCATCCGTTGCCTGCGCATCCTTTAGAATCGATCCACCGTTCATCACGCCACCCGCGCCCCGTGCCCGCCGACCACCGTCTCGACCTGAACCTGTTTCGCGTGCTCGACGCCGTCTACGTGCACGGCGGCATCGGCGCGGCCGCCCGCGCACTGCACCTTACGCAGCCCGCGGTCACGCACGCGCTCAACCGGTTGCGCGCGCATTTCGACGATCCGCTGTTCGTGCGCCAGGGCAACCGCGTCGTGCCGACCGAGCGCACGCGGTCGATCATCGCGGAAGTCCAGTTGCACCTGAAGGGCCTGCAAGGCACCGTGCGCGATCCGTCGGCATTCGATCCCGCGACGCTCGACCTGAGCATCGCGGTCGGCATTCGCGACGTGCTCGAATCGATCGCGCTGCCGCGGATCGTCGCCGCGTTCGCCGACGAAGCGCCGGGCCTGCGGCTCGTGAGCCGCCGCATCGCGGTGCCCGACATCGAGCGCGAACTCGCATCGGGCAATCTCGATCTCGCTGTCGAGCGTCGCGTGCAGACGGGCCCGCGCATCGCAACCGAGCACCTGCTCGACGATTCGCTCGTCGTCGCGCTGCGCCGCGATCATCCGCTCGCGCGCGACCCGCTGCGGCGCGGCGACTATTTCGCGGCGCGGCATATCGCGGTGTCGTCGTTCGGCGAACCGCAATCGCTCGACGTCTTGCTCGGCAGCGACGGGCGCTTCCGCGATATCCGGCTCACCTGCCAGCACTATTTCGCCGCGTGCCAGATCGCCGCGACCGGCGACCTGCTGGTCACGCTGCCGCACACCTATGCGCTGCGGATGGCCGCGCTGCTGCCGATCGTCGTGCGGCCGCTGCCGCTGCGGCTCAAGCCGTTCCCGCTGCTCGCGTACTGGCACGAATCGCGCGACACCGATCGCGCGCACCAGTGGGTGCGCGAGCGCATCGCCGCGCTCGTGCGCAGCAGCGCCGGCGTCGCCGACGCGTAACACGCTGCGGACGCCGTTCCGATCGAAACGGTATGCTGACGGATTCGCGCCGCCATGCGGCGCCCGCTTCCTTCTTCCCGCTTACCGGAGACTTGCCATGTCGCTCATCCATGCCGCCGCCGTCCTCGACGCCGACGCGCCCGATTACGTCGTCCAGCTGCAGGCCGGCACGCATGCGCTGACCGGTGACGAAGCGCCGCGCGAAGGCGGCCAGGATCGCGGGCCGGCGCCGTACGAGTTCGTGCTTGCCGGTCTCGCGCAATGCACGGCCGCGACGCTGCGCATGTATATGCAGCGCAAGTCGTGGCCGGCCGCGCGCATCGACGTGCGCACCGAGCTGCATGCCGATCGCGAAGGCGCGCAATACGTGCGCCGCGTCGTGACGCTCGATGGCCCGCTCGACGACGCGCAACGCCAGCGCCTCGCGGAAATCTGCGAGAAGACGCCGGTGACGCAGTTCATCAAGCGCGGTACGCGGATCGAGACGACGTTGAACTGACGCGCACGGCGAGTGGCACGCGGCGAGCGGTGCGCAACACACGTTCGCCGCCTGAAAAACAAAACGGGCGGGCCGCGCACGATGCGCGGCCCGCCCGTCCATCGAACCAGCCAGGCGCTTACAGTCCGAGCGCGGACAGGTCCAGCTTGCCGTCCTTCATCGGCGGGCACCAGAAATACGCACCCGTCAGCGGCCGCGTGAAGCGGAACAGGCCATCGACGATCCCGTCGTCCGCGCCGCTCATGCGGCGCATCTGCACGTCGAACGCGCGGAACGAGCAGCCGAACGCAACGAAGTAGAGGCCCGCGCGGCGCGCGTCCGACCACGGCGACGAACGGCGCAGCATGAATGCCTCCGGCTCGAAGCTCTCCTGCGCGGTGCGTTTCACGTGCGCGAACTCGGGCGCGTCGTCGAGTTCCTCGTTGTCCGAGCGGCGGCGCCCGATGATGTTGTCCATGTCGCCCGACGGAATGCGCTCCATCTGGTCGAAGTCGTGCAGCCATTGCTGGACCGCGACGAAGCTCGAACCGTCGAGCCCCGCGCCCTGCCCGGTCACGATCGCCGCCGCGAGCGCGTCGTCGCCGGTCGGGTTCTCGGTGCCGTCCTCGTAGCCGGACAGGTCGCGATCGTTTGAATAGCGAAAGCCGTCGACCGCATCCTGCAGCGCGAACGCCGGCGCCAGCGCGCGTTCGATCGCCCGTGCGCGCAGCACGATCTCGCCGCGATCGTCGGCGCGCAGCCAGACCCACACGTCGGCCGGCGTCGCCGGCAGCGTGCGGTCCTTCACCGCGAACGCCGGGTAGTCGGTCAGGCCCGGAACCGGGCGCCCTAGGTGCGCCGCCAGCGCCTGTCCGAAACCGACGACCGTATCGCGCCCGTCGACGATCTCGCGCAGCGCGGCCAGTGCCGCCGCTACATTGCCGTCATTCGAAATCGTGAAAGTGAGGTATCGGGCCGCCGTGTCGATCGGAGCCAGGATGCCTTGCTGAACGTCGCTCATCGTTTCCTCAAGAGTGTATCGGGGGTGAATCCGGGAGGGCCGCATCGGCCGGCCGCACGTCGTGCCGGGCGCGCCGGGACGCACGCGCCGTCGCGTGCCGCGAACGCCGAAGTGTAATCGATGCGCCCGCCGGCCCCTGCGCCGCCGCTTCGCGGAAAGCCCCGCAAAAGAAGGGCCGGAACCCTGAATACTAACCGTATCGACGCCGCAACGTCGCATTCGTCAGACGTTGCAGCGCGCAGAACACTGCTGATAGAATCTTTACACGTCTTTTCGGCGTCCTTTCAACCGTTCACTTCAGGGGAGGTGCAGATGTTCCGAATGCCAGCAGCCTTCCCGAACGTGGTCCCACGGCGCAGCTGATCCAGCCCGCCGTCCGCGCCGGCTCCCGCGTTTTTCGCTAACCCGTCAGCCGCGCTTTTCCCGACAGCCCGTTTCGTTCCGCCCGCGTTTTCCACGCGGCTCCGGCTGTTGCGTTTTCGACGTTCTCCGAACCGGAAAGTCCCGTCGCGCGATGCGCCGGGCAACGATAAATGACCAGAAAAACCTCCCATCTGGGCGGCCACGCATTCAAGGCCGTCTTCGGCTTCACCATCCGCTACTGGCGCAAGCAGCCGGCGCGCATCGCCACGGTCGCGACCTTCGCGTTGCTCGCCGCGCTCGCCGACGTGCTCACGCCGCTGTTCGCCGGCCGCCTCGTCGACGCGCTGTCGACCGGCCTGACCGACCGCGCCGCCGCATGGCATTCGGCCATCGTCGCGTTCGGCACGCTCGCCGCGCTCGGCATCGGCGCGACGGTGCTGCGCCAAGGCGTCTACCTGAACATCATCACGCTCACGCTGAAGATGATGAGCGAGATCGCCGCCGCATCGTTCCACCGCGTGCAGCGCTTCTCGACCGACTGGCACGCGAACAGCTTCGCGGGTTCGACCGTGCGCAAGATCACGCGCGGCATCTGGGCGCTCGACCTGTTGAACGACACCGTGCTGATCGCGCTGCTGCCGTCGGTCACGATGCTGGTCGGCGCAACCGTGCTGCTCGGCACGCACTGGCCCGTGATGGGGCTCGTCGTCGGCGCGGGCTCGCTGCTGTACATCGCGGTGACGGTCGCCGTGTCGCTCGGTATCGTCGCGCCGGCCGCGCGGCTCGGCAACCTGTGGGATACGCGCATGGGCGGCGCGCTCGCCGACGCGGTGAGCTGCAACGCGGTCGTCAAGGCGTTCGGCGCGGAAACGCGCGAGGAAGCGCGGCTCGCGCGCGTGATCGGCAAGTGGCGGCAGCGCACGCGCCGCACCTGGGTGCGCGGCACGCTCAACGGCGGGCTGCAGGGCGCGATGCTCGTCGCGATGCAGGCCGCGATGATCGGCGTCGCGCTGCGGCTGTGGGCTAACGATGAGGCGAGCGTCGGCGACATCGCGTTCGCGCTGACGATGTTCTTCATGCTGCAGGGTTACCTGCGCGACGTCGGCATGCACATCCGCAACCTGCAGCGTTCGGTGAACGACCTGGAAGAACTCGTCGCACTCGAACGCCAGCCGCTCGGCATCGACGATCGCCCCGGCGCGCCGGCCATCCGGATCGGGCAAGGCGAGATCCGCTTCGAGCACGTGACGTTCCGCTACGGCAACCATCCGGTGCCGCTGTACGACGATTTCTCGATGCGGATCGCGCCCGGCGAGCGCGTGGGCCTCGTCGGCCACTCGGGGTCGGGCAAGACGACGTTCATCAAGCTGATCCAGCGCCTGTACGACGTGTCGGGCGGCCGCATCACGATCGACGGCCAGGACATCGCGCGCGTGCGGCAGGATTCGCTGCGCGGCCAGATCGCGATCGTCCAGCAGGAGCCCGTGCTGTTCCACCGCACGCTCGCGGAGAACATCGCGTATGCACGCCCCGACGCGAGCCGCGCGGACATCGAACGCGCCGCGCGTCTCGCCAGCGCGCACGACTTCATCGTCGCGCTGCCGGACGGCTATGACACGCTCGTCGGCGAACGCGGGATCAAGCTGTCGGGCGGCGAACGCCAGCGCGTCGCGATCGCGCGCGCGTTCCTCGCCGATGTGCCGATCCTGATCCTCGACGAAGCGACGTCGAGCCTCGACAGCGAAAGCGAGCTGCTGATCCAGCAGGCGATGGAGCGGCTGATGGTCGGCCGCACGACGCTCGTCGTCGCGCACCGGCTGTCGACCGTGCGCGCGCTCGACCGGCTGATCGTGCTCGATCGCGGCAAGGTGATCGAGGAAGGCAGCCACGACGCGCTGATCCGCATCGACGGCGGTATCTACCGCCGGCTGTTCGAGCGGCAGGCGCTGGAGCTCGCGAAGGGGCTCGCCGATTCGCCGCGGCGCATGGCGGACGATAATGCCGGGCCGCTGGGGGAGCCGGCCGAGGTTTGACGCAAACGTGTCGCAATGCGGCCCGGCGGTGGGGGGCGTCACCGCCGGGCCGTGTCGACCCGACCGGAATCGGATCGAGGCCGTGCCACGTGCACGGCTTTTTTTCGTCCGCGAATATCGCCGGCCGCCACTGAGCCGCGCGCCGTCGCGTCACCTTTTCCGGGATCACTTATCATGTCGACCAGGAAATTTGCGACGAGGGTTCGACCATGTTTACAGGCATTGTGCAGGGCGTTGGCGTCATCAAGGCCATCAAGGATCACGGGGAGCTGAGAACCTTCAGCATCGAATTCCCCGAGCGGTTTACCGACGACATCGAGATCGGTGCCAGCGTCTCCGTCGACGGCGTGTGCCTGACGGTGACGACCATCCATTCGCCGGAGCTGATCGACTTCGACGTGATGCTGCCGAGCCTGAAGATCACCACGCTGGCCGACCTGGCGACAGGCGCGCGGATCAACGTGGAGCGGGCCGCGAAGGACGGCGCGGAAATCGGCGGGCATCCGCTGTCCGGCCATGTCGACTTCCCGGGGACCATCCTGCACATCGCGTCGTCCGAGCACAACCGGATGATTCGCATCGGCGTGCCCGCCGAATTCAAACGCTATGTGTTCGCGAAGGGCTATATCGCGATCAACGGCTGCAGTCTCACCGTTTCGGACGTCAATCGAGACGAAGGCTGGTTTGAAATCTGGCTGATCCCGGAGACGCGACGCGCGACGACCTTCGATGCGAAGGGCGTCAACGACAAGGTCAACATCGAGATCGAGCGCAGCACGCAGGTCGTCGTGGATACGATCCGGGAATCGGTCAAGGAAACACTCGGCGAATTGACCGGCATCGTCACGACGCTGCTGGCGGAAAAAGGCGTCGATATCGAGGAACTGCTGGCGCGCAATGTCGCGCAACTGCCGAAGAAGTAACGGATGCCGGCGTGCCAGGTGATCCGCTGAATCACCGGGCACCGGCTTTCGTCGGCGAACACCTCGACCCACGGTTCCGCCTCACTCCGCGTCAGCCTGCGCCCCCTTCCCCACCGCCACGCGCTGCGCGCGATAGATCCCCGCGTGCCCCGAAAACAGATACGCGACAACGCATGCGACGATCGCATACACGCCGATATCCGCGCCGAACAGTTCGATCGCCATGATCGTCGACGCGATCGGCGTGTTGGCCGCGCCCGCGAACACCGCGACGAAGCCGAGCCCCGCGAGCACGGGCACCGGCAGCGCCAGCACCTGGCCGAGCGCGTTGCCGAGCGTCGCGCCGATGTAGAACAGCGGCGTCACCTCGCCGCCCTTGAACCCCGACGCCAGCGTGACGACGGTGAACGCGAACTTGCCCGCGAAATCGTAGAGCGGCAGCGGCCCGTGAAACGCGGCCTCGATCGTCGGAATGCCGAGACCGAGGTACTGCGGCACGTTCAGCACGGTAGCCGCCGCCGCGACCAGCAGGCCGCCTAGCACCGGCTGCAGCGGGGCATAGCGGACAACGCGCCGGAACCCCGCGGTCAGCGCATGCGTCGCATACGCGAACAGCCGCCCGACGACGCCGAACGCGATTCCCGCGACGACCGTCACGGCCAGCCCCGTCGCCGACACGGCCGGCACGAACGGAATCGCATAGGCCGTGTGATGCACGCCCCACGCACGGCACACGACGTCCGCGACGATCGCCGACGCGACGCAGGTCAGCAGCGCGTCGTACCGCACGCGACCGATCGCAAGCACCTCGAGCCCGAACACGGCACCCGCGAGCGGCGTGCCGAACACCGACGCGAAACCGGCCGCGATGCCGCCCATCAGCAGCACGCGACGATGCTCGCGGTCGAGGCGGAACACGTGCGTGACGCGATCGGCGAGCGCGCCGCCCATCTGCACGGCCGTGCCTTCGCGGCCGGCCGAGCCGCCGAACAGGTGCGTGACGACGGTCGCGACGAGCACGAGCGGCGCCATCCGCTTGGGCACGAGCGCCTTCGGGTCGTGAATCTCGTCGATCAGCAGGTTGTTGCCGCGCGCGACCGACTGGCCGAAACGATGGTAGATCCACCCGGTCGCGAAACCGGCGGCCGGCAGCCCCCACAACAGCCACGGATGCGCGACGCGCGTGCCGGTCGCCCAGTCGAGCGCGATCAGGAACAGCGCGGAAGCCGTGCCGGCCAGCGCGCCGAGCAGGGCCGAAAGCGCGAGCCAGCGGCACACGTAGCGCACGGTCGCGAGAAGATCGGCAGAAGTCTTGAAAAACATGATTTCCAGATTCGACAGAACATCAAAACCTGGGCGGCAGAACACCGCATGGACGGCCTGCGACCTCCTGACAACCCAGGAACACGCAGGCATCATCAGCCGGGCAAACCGGCGGTTGAGGGCCGCACCGCGCGCAACGCGCCGCAACGACCGCAGGGAGGCATGCCATCTCCGCAGGCCGCAATTGTACGCGACGCCGCGCATCGCACGCAATGCAGCGCCGGCGCACCGGGCCGGAACGGCGTCGCGCTCCCCGGCGTGCCGTCAGTCGCGCGGCGCGCGCGCGATGCGCGAGATCAGTTGCGGCGCGATCCGCTCGAGCGGCAGGATCGCCGATGCCGCGCCGATCGCCGCGGCCGCCTTCGGCATTCCGTAGACGGCGCTGGTCGCTTCGTCCTGCGCGATCGTATAGCAGCCTTTCGCGCGCATCGCCTTCAGGCCGAGCGCGCCATCGCGCCCCATGCCCGTCAGCAGCACGCCGAGCGCCTCTCCCTGCCAGCCGTCGGCGACGCTGTTGAAGAACACGTCGATCGACGGCCGGTACGGCGTCTCCACCGGATGCCGCGTATAGCCGAGCACGCCGCGCGGCGACAGGTACAGGTGATCGTCGGTCGCCGCGAGCAGCACCTCGCCGGCCTGCGGCACGCTGCCCTGCCGCGCGACGCGCACGGGCAGCCGCGTATAGCCGTCGAGCCATTCGGCCATCCCGAGCGCGAACGCCTGGTCGACGTGCTGGACGATCACGATCGCAGCCGGGAAATCCGCCGGCAGCGCGCGCAGCAGCGCGGTGAGCGCGGTCGGCCCGCCCGCCGACGCACCGATCGCGACGAGCGTCGGCAGGCCGCGCGCGGGCGCCGGCCCCGGCGGCGCGAGTGCCGCGGCGCGGCTTTCGAGCAGTCTGCCGATCTGGTCGATCTTCGCGAGCAGCGCCTGCGGCGACGCGTCGGTCGACAACCCGAGCGCGAGCGTCGGCGTATCGACCGCATCGAGCGCGCCGGCGCCCATCGCCTCGTACACCGACGACGTGTTCGCGCTGACGCTCGCCGTCACGATCAGGATCGCGCACGGCGCGCGCGCCATGATCCGGCGCGTCGCGGCAACGCCGTCGACCTTCGGCATCACGAGATCCATCAGCACGAGATCGGGCGGATGCGCGACGCAGAAGTCCACGGCCTCGTCGCCGTCGGTCGCGACCCACAGCACGCGGTGGTCCGTGCGCAGCGCGAGCACGCGGCGCAGCGCCTCCACGGCCAGCGGCAGGTCGTTGACGATGCCGATGTTCATGCGCGCGCTTCCCCGATCAGGTCGTGCACGGCATCGAGCAGCGCCTCGTCGTGGAAGCTGCTCTTCGCGAGGTAGTAGTCGGCGCCGGCATCGAGCCCGCGGCGGCGATCCTCGTCGCGATCCTTGTACGACACGATCATCACCGGCACGCGCTTGAGCATCGGATCACCCTTGATCAGCGTGACGAGTTCGATGCCGTCCATGCGCGGCATGTCGACATCCGTGACGACGAGATCGAACGCATCGCTGCGCACCGCGTTCCAGCCTTCCATCCCGTCGACCGCGACCGTCACGTCGTAGCCGCGCTTTTCCAGCAGCTTGCGTTCGAGCTCGCGCACCGTCAGCGAATCGTCGACGACGAGCACGCGGCGGCGCCGGTCGGCGAGCGCGAGTTGCGGGTCGCGCGTGAGCCGCGCGAGCTGCCCGCCGCGCACGAGCTTGTCGACCGAGCGGATCAGGTCCTCGACGTCGACGATCAGCACGGGGTCGCCGTTCTCGAGCAGCGCGCCGGCCGCGATGTCCTGGATCTTGTGCAGGCGGCTGTCGAGCGGCTGCACGACGAGCATCCGTTCGCCGAGGAAGCGGTCGACCGCGACGCCGTACAGCTCGGGCTCGCCGCCGACGACCACCACCGCCGTGCTCCCGCGCGCGCCGTTGGGTTCGCCCGCGTCGAGCAACTGGTGCGCGGCGACGAGGCCCGCGCGCCGGCCGTCGAACGGAAAATGCGGCTGCCCTTCGAGCACGTCGATGTCGTCATGCGCGAGCTCGAGCGTGCGGCGCACGTGCGCGAGCGGGAACGCATACGGTTCGCCGCCGACTTCGACGAGCAGGCTGCGGATCACCGACAGCGTGAGCGGCAACTGCAGCACGAAGCGCATGCCCGCGCCCGGCTCATTGAAGATCCGCACCGCGCCGCGCACGCCGCGCACCATCTCCTGCACCGCGTCGAGGCCGACGCCGCGACCCGACACGTCGGTCACCGCATCGCGCATCGAGAAGCCCGGCAGCAGCAGGAATTCGAGCAGCTCGGGATCGGACAGCCGCGCGGCCGTCTCGTCGTCGGTCAGGCGCTGGCGCACGACGGCCGCGCGCAGTGCGTCCATGTCGACGCCCGGCCCGTCGTCGATCACGCTGACGAGCAGCGAGCCGGCGCTGTGGCGCGCCTCAAGCGTCACGCTCGCCTCGGCCGGCTTGCCGCGCGCGCGCCGCGCATCGGGCGACTCGACGCCGTGGTCGATCGCGTTGCGCAGCAGGTGGCCGAGCGGCGCGTCGAGCAGGTCGAGGATGTCGCGGTCGACCTGCGTGCCCTCGCCGACGATCGAGAAGCGCACCTGCTTGCCGAGCGAACGCGCGAGATCGCGGACGATGCGCGGATACGCGCGCGTCGCATCGCCGAACGGCCGCATCCGGCATTGCAGCGCCTCGTCGTAAAGCTGCTCGGCGATATGCGTGCTGCGCCGCTCGAAACGGTCGAATTCGTCCATGCGCTCGGCGAGCGACCGCTGCAGGTCGTTGAGCATGTGCCGCACTTCGTTCATCGACGCGAGCATGCCCGAGTCGAGATCGTCGGCGAACTGTTCGTACATCAAATCGAGCGAACGGGCGGCGTCGCGCTGCGCGCGCTTCACGCGCAGCATCGATTCGGCGAACGGCTTGAGCCAGCGCGATTCGACCAGCGATTCGCCCGACAGGCTCAGCAGCCGGTTCAGCGTATCGGCACGCACGCGGCGCATCGCGCCGGCGCCGGCCACGCGGCCGGCCTGGACCGGATCGGGCACCGTGCCCGACACCGCGAGCGGCGGCATCGTGGCGCCGGCCCCGACGGGCTCGTTCGCGGCGCCGTCGTGCTCGCGATACGGCGCGACCGGCGGCGGCACGCCGGCCGCCCGTATCGTCTGCGCGGCATCGGCGCCCGTCAGCGCCGCCGCGAACACGTCGATCTCGGTCGACGTCACGGGCTGCCCCTGCGGATCGCCGACGCGCACCAGCAGGTCGACGCCGGCGAGCAGCACGTCGACGTGCGTGGCCGTCAGCGCGATCGTGCCGGCCTGCGCGGCGACGAAGCATTCTTCCATCCGCCCCGCGATGTCGACGCCGAGCGGCACGCCGACGATGCGCGCGGCGCCCTTCAGCGAATGCGCGGCACGCATGCACGCCTCGAGCGCGACGGAATCGGGCTCGCCCGATTCGAGCGCGAGCAAGCGCTCCGACAGCGCCTGGGTCTGCGTGCGCGTCTCCTCGCGATACAGCTCGAGCAGCGACAGGTGGCTCAGATCGTCGTCGCCGCTCATCGCATGCTCCGTGTCGCGGCGTCGAACAGGCGATCGTCGTCGAGCAGGCCCACCGACTTGCCGCGCCACGACAGCACGCCGCGCGACAGGCCGGCGCTCGCGCGCCCGACCGTTGCCGGCACGGGCACCCAGTCGGATGCGCCGAAGCGCAGCACGCCCTCGACTTCGTCGACCGGAAACACGACCGGATCGCCCTGGTGCGCGGCCACCAGCAGCCGCGTGAAACGGCCGTCGCCACTGCCGCTGCCGCCCTTGCCGGCATCGAGGCCGAGCAGCGCGCCGATCGAGATCGCGATGCGCAGCGTGCCGCGGATGTTGACCACGCCGCGCACGGCCGAATTGCGGCGATGCGGCAGCGAATGGATCGGGCGGGTGCCGGCGATCTCACGCAGCACGCCGATCGGCAACGCGAGCCATTCGTTGGCCACGCGAAACGCCAGCGCCGCGTGGCGCGTATCGCCGTCGTCGCGCACGCGCGTGGTGCCGAACGCGCTCATCCGGCGTGTCGCGTCGGCCATCTCGACGTCGCCGAGCGGTCGCTCGAGCAGCTTCGCCGCGTGATACGCGTAGACCGGGCAGTTCAGGCAGCGCTGGCAGTCGGCCAGTCGCTCGCACGAGCGGTCGCCGCGCGTACCGATCCGGTTCCAGCAATCGTCGACGTCGATCGTCGTATCGTCAGTGGCAGCGGCGGCGCGGTTCATGAGTTCCTCTGGTCATCGCGGTGTCGATCCCGATCCCGTATTCGTGTCAGCCGGCCGAGCGTCGTGCCCGCTCGAGCAGCCATTGCGCGCCCGCGCGATCGCCGCCGACGTCGAGCAGCGTCGCGAGATGGGTCAGCGCCTCGTGGTGCGTGGGCCGCAGATACAGCGCCTTCCGGTAGAAGACGCCGGCTTCCGCGGCGCGCCCGCGCGCATCCGCGATCAGCCCGTTCAGGTAGAACGCGTCGGCATGCGGCCCGACGCGCGCCGAGAATTGCGCGAGCACGCGCTCGGCCTCGTCGAACGCACCGGCGTTCGCGAGCGCCTGCGCCTCCTCGAGCGTCGGTGCGACGCCTTCGGCGACCGACGCGGACGCTTCGGCCGTCGCCACCGACAGATCGGCCCGTGCATCGAACGCGGCCGCGCGCACGGCCGGCGGTGGCGCCGCGAACGGCTGCGGCCCGTCGCCGAGCCAGGCCGGCGGCGCGACGGCCAGCACCGGGCGCGTCGCCACGAGCGGCGCGACCTTGAAGCGCTCCGCGCGCGGGTACGCCGCCGCCGCGGACAGCGGCGCCGCAGCCCGGGCTGCACCTGCATCGGCCGCCGTACCGGCCGGCTCGCGATGAAATGCGAACGCGAGCGGCACGCGCGCCGAGCGCATCCCGTGCCGCATCGCGACGCCCGTTTCGGCCGGCCCGACGAACAGCACGCCGTCGTCGGCAAGACAGGCGTCGAGCGAACGGATCACGCGATCCTGTGCGTCGCGGTCGAAGTAGATCAGCACGTTGCGGCAGAACACGAAATCGTAGCGAAAGCCCGTATCGGCGAGAGGTTCGACGAGGTTCGCGTGCCGGAACTGCACGCGCGCACGCACGCGCTCGTCGAGCAGCCAGCCGTCGGCGGACGGCGTGAAGTAGCGCGCGCGAAATTCCATCGCGGTGCCGCGAAACGCGTTGCGCCCGTAACTGCCGAGGCGAGCCTGTTCGATCGCGCGTGCACTGAGGTCGATCGCGTCGATGGTGACGCCGGCCGGTTCGAGCCCCGCGTCGAGCAGCGCCATCGCCGCCGAATATGGCTCCTCGCCCGTCGAGCACGGCGCGCTCAGCACGCGGATCACGCGCCCGGGCGTCGCGGCGAGCCGTTCGGCTGCGAGCCGCGCGAGCGTCGCGAAGGCCTCGCGGTCGCGGAAGAACCACGTCTCGGGCACGACGAACAGTTCGACCAGCGCACGCCGCTCGTCGGCCGACGCGTTGAGCTGCTGCCAGTACGCATCGAGCGCGTCCTGCGTCACGGTCGGCCGCGCGGCCGACGGCAGGCGCTCGCCGTCCGCCTGCAGCGCATGCACGCGCTCCGTCAGCGCACGGAGCAGAAAATCGTTGCCGAGCGAATCGGGGTCGATGCCGGTCTCGCGCAGCAGCCAGCCGCGAAATCGCGATTCGGACTCTTTCATGCGGACTCCTCCCCGTGGCCCGGCAGGCCGTCGAACAGATACAGGCGCGCAACGTCGTCGATCAGGTCGGATATCGACACCTGCTGCACGACGCCGTCGGGCGTGTTCGCGACGAGCCCGAGCCAGCGCGTGCGCGCGGTCGAGATGCCGCTCGCGCGGAACGCCGCGCGATCGATCCGCATCGTCTGCGTCGCACGCTCGACGATCAGGCCGATCATGCGCTCGCCGTCGGCGTGGCCCGCGCGGTAGCGCACCATCACGAGCCGCGTCGAGCGCAGCGCGTGCGCGCGGCGCCCGAGCGCAAGCATCGGCACGTCGATCACCGGCACCGGCTGGCCGCCGCGCATCAGCAGCCCGGCGATCCATTCGGGTGCGCCGGGCACGGCTTTCGTGATCGCGAGCGGCAGCACCTCCTCGATGCCGGCCGCGTCGAGCGCATAACGCTCGCCGTCGAGCTCGAACATCAGGAACAGCGCCTGTGCGCCGTTCTGCGGGTCGCCGCGCGTCACGCGTCGACCTTGAAGCGCGACACGCTGGTGCGCAACTGGTTCGCGACGAGCGTCAGGTCGTCGATCGCCTGCGACGACTGGCGCAGCGACTCGGCGGTCTGCTGCGCGGCTTCGGACAGCTGCGACAGCGCCTGCGTGATCTGCTCCGCGCCGTTCGCCTGCGTCTGCATCCCTTCGTTGACCATCTGGAAGCGCGGCGCGAGCGTCTGCACCTCGGCGATGATCTGCGACAGCTGCCCGCCGACCTGCTGCACGTCGAGCATCCCGCGGCGCACTTCCTCCGAGAACTTGTCCATCCCCATCACGCCCGCCGACACGGCCGACTGGATTTCCTTCACCGTCTGCTCGATGTCGTAGGTCGCAACGGCCGTCTGGTCGGCGAGGCGGCGGATCTCGGTCGCCACGACCGCGAAGCCGCGGCCGTACTCGCCGGCCTTCTCGGCCTCGATCGCCGCGTTCAGCGACAGCAGGTTGGTCTGGTCGGCCACCTTCGTGATCGTCGCGACCACCTGGTTGATGTTCAGCGCCTTCTCGTTGAGGATCGCGAGCTTCGCGTTCACCGAACCGGCCGCGTCCATCACGCTGCGCATCGTCTCGCCCATCCGCGTGAGCCCGCTCTGGCTCACGCCCGCGAGCGTCGCCGACTGCTCGGCCACGCCGGCCACCTCGTTCATCGTGCGCAGCAGGTCGCGCGACGTCGCGAAGATCTCGCGCGAGGTCGCGCCGATCTCGGTCGTCGTGGCCGCGGTTTCGTTCGCGGTCGCCTGCTGCTCGCGCGACGTCGCCGCGATCTCGGCGACCGAAGTCGTCACCTGAAGCGACGATTGCTGCGCGCGCGAGACCAGCTCGGTCAGCTCGTCGGCCATCCGGTTGAAGCCCGTCTCGAGCGTGCCGAATTCGTCGCCACGGCGCAGGTCGAGGCGGCGCGTCAGGTTGCCGGTGCGCATCACGTCGTGCACTTCGACGAGCCGCGCCATCGGTACGGTAACCGAACGGAACAGCAAATAGCCGAGCGCGATCGCGGACAGCAGCATGACCGCCAGTGCGGTCGCGAGCACGACCTCGGTGTCCTGCACGGATTCGCGGATCAGCTTCGCGGACTGGTCGGCGAACTTGCGGTTCTCCTGTACCAGCGTATTCGCATTGCGCACGACCTCGACCCACACGGGCTGCACCTTCGCGTAGGCGGCAACGGCATCGTCGCGCGACAGGCGGTGTTTCTGCACGGCTTCGTTCAGCAGCGGCAGGTAGCGATCGTAGGAGCCGCGAAACGTCGCGAAGCGCTGACGGTCGTCGTCGCGGAACGTCGTGTTCTGGTATTCGACCGACAGCGACTCGACTTCCTTCAGCGCTTCGGCGATTTTCGCGAGATCGCGCTGCACGGCTTCGGGGTCGGTGTCGACGAACGTGGCCTGCTGCAGCTGCGCGAACGATTCGTTGACCGAGCCGCGCAGCGACGCCGCGAGGTAGACGCCGGGCAGCGAGTCGCGCTCGATGCTGACGGCTTCGCTGTTGATCGCGCGCAGGCGCTCGTACGACACGCCGGCTGTCACCAGCATCAGCACGAACAGCACGCCGAAGCTGAGCAGGATGCGATTGCCGAGCGTCAGCCGGGCAGCGCCGATCGTCGGATGCAGGCTTTCATTGGTCGCACGGGGCGTCACTGTGGCCATGTTCGTTATGGGCTTTCTAAAATCAGCGTTGAAAAAATCCACGCCCGCCTGCGCGCCGATCGGCGCGCCACGAGCGCCTCGTGGTCGAATGCGGACGACGCGGCGCCGGCAGGCCGCGCCGCGAAATCACCGCTCCGCTTGCGCCGGCAGTCGAAGCGCGACCATGAAGCCGCGCACCGTGTTGCGCATCAGAATCCGGCCGCGATGCCGCGCCGCCGTCGCGCGGACGAACGCGAGCCCGAGGCCGAAGCCGCCGCGCGCCGCGCCATGCGCGGATTCGAGCTGCACGAACGACTCGGTCGCGGCCGTGCGCTGCTCCGGTGCGATACCGGCGCCGGTATCCTCGACGCCGATCAGCCAGGCACCGTCCTCGCCGCTCAGCGTGCAATGCACGTCCGTGCCGGCCGGGCCGTACTTCAACCCGTTGTCGATCAGGTTCGCGACCGCGCGCGTGAGCATCATGCGGTCGCCCATCGTCACGCACTCGGTATCGGGCACGTGCGCGACGACCCGGCTGCCGCACGCGGCCGCCTTCTCCCAAAGCTGGTCGACGGCATCGAGCACGATCTCGTTGAGACTCACGACCTCGTGCGCGCGTCGCTCGGACTGCGCGCGGGTCAGGTGGATGAAACCGTCGGCGAGCGCGAGCGCGCGCCGCGCATGGCCGGCGATGCGCTCCATGATCGCCGGCATGTCGCCGTGTTCGGTCCGGTAGACGTCGAGCAGCGCGAGAATCGAGGTCTGCGGCGAACGCATGTCGTGCGACAGGAAATCGAGCGCCTCGTCGCGCTGCCGCGACATCAGATACGAATTCGAGTGATAGCGGATGCGTGCGGTCAGCTCCATCGCGTCGGGGAGCTTCACCAGATAGTCGTTCGCGCCGGCGATGAACGCCTCGCGCTTGACGATCGGCTCCTCCTTCGCGGACAGCACGATGATCGGCACGCGTGCGGTGCCGGCGTTCGCGCGCCATGCGCGGACGAGATCGAGGCCGTCGAACTCCGGCATCACGAGATCCTGCAGGATGACCGTCGGCTTCACGTCGCGCGCGACCGCCATCGCCCGGTGCGCGTCGGTGCACACGTGCAGATCGATGTCGTGTTCGCTGCGCAGCGCGCGTCGGATCACCTCGCCGACGAACGGTTGATCGTCGACCAGGAGAACCGAAAGCCCCGATTCAAGACAATCCGGAGCATTATCACCGCTCGATTCTTTCATAAATACAGTTTCAAACGCCGAACCTCCAATCGATTCTTTCATGGGAGTTGTTTATCCGACTTGGACGCTATCTTATATTGCGGGTTGATAAACCCGCCTGATTCCGCCGATTTGGCCTGTCGGCACTGCCTTGCGGGGCGCCGGGCGCCGGTTTTTCCCCGTCGACGACCGCATTACCTCCGCATTCTTTCTCTCAATAAACATAACCGGCTGATTCTAAATGAAATTAGAACACAGCATCTATCTCCTTCCGGTTTAGTTTTGCCAAATATGCGGAAAGAGCCGCAATCAGATAAATCAGATCATTTCCGGATTCGAAAGACGATAACGTTTGCGCGGCCGGCACGGCGAGGTTTGCATGCGCTGCAAGGCCCGCTCGCAAGATGTATTGGGGCCTGATGCGAATGCATAGAATCGGCTCGAGGAAGGGAGAAAAAAGCGGCGCGCCGGGCGAGGCCCGCCTCGCACGCGCATGGAGCCGGCAGGAAGCCGGCCCACGTGATGGCGGCGCGGCCGCCTATCCGCGCGCGTGGTGCGCGGACACTTCCTGCAGGTCGAGATCGCGTTCGAGCATGTGCAGCATCTCGTCGTGGATGCGGCCCGAACGGTGCAGGCGCAACAGTTCCGCACGCCCGGCCCTGATCGCGGCCAGCACCACGTCGTAGTGCGCGGTGCGCACTTCCGCCGGATACGCGGGTTCGTTCTTCGCCCGCTCGGTCATTTCCGCGCGATACGTGTATTGCTCGAGCAGGCGCGGATGGATCACCACGCCGTTCTCGTCGCGCACGAGCGACTGGATCGCCGCGAGCTGCGCGGCCTCGACGTACGCCCACGTCTGCGGCTCCGTCAGATGATGCGCGGCGCGCTCCTCGCGTTGCGGCAGGCGCAGCAGCCGGATCAGCGGCCCGATCGTCGTGCCCTGCAGCAGCACCGTGACGAGGATCACCGCGAACGACGCGACCAGGATCACGTCGCGGCCGGGCATCGCCTCCGGCAGCGACAGCGCGATCGCCAGCGTGACGACGCCGCGCATCCCGGCCCAGCTCATGATCGTCGCGGCCTTCCAGTCGGGCGCGTCGCCGCGCCGCGCGATCCCGCGCACCGGCCACTTCATTGCCTCGACCGCGTAGATCCACACGAAGCGCGACACGATCACCGCCGCCAGCACCGCGAGCACCGGCGGCACCATCGTGCCGAGCACCTGCTCGAAGCCGCCGAGCCGATGCATCGCGCCGCGCAGCGACAGCCCGATCAGCACGAACACCATCGCTTCGAGCAGGAACACGATGACCTGCCAGAACGCGGTGCCGCGCGTGCGCACCGCCGCCGAGAACACCTCGTGCTGATGCCAGCCGATGATCATGCCGGCCGTGACGGTCGCGATCACGCCCGACACCTCGACCATTTCGCCCGCGATATACGCGATCCAGCCGGCGATCACCGCGACGGTGATCACGAGATAGTCGTCGTCGAGCAGCTTCAGGAACCATACGACGAGCCTGCCGACCACGAAGCCGACCACCACGCCGCCGAGCCCGAGCTCCGCGAAGCGCACGACCGCGTGCTCGAGGCTGAACGCGCCGGTCAGCGCGGCCGCGACCGCGAAGCGGAACAGCACGAGGCCGGCCGCGTCGTTCAGCAGGCTTTCGCCTTCGAGCAACACCATCAGCCGGCGCGGCAGCGCGACACGTTCGAGCACGGCCTTCGCAGCGACCGCGTCGGGCGGCGACACGATCGCGCCGAGCGCGAAGCACGCGGCCCACGGCAGCGCCGGCGCGACCCAGTGCACGGCGAAACCGACCGCGAACGTCGTGAACACGACCGCGCCGATCGCGAGCAGCAGGATGCCGCCGACGTTGCGCTTGAACTCCTCCCACACGGAGAAGTAAGCACCGTCCATCAGCAGCGGCGGCAGGAACACCAGCAGCACCAGTTCGGGATCGAGGTTGATCGGCGGCAGTCCGGGGATGAACGCGATGCCGATGCCGCCGATCAGCAGCGCGGCCGCGGGCGGCAGCCGCAACCGCTTGGCGATGCATTCGAGCGCGACGATCGCCAGGAATGACAACAGAACCAGCTTGAATGCCGAGACGGGAGACATGAATCGACCTCGTGAAGAATGAATTCGCGCTTTCCGGCGTCGTACCCCGGTCGGCAGTTCGGCGCGATTACATCACGATGCGATGCCCGCAGTCGAGTGCGTTCGGGAGCCCGTCACGCGGCACGGGCACGAGGCGGCCCGCTGCGCGCACCGCGATGAAAAACGGCACGCGGGCCGGCACGATCGCCCACCCGCGTGCCGTCGCGGCACCGCGCTGCCCGCCCCGCGTTACCGGCGCCGCACGACCATCAACCGCGGCTCGGTCATGTCCTCGATCGCGTAGCGGACCCCTTCGCGGCCGAGGCCCGAATCCTTCACGCCGCCGTAAGGCATGTTGTCGACGCGGAACGACGGCACGTCGTTGATCACGACACCGCCGACCTCCAGCTCGTCCCACGCGCGCTGCGCATGCGTGAGCGAATCGGTGAACACGCCGGCCTGCAGCCCGAAATCGCTGTCATTCACGCGCGCGAGCGCGTCGTCGAACCGGTCGAATTTCTCGAGGATCGCGACGGGGCCGAACGCCTCCTTGCGGTACAGGTCCTGCTCGCGCCCGACGTTTTCCAGCAGCGTCGCCTCGAACATCGCGCCGTCGACCTTGCCGCCCGCGACGATCTTCGCGCCCGCCGCGACGGCCGCATCCATCCAGCCCGACAGCCGGCGCGATTCGGATTCGGAAATCATCGGGCCGACGAACGTCGACGGATCCTTCGGATCGCCCATCTTCAGCGAACGCGTCTTCGCGATCAGCTTCTCGCGCAGCGCATCGTACAGATCGGCACGCACGAGGATCCGCTGCACGCCGATGCAGCTCTGGCCCGACTGGTAGTACGCGCCGAACGCGAGACGCTCGACCACGTAGTCGAGCCGGTCGCGCTGGTCCGCATCGACGATCGCGGCCGCGTTGCCGCCGAGTTCCAGCACGACTTTCTTCTTGCCGGCCTTCTCCTTCAGCGCCCAGCCGACGGCCGGCGAGCCCGTGAACGACAGCAGCTTGAAGCGCTCGTCGGTCGTGAAGAGATCGGCACCGTCGCGATGCGCGGGCAGCACCGAGAACGCGCCCTTCGGCAGGTCGGTTTCCGCGAGCACCTCGCCGATGATCAGCGCGCCGATCGGCGTGCGGCTCGCGGGCTTCAGCACGAACGGACAGCCGGCCGCGAGCGCGGGCGCGACCTTGTGCGCGGCGAGATTCAGCGGAAAGTTGAACGGCGAGATGAACGAGCACGGACCGACCGGCACGCGCTTCGTGTAGCCCGTATAGCCCTGCGCACGCGCGGAGATCTCGAGGTTGATGATCTCGCCGTCGATGCGCACCGATTCCTCGGATGCGACGCGGAACGTATCGATCAGCCGCGTCACTTCACCCTTCGAATCGTTGATCGGCTTGCCGGCCTCGATGCACAGCGCCTCGGCCAGCTCGTCGAAACGCTCGCGAAAGCGCGCGACGCAATGGTCGAGCACGGCCTGCCGCTTGAAGGCCGGCAGCTCGCGCATCGGTTTCGCGGCATCGACCGCCGCGCCGATCGCCGCATCGATCGCCTTCGCGTCGGCCAGCGCGACGCGCGTCGCGACCTTGCCGCTGAACTTGTCCGTCACTTCCAGATCGGTGTTCGCGTAGACCGCCTCGTTGGCGAGGTAGTACGGATAGGTTTCCTTCAACATGGAACGACTCCTTCCTGTGAACGGGGAATTCAGAGTTGCGCCGACAGCCGCTTGATCTCGCGGTTCAGCACGCGCTCGTTGTCCGAGTAGTCGATCGGCACGTCGATCACGTGCACGCCCGGCGCCGAGAAGCACTCGCGCAGCAGTGGCTCGAGATCGTCGGCCGATTCGACGCGATGCCCGTGCGCGCCGTAGCTTTGCGCATACGATACGAAATCGGGGTTCTGCAGCGTCATCGCGAAATCGGGGAAATTCATGTTCTCCTGCTTCCAGCGGATCATCCCGAAGGCATCGTCGCGCAGGATCATCACGACGATGTCGAGCTTCAGCCGCACGGCCGTTTCGAGTTCCTGCGAATTCATCATGAAACCGCCGTCGCCGCACACGGCGATCACCTTGCGCTGCGGATGCACGATCTTCGTCGCGATCGCCGACGGCAGGCCCGCGCCCATCGATGCGAGCGCGTTGTCGAGCAACAGCGAGTTCGGCTCGTGCGCGCGCCAGTAGCGCGCGAACCAGATCTTGTACATCCCGTTGTCGAGACAGACGATCCCGTCGGTCGGCAGCGCGTTGTACAGGTCGCCCACGATGCGCACCGGGTACATCGGGAAGCGCGGGTCGTGCTGGCCCTTCTCCAGATGCGCGTCGAAATGCTCCTTGATCATCGCGAAGCGCACGAAATCCCAGTGCGGCTGCGGGACGATCGCTTCCGTCATCTGCCACACCGCGTTCGCGATGTCGCCAACCACCTCGATCTGCGGAAAATAGACGGGATCGACCTGCGCGCCGAGGAAGTTCACGTGGATCACGGTCTTGTCGTCCGCGTGCATGAAGAACGGCGGCTTCTCGATCACGTCGTGGCCGACGTTGATGATGCAGTCCGCATGCTCGATCGCGCGGTGCACGAAGTCGCCGTCGGACAGCGTCGCGTTGCCGAGCCACAGCGGGTGCGTCTCGTCGATCACGCCCTTGCCCATCTGCGTCGTGAAGAACGGGATGCCCGTCTTGTCGACGAATTCGCCGAGGATCTTGCGGGTCGTCTTGCGGTTGCCGCCCGCGCCGATCATCAGCAGTGGATGGCGCGCGGCCTGGATCGCGTCGACCGCATGCGCGACCGCCTTCTCCTCGGCCACCGGCCGCCGGCTGTAGCTGCGCGGGATCGGCTTGCCGTCGCCTTCCTCGTGCGCGATGTCTTCCGGTAGCTCGAGATGCACGGCGCCCGGGCGCTCTTCCTCGGCGCGGCGGAACGCTTCGCGCACGGCCGACGGGATGTTGCCGATCGACACGATCTGCCGCGTGAACTTCGTGAGCGGCTGCATCATGTCGACCACGTCGACGATCTGGAAGTGGCCCTGCTTGCTGGACTTGATCGGTTTTTGCCCGGTGATCATCAGCATCGGCATCCCGCCGAGCTGCGCATACGCGGCGGCCGTCACGAGGTTCGTCGCGCCGGGCCCGAGCGTCGCGAGACACACGCCGGTGCGGCCCGTCAGGCGGCCGTAGGTGGCGGCCATGAAACCGGCCGCCTGCTCGTGCCGGGTCAGCACGAGCTTGATCCTGGATCGCCGCAGCGACTCGAGCAGATCGAGGTTTTCTTCGCCGGGAATGCCGAATACGTACTCGACGCCTTCGGCTTCCAGCGCCTTCACGAACAGATCCGATGCTTTCATGGGGGACTCTCGGTTATGCCGCCTGCCCGGCATACGGACACGCGGCGTACATGACGCGCGCCGGCCTACGGCACGCGGACGCTTTACCTACCGGACACAGACCACGGCACTGCTCGCCGCGCCATGAGCGATGCGCGGCGGCGCCTCCGGATACCGGAGGACGAACGGACCCGCCCGTGCGCGGCGGGCGCGCACGGGCGGCAAAGACGTTTTTGATTGTAGACGGATTCGAAAGATTTCGACTTCGGCCAAACGGCCATTTGACGCGCAAACAAAGCAGGCAGCCCTAATGTAGCGACTACGGAATAGCCCGATACACCTGTGAACCATGGTTGACATACTGCTATCAATGCCCTACAGTGCGCCTACGTACAGCATCCGGACCACCGACGTCTTCGACGCATGGTTTGCCGGCCTGAAGGATCGCGTCGCGAAGCGCCGCATCCAGGCGCGCATCGACCGCCTGTCGATGGGTAATCCGGGCGACTGGAAATCCGCCGGCTCGCCGGTCGTCGAGATGCGTATCGACCATGGCCCCGGTTATCGCGTCTACTACGTCCGGCGCGGAACGATCTGGGTCATCCTGCTCTGCGGCGGCGATAAATCGACGCAACAGGCCGACATACGCGCCGCGCACGCGATGCTTGCGCATCTCGACATGGAGTGATCGATGGACAAGATCAGCACCCGGCCGTGGGATTCGGCCGACCATCTGCAAACCGAAGACGACATGGCCGATTACTTCGAGGCCTGCCTGCAAGAGGCCGGCGACGATCCGGCCTTCATCGCGCACGCGCTCGGCGTGATCGCACGCGCTCGCGGCATGTCGCAGGTCGCGCGCGATGCGGGCCTGTCGCGCGAAGGGCTGTACAAGGCGCTGTCGCACGACGGCAACCCGAGCTTCGGCACGATCCTGAAGGTCATCAAGGCGCTCGGCCTGCAACTGCACGGCTCGAAAGCGCGCGCGTGATGCACGGGCGCGCGGCATCGCGCCCTTTCCGCGATGTCCGTGGCCGCATCAATGCAGCCACCCGGCCGCCCAGCGCGGCACCAGCGACACCAGATACAACCCGAGCCCGATCAGCCCGCCGACCAGCGTGCCGTTGATGCGGATGTACTGCAGATCCTTGCCGATGTTCAGCTCGATCTGCCGCGACATCTCGCGCGCATCCCAGTTGCGCACCGTATCGCGAATGTGACGCATCAGGAAATCGGCGAAATCCGGCGCCATCTCGTGCACGGCCTTCTCGATATGCTCGTTCAGCGACGCGCGCAGCGCCGGGCTTTCGGCGAGCCGCGCGCCGAGCCAGCCGCCGAGCGTCGCGGCCTGCCGGTGCAGCGTCGAATCGGGGCGCGCGAGATCGGCCTTCAGCCACGCGCGCAACTGGTCCCACAAGTCGCGCGCATATTCGTTGAACGCATCGCCGTCGCGAATGTAGCGCTTGATCTCGTCGCCCTTCGCGATGAACGCGGGATCGTGCTTCAGCCGCTCGGTCAGCCGCGCGACCGTCCGGTCGAAGCGCTGCCGCAACTCGTGCTCGGGGTCGGCCGCCACACCCTCCAGCACACGGCTCACCGCGCTGGCGAGCATCCGCGCGCCGTTCTCGCCGAACCACTGCGTCGGTATGATCTTCTCGACCTTCGGGTACTGCGTCTTCAGCCATTCGACGATGAAGCCCGCGATCACCTCGCGGTTCTCCTCCTTGTCGAGCACGTCGACCACCTGTTCGATCGCATCGTCGAGCAGCGCCTGGTGGCGGCCGTCCTTCGTCAGCGTGTCGAGGATCGCGCCAACCGATTGCGACAGGTCGACCCGGTCGATCACCGCGCGAAACGCGTCGTGGACGAACGACTGGATCCGCGCGTCGTCGGTCATGTCGAGCGCGAAGCCCATCAGCTTCGTCACATAACCGCCGAGCGCGTCGGTGTTCGCCGGCTCGCCGAGCCAAGCGCCGAGTTTCTGCGCGGGATCGTGCTGGCGGATCTGCGCGGCGAGCGCGTCAGGGCCGAGGAACTTCTCGCGCACGAACACCGCGAGATTGTCGGCGATCTTGTCCTTGTTCTTCGGGATGATCTCGGTATGGCGCGATACGAACGGGATCGGCACGCGGCGGAACAGCGCGACGACCGCGAACCAGTCGGCGAGCGCGCCGACCATCGCGGCCTCGGCCACGGCCTTGACACCGTCGACCCACTGGCCGCGCGGCAGCAGGATCGTCGTGACGAACACCGCGACCGCGGCCAGCAGCAGCCACAGCGCGCGGCGCTTGCTTCGTTTCAGTTCGAGGGCTTTGTCTGGCGGCATGGAGGACGAGCGGATCGGCGATGCCGCTAATATCCCCGATTTCGCACCGGCAGACAAACGCGCGGCATGATGCGCGACGGGCCCGCGCGACCGCCGCCGCGCATCACGTCACCCGCCACGTCGCGCAACCGTCCGGCAAACGCGCGGCCGGCGACGTCATCGCCGATGCAATCCGACTGCCGCGCTTGCCATGCTCGACGCGCCTGCCGCCGTTACAGGAACGTCTTCAGGTTCACCGCCGGATCGGCGAGTTTCACCGGATCGGGCACCGCCCCCGCCGCGATCAGCCGGCGCGATGCGCCGATGTCGCGCCCCAGGTTCGCCGCGGCCACCGCGACAATCCTGCCGTCGTCGCCCAGCCCGAACACCGTGAACGGCCCGCTCGCCGGATCGCCGCGCACGACGATCGTGCGTTCGCTGCCGAACAGCCCGAGCATCTGCAGGTTGCAGTCGTACTGATCGGACCACAGCCACGGCAGCTCGGCATAGGCTTCGTCCGCGCCGAGCAGGTTCGCGGCCGCGACGGCCGGCTGGTTTTCGGCGACCTGCCACGATTCGATCCGCACGTGACGCCCGAGCAGCGGATTGAAGTGCATCGTCACCTCGCCCGTCGCGAAGATCGCGGGATCGGCGGTGCGGCAGCCCGCGTCGACGCGTATCCCGTTGTCGACGTCGAGCCCGGCCGCCTGTGCGAGCTCGACATTGGGCACCACGCCGATGCCGACCACGACGATATCGGCCTGCACGTCGCCGCGATCGGTCTCGACGATCGCACCGCCGGACGGCGCACGACGAATCGCACGCGGCAGCGTCGCCACCTGAAACACCACGCCGCGCGCGTCGTGCAACTGACGCGCATACGCGCCGACGACTTCCGGCAACGCACGCTGCAGCAATCGGGGAGCAGGATCGATCACCGTCACGTCGCAACCGAGCTGGCGCGCCGCAGCCGCGACCTCGAGGCCGATGAACCCGCCGCCGAGCACCGCGACGCGACGGCCCGGCGCAAGCTTCGCGCGCAATGCACGCGCATCGTCAACGGTGCGAACGTAACGCGGCTCGACACCTTCGTCGATCGCGCCGCCGAACGTGCGCACCCGCGAGCCCGTCGCGAGCACGAGCCGCGCGTACGGCAGCGTCGTGCCGTCGTCGAGCCGCACGCGCTGCGCGTCGCGCTCGATCGCCTCGACACGCGTGCCGAGCCGCAGCTCGATGCGCTGCGTGTCGTACCACGCCGCATCGCGCACGAACGCGCGCTGCTCGCCGCCGTCGCTCAGCAGCGCATCCTTCGACAGCGCGGGCCGGTCGTACGGCAGCTCGCGCTCCGCGCCGATCATCACGATGCGCGCGGCGGCATCGCGTTCGCGCAGCGCTTCGGCCGTGCGCCGGGCCGCGTGGCCCGCGCCGACGATCACGAACGGATCAGCCGACATTGACTTCCACCTGCCCGTCGACGATCCGGAGCGGATAGGTCCGCACCGGCTCCGTGATCGGCGCGCATTTCGGCGCGCCGGTGCGGATGTCGATCAGCCCCTGGTGCAGCGGGCATTCGACGCAACCGTCCTCCACATAACCTTCGGACAGCCGCGCATGGCCGTGCGTGCAAAGGTCGTGCATCGCGAACAGTTCGTCGCCGATCCGGAACACGGCGACCGGCTTCTGGCCGGCGACGCGCGCCGCCGGTTCGTCTTCGGAGAATTCGTCGAAAGCGCCGAGCGGATGCCACTCGGCGAGCGTTGCTTCGGTCATGTCGGTTCCTTGCTTCGTCAGATCGGGGTTGCGAGCAGCGTCTGCACGCGCGACGTGTCGTAGATCACGCGCTTGGTCTTGTAGCGCAGCCCGTCGGGTGTGCGCACGACCGTGTCGTAGTACTTGCCGGCCTGGTACACGTTCGACTCGCCGTTGCTGCGCGTCTGCACGACCACGTAGTTGCTCTCGGTGTCGATCTCGCCGTCGCGTTCCGCGACGATCGTCAGGCCCGACGTCATGTGCCGGTACGTGTGCTCTTCAAAGATGTTCGCGTGCCGCAGCGACACCACGCGGTCGCGCAGCATCCGCTGGTTCGTGCAGTGGACGATCCCGACCGGCAGCCCGAGATCCGCGTTCTCCTTCGGCACGATTTCGTATGTGCAGTCCTCGGTGAACATTTCCGGCCAGCGTTCGAGCCGGTCGTTGTCGAGGTGCCCGATGTAGCGGTTCTGGAGCATGTAAATCTCGAACCACGTCTTCATGTCTTCCGTCATTTCTCGCTCCCGCTTCAATAGCCCATCAGCTTCTGGTAGCCGACCCAGAACTTGCGGATCAGGCTTTCGGTGATCACCGTGTCCTGCTGGTCCGGATTGCCGCGCGACATCTCGATCACCGACGTCGCATCGCCGTCGCGCACCGTGCCGCGCTGCACGAGCTCGGTCGCCTCCGTGTCCTCCATCGAGATATAGCCGGCCGGCCCGACGAGGTTCGCCTGCTTGATGCGCAGCGCGCGCAGCTCGGGCGTGTCGTCCGCATAGCCGAAGAAGTGGAAGATCAACTCGAAGTTGTCGGGGCCCTTCGGCAGGATCTGTCGCGCGACCAGCGTGTTGTGGATCTGCTGGATCACGAGCTGCGGAAAGATCGGCTGGATATGGTTCGTGCAGTCCTCGTCGTATTCCGATACGAGATCGAGGATCGATTCGTCTTCGAGGTGGAAGCCCTCGTCGAACGAACGGATGTTCTGCTGCTTGTACGCGGCCGACGTGTCGTCGTTCGTCTTCGTCACCGTGATGATGCTGTGCAGCCCGTGGTTCGCGTCCGGAATCGAACGCGCCTTCATCCCGACGCGGAAGATGTTGAAGGTCGTATGGAACAGGTGCAGCATGCTCGCGTGATACGGGTCCTTCACGTTCTCCATGTACAGCTTCCAGTTCGACTTCGAATACTGGCGCGTGCAGCCGAGATACTCGATCGGCTTGTGGAAGATCCGGTCGATCCACGGGCGCATCTGCTCGCCGAGGTAGTCGGGCAGCGGCATCACGTCGTCGCTGAAGGTCGCGAACACCAGCCCGCGATAGCTGTCGACGCGCAGCTTGCGCAGCCCGTGCTGCTTCGGATCGAAATCCGCCGGCATCCCGGTCATCCCCTTCTGGCCGCGCCGGAACGGCACGCCGAGCAGGTTGCCCGTGTTGTCGAAGCTCCACTGGTGATACACGCACGTGTGCGAGCTGGCGTTGCCGCGCGACTTGCGGCATACCTGCGCGCCGCGGTGCGCGCAGCGGTTCACCCACGCGGCGAGCGTGCCGTCCTCGGCACGCGTGACGACCACCGGCGTGTCGCCGACGAACGTGCTCTTGAAGTCGCCGGCGTTCGGGATTTCCGCTTCCAGCGCGACGAAGTTCCACGTCGGCCCGCGGAAGATGCGTTCCTGCTCGCGGTCGTAGACCGCACGCGAGCTGAACACCTTGTACGGCACGCGCGAGCCGTCGTCGTGCGGAAACCTCACGTCGGACGCGTCGTCGCGCGCGGCGAATACGACGGGCGATTCTGTCTGCTCCATGTCGGACTCCTTGTTGATCCGTTTCATTAATAAGATGGAGTCCATTTTTGAGAGGCTAATATTCTCCGTCTATCCGGAAAGTGCGATTGCGGCGGCGCAATATCCACTTTCGGCGGATTTCTGAGCTAGCATGACGGCACACACGACACCGCGTCCGATCGCGCCCCATTCGTCGGATCGAAGCGCGCCGTCCACAATCAGGCTGATGCCCATGTCCCCAATGTCGTTCGAGCCGCTCGCGCTGCGCGCGCACCGGCTGTTCGAATCCCGTGATCTCGACGAGACGCGCGAGCGGATCTCGCGCGTGATGCAGCCGCACGCGCTGCTGCCGAACGGCCGCGTGCACGGCGCGTCGCACATGGATTTCGTCAAGCTCGGCGGGCTCGGGATCGGCACGATCGCGTTCGGTGACGCGATGCGCGTGCAGGTCGACGCGGTCGACGGTTATTACCTGCTGATGTTCTGCCTGTCCGGCCAGGCCGAGGTGCGCGCGATGGGGCGGCAGCTCGGCGTCGACGGCCGGACCGGCGTGCTGTGCGCGCCCGGTGAGCGCTTCGACGCGGTGCTGTCCGCCGATTGCGAGCAGTTCGTGCTGCGCATCGACGCGGCGACCGTCGGCTCGCTGACCGGCGATCCGCGCGCGACGCTCGACCCCGTGCTGCATATCAGCGACGCCGCGCTCGCCGCATGGCGCCAGCAGCTGATGCTCGTCGCGCGTTCGCCCGAACTGCTCGAACGCGCGAACGCGAACCCGCGCGTCGCGTCGCAGCTCGAGCACCTGCTGATCGACCTGCTGATCGAAGGCCATCCGCCGTCCGTGCTGCACGCGTCGCACCGCGACCCGGCGCCGGGCTTCGTGCGGCGCGCGCAGGAGTTCGTGAACGCGCATTACGCGCAGCCGCTGCAGCTCGCCGATATCGTCCGCGCCGCCAACGTGCCGGAACGGACGCTGCGCGACGCGTTCCTGCAGTTCCGCGGGATGAGCCCGATGCAATACCTGCGCGCGACGCGGCTCGACCATGCGCGCGAGCTGTTGCGCGGCGCGGCGTCTGACCGGCGAATTGCCGATGTCGCGCTCGATTGCGGGTTTACCCACCTTGGACGGTTCGCGATCGCGTACCGGGAGAAATTCGGGGAATCGCCGTCGGAGACGCTCGACGGGAAGCGTTAGCGACCAGTACGCTGGTGCACCCGGCGGCTTGCCGGCCGGTGGCCGCCTCGCACACTGCGGTATGACATTGCGCCGCCCTTTCCGCATTCGCCGGCGCACGTTGAAACAGACCGTTAGTTGCGGTTCAGAAAGCAACGACGATCGTTACGCCGCCCCCGGCACGATCATCTCCCGCGCGATCGCGCAGAACGCTGCAGTCGCCGCGCTTTCTCCGTGCAGCCGGCGGCTCATGATGATCGGCGACGTCGCGACGGGCTCAGGCAGCCGCCGGTACACGACGCCCCTCACGCGCACGCCCTCCACGCTTTCCGGCACCAGCGACACGCCGACTTCCGCGGCAACCAGCCCGAGCGCCGTCTGCAGTTCGCGCACCTCGTGGACGGCCGCCGGCACCAGCCCGCCGTCGCGCAATGCGGATAGCTGCTGATCGGCGAAGCTCGGCCGCGGCGTGCTCGGATAGACGATCAGCGTCTCGTTCGCGATATCCGCGAGCGCGAGCGGCCGGTCGGGATCGGCAAGCGGATGCCCGACCGGCAGCGCCGCGATCAGCTTTTCCTCGATCAGCGCCTCGCGCACGAGCTGGTCGTCGTCGAAACGCAGGCGGCCGAACCCGACGTCGATTCGCCCGCCCTTCAGCGCGCCGAGCTGCTCCAGCGTGAACATTTCGATCAGCGACAGCTCGACGTCCGGCTGCGCCTCGCGAAACGCGCGGATCACGTCCGGCAGCGCGCCGTACAGCGTCGACGGCACGAAGCCGATCACGATCCGCTCCGACAGTTGCGCGAGCCGCCGCGTCAGCGGCCCGAGCTCGTCGGCCTGGTCGACGAGGCGCTTCGCCTGCGTATAGAACACGCGCCCGGCGTCCGTCAGCTTCAGCGGCCGCGCGCCGCGCTCGAACAGCGGCAACCCGATCTCGTCCTCGATCGCCTGAAGCTGGCGGCTCAGCGGCGGCTGCGTCATGTGCAGCCGCTCGGCAGCCCGCGTGATGTTCATTTCCTCGGCGACGGCGATGAAGTAGCGGAGCTGGCGCAATTCCATTTCATGCCTCAAAGGTATGGAAGTAGTCGGAAAGAGTGTTGGACGACGCGGGGCGGGAATTCCTACCATGTGCACCAACAGGAGGAATCGCATGATAGCAACTGCCGCCACCATCGAACGCATCGAGACGCTGCTCGTCGACGTGCCAACGATCAGGCCCCACAAATTGTCGGTCGCCACGATGAATTGCCAGACCCTCGTACTGGTCCGTATTCGATGCACGGACGGTATCGAAGGCGTCGGCGAGGCAACGACCATCGGCGGTCTCGCATACGGCGAGGAGAGCCCCGAAAGCATCAAGGTCAACATCGACACCTACTTCGCGCCGCTGCTGCAGGGCATGGACGCGACGCGTCCGGGCGCCGCGATGGCGCGGGCGCGCAAGCTGTTCCAGGGCAACCGCTTCGCGAAGTGCGCGATCGAGACCGCGCTGTTCGACGCGCAGGCGCACCGTCTCGGCGTGCCGCTGTCCGAGCTGTTCGGCGGCCGCAGGACCGATGCGGTGGACGTCGCCTGGACGCTCGCGAGCGGCGACACGCAGCGCGACATCGCAGAAGCCGAAGCGATGCTCGAAGCCCGCCGCCACCGCGCGTTCAAGCTGAAGATCGGCTCGAACGCGGTCGCCGACGACGTCGCGCACGTGGTCGCGATCAAGCGCGCGCTCGGCGAGCGCGGCGACGTGCGGGTCGACGTGAACCAGGCGTGGAGCGAAACCGACGCGATCTGGGCCGGCGCGCGGCTCGCGGAAGCCGGCGTGAGCCTGGTCGAGCAGCCGATCGCCGCGACCAACCGCGCGGGGCTGAAACGCCTCACGCAGCTCGCGCAGGTTCCGATCATGGCCGACGAGGCGCTGCACGGCCCCGTCGATGCGTTCGCGCTCGCGCAGGATCGCGCGGCCGACGTGTTCGCGGTGAAGATCGCGCAATCGGGCGGCCTGCAGGGCGCGGCGAGCGTCGCGTCGATCGCGGCGGCGGCCGACATCGAACTGTACGGCGGCACGATGCTCGAGGGCGCGGCCGGCACGATGGCGTCCGCGCAACTGTTCAGCACGTTCGACTCGCTGAAATGGGGCACCGAGCTGTTCGGCCCGCTGCTGCTCACCGAGGAAATCCTCGTCGAACCGCTGCGCTACCAGGATTTCAAGCTGCACCTGCCGGCGACGCCCGGCCTCGGCATCACCTTCGACTGGGCCCGCATCGAACGGATGCGACGCGACGCCCGCTGATCCCCACACGACAACCGAAACCGGAGACACAGATGAACAAGCAAGCCATCGACGCCCTGCTGAAGACCTTCGACGACGCCGCCGAGAAGCCCGGCAACCCGCGCGTGCGCGCGATCGTCAACCGGATCGTGAAGGACATCTGCTACACGATCGAGGACTTCGACGTGCAGCCGAGCGAGTTCTGGACGGCGCTGAACTACCTGAACGAAGCCGGCCGCGAATTCGGGCTGATCGCCGCGGGCCTCGGCCTCGAGCGCTTCCTCGACGTGCGGATGGACGAGGCCGAGGAAAAGGCGGGCATCCAGGGCGGCACGCCGCGCACGATCGAAGGGCCGTTGTATGTCGCCGGTGCGCCGGAATCGGTCGGCCATGCGCGTCTCGACGACGGCACCGATCCGGGCCAGACGCTCATCATGCGCGGCCAGGTGCTCGGCAACGATGGCGCGCCGATCGCGAATGCGCTGGTCGAGGTGTGGCACGCGAACCATCTGGGCAACTACTCGTACTTCGATCAGTCGCAGCCCGCGTTCAACCTGCGCCGCTCGATCCGCACCGACGCCGAGGGCCGCTACAGCTTCCGCAGCGTGCTGCCGGTCGGCTACAGCGTGCCGCCGGGCAGCAAGACCGAGCAACTGCTCGACCAGCTCGGCCGCCACGGCCATCGTCCGGCGCATATTCACTTCTTCGTTTCGGCGGACGGTTATCGTAAGCTGACGACGCAGATCAACATCGAAGGCGATCCGCACATCTGGGACGACTTCGCATTTGCGACCCGCGAAGGGCTGATCCCGAAGATCAAGCAGGCCGAAGGCACGGAAGGCAAGCCGTATGGTGTCGATGGGCAGTTCGCGCTGATCGACTTCGATTTCTCGCTGCTCAAGGAAAAGCAGGACGTGCCGGCGAGCGAAGTCGAGCGTGCGCGCGCGCAAGCCTGAGCGGCTTTCCCGTTCGGCGAATCGATAACGCAAGGAGTACAGGATGCTGTTTCATGTGGAAATGACGGTCCGTCTGCCGGTGGACATGGATCCGGTCAAAGCGGCGACGCTGAAGGCGGAAGAAAAGGCGATGTGCCAACGGCTGATGAACGAAGGGATCTGGCGGCATCTGTGGCGGATCGCGGGGCGCTATGCGAACGTCAGCATTTTCGATGTCGAGAGCGTGCAGCAATTGCATGATCTGTTGAGCCAGTTGCCGCTGTTTCCGTATATGGAGCTCGAGGTGCGGGCGCTGTGCCGGCATCCGTCTTCGGTGCGGGAAGACGATCGGTAAGCCGGCGGTCGGCCAGGCTGCCGCACGGCGGCGGCCACCGACAACACGGGCGACCTGCGATTGCATCGCGGGTCGCCCGTTTCACGTCGTCACCCGCAGCGGTGCATGACGTCGCCGCACACGCCTGCGCCCGGCCGTTGCCCGAGGTCGGGCCGGTTACTTCTGCGCATCCGTCTTGTCGGCCACTTCGTCGCCGTACACCTTCGCGATGCGTCGTGCGACGATCGCCTGCATCAGCGTCTTGTCGAAATCGTCGGCGGTCTTCCAGCCGCTGCCGTCCTTGACGAACGTGAAATCACCCTTCAACTGCAGCATCGACGGCGCGCCGATCGCGCCGAGCAGCCGGTCGCGATAATCGATCAGCAGCGGGCATGACACATGGTCGCCGTCGATCTGCTTGCAATCGGCGGCCGGCATGACGCCCAGTACGCTGCTCGTCAGCGTCGTCGGTTCGTCGTCGCCCGGCAGCGGCTTGCCGTAGCTTGGTGAGCGGTCCGACACATTCTTGTCGAGTTGCGCAACGCCCGCCATGAAAACGGTGCCGATCGCTTCACGCCCAAGCGGCGCGCCGAGTTTCGGATCGAGACCTCGGGCGTTATAGCGGGCCGTCACGTATTCCGACGGGAACGCCTGCACGACAAAGGAGCTCTTGTCTTTGTCATCGTGCCGGACCACATAGCCGAGCGTCGTATGGTCGTCGGCAACACTCAGGTCCGCCAGGCAGCCGCGCGAGCCGTTGGCCTCGTCGTAGCCGACTTCACGGTGGTTGCTGACGCGCGGAAAGGTCGTGCTGCTCTGGTCAAGCATCTGCATCGGATTCTTGCGCATCATGTTCATGCGCGCGTCGAACATCAGCGAGGCCAGCGTCTTGACCGTGCTCGATGCGCTGCACGAGGGCGTCGACGCAGGCCACAACAAATAGGCGCCCACCGCCAGCGCGACAGCGAGGCCACCGACGCCGATCAGCACCTGTTTCTTCTTCTGCTCGCGCTGGATCGATGCGACCGTTTCGTTCAGACGCTGTTCGAAGCGAGGCGGATCGATCTCCTCCAGCATTTTCATCAGGACGAGTTTCGCGCGAACGTCCGCGAAGTTGCCGTCCAGCAGCTCCTGCGTCGCCTTCGCCTCGACCTCCGATGTCGTGTAGCCCTCGGCGATCAGCCAGTCGAGCAGCGTGCGGGCGGAATCGGTATCGGGAAGCACGGCCGGTGCGTCCTTCAGGCGCTGCGTGACTCGCGCCGCCTGTTCCTCCGTGAGATAGCCGCCGGCTTCGAGGGCCATCAGCACGCTGGCTCGATCGTCGTGTTCGGTCGATTCCGTGGGGCCCGCTTGTTCGAAAGACATGATTGTTGTTCTCCGTCGAGACCGATTCGCTGCGCAGGCACGCAGCCCCAGGCTCACAAGCCCCACGAGCCCCTCAAGCCCCTCAAGCCCCTCAAGCCCATTATGCAGACGAATCGCGTCGATCTCCGGAAACTACTTGATTTGGCCGAACGTGTCGATATGTTCGTGCCCCGCTTTTGCGCGTGCGGCCGTCTCGTCCGCCCTGCCGGCCGGCCATTTCAAGGCGCTTCAGAGTTTTGCCGCCAGCTATCGGCTAGCCCCGCGCTCCCCTGAATCGCGGCCGCCCGCCAATTCATTTGCCGACAACTCGAGCTTGAGCGGCTTGTCGGCGTCGAGCTTCTTCTTCTCGACGACGCGTTTCCACCCATCGCCGGTTCCCGGAGCGCGATAGAACGCGACGACTGCAACGTACCGCGTATCACCCCGCATCGGCTGAGACAGGCTTGCCGATGCCCCGGGACTCACGACCGTTGACATGTCTGCCTGCAGATCCTGGGCAAGCACGGTCCGATCGTTCTTCAACAGATCGTCGTACGACGCCCCGTCGAACATCTTGCGGTCCTTCAACTGGTAGACGCGAACGGCGACCGATGTAGCGCGCCCCGCGTCATCCTGGTTCAGCGCGGCACGTGAGGTCAAATCGACATTCAGCACCTTCACCTGCTTGAAAAACACCGCACGATAGGCGTTCGACGACGCATCCGAGACAGACTGCCAGGCGCCGCAGCCCGACAGAAGCAATGCTGCGGCAACGGTTGCCGCGCTCTTTCGATTGAACATGAAGGCTCCGGAATCAGATCGTGCGCGGCACGAGATGCGAGTTCGATTGAGGTGTCGGAAATGCCTCATAGATACCGAGCGCGATATCGATCAAGCGCACGTCCTCGGAGGGCAACACCGTGGTCCAGCCGAGACGCGGCGCAGGATCTGCACGCCCTGCCCCGACAACCGGACTCGGAACGAAGCGGGACGACACTTTCATTCGCAAATGCACATCGGCTTTCACGCCGACATACAAGCGAATGAACGCCATCAACTCGCGATGCAACGAAGCGCCCGGCAATAGTTCGTGTGCTTGCTGCGCATCGACGGGTTGCAGCGTCACGCACACGGCACGGCTGCGATACGCGATGCGCCGGCCGAGCACGTAACCGCCGCCGAGACCGACGCGCCGGCCGTCCCGTGAAGCTGCAATCGCCGGGCGTGTCGACGTCAGCGGCATCGGCTGGCCGGCGCTCGTCGTCACCGCCCAGAACTCGTCGACGCGAACGCCGACGCGCGGCGCGGCCAGCGCGATGACGCCGGCCAGTCCTTCAGACGTTCGCGTGCGCTGAATCAGCAGACCGAGCAACGCCAGCATCCGCGATGCCGGCAAACCGGCGCGCGCGGGCTTGTCGCCCCATCCGAACCCTGCCAGACACAACAGGCTCCGGGAATGATCGTCGACACCACCGGCCTGAAAACGCTCGGGATAGCGATATTTCTTCCATGTTCGGTACAGCAGCGTCGCGATGCGATGATTGAACGGGTCGAGAAAAGCCTCGACCGCTTCATGCCCCTCTTCGCGAAGCGCGATCTCGTCGATCGTATGCGACGGCATCGCCGCATCGACCCCGTACAAACCCATGAACGTCGTGCGGATGGTCGGCGGCGCATCGCTATCCTCGTCGTCGATCTCGACCGCTGCCACCTCGCCGGCCGGAAAGCCCAGTCGCGGGCGCGGCCGAAATCGCACCGGCTCGTGTTCCGGCGTATCGCGCGTGCCGAATCCGGGCGTGTCGGGATCACAAGCTTCCAGCAGTCGACAGAACTGCATGAAACTCATCTTCGGCGCACGCACCAGCAGGCTTCCGACAATTGCCGGAAGCTCTTGTACATAGGTCGCTTCGATGCCAACCCGATTGAATGACCGCTTCATAGTGCCGCCCTCTGCACCTTGCCGCGCGGCCACTCCGTCCGAAGCTGGGACGGCAGGCTGACGATCGCCAGCTTCGTAAACAGATTGATCTCTGCATATGCCTCGAAGAACCGATGCAGCAATTCCCCGAACAGCATCACGTCGCCTTCTCCAGAAAAAGCGTGCGAGTCGAGCGTGATCTCGATCAGCACGCCCCGCTCGACTGCACCGCCGGACACCTCTTCGATCAATTCCTGAGACACATGCAGGATGCCCGCGAGCCGTCGTCGGTTCAGCTCGTCGCTGGTCCAGTCGTAAAGCGCCAGGGCGCCGCGCAACACTTCCGCGTTCATCATCGACAGGAAGTTCGGCGCCAGATGCGACAGCACACGCCACTGGAACCGATCCTCCGTCGGCGGATACAGCGGTAACGTCGGCGACACGAGATTACGCACGCCGGCAACGCTTTGCGTGCTGACCGCGATCTCGTTGAGACTTGCCTCGCGCAAACCCTTGCGCGGCAGCATCCCGTTCGTGCCTGTCACGCGCAGGGACAGGCTCTCCTCGGGAAGCGTATCCATCGTTTCCCACGCATGGCCGCCGAGAATCACCCAGGTTTCGTGCAGCCCCGACACGCCGGGACGCACGCGCGTATGGAAATAGCGCTCGGGGGCCTCGTGCCGCAGCATGCCGCCGCGATGACGGAACGTGGCGAACGGCACGTATTCGTATCGTTCCGCCGTATCGTGGTCGAATGTCGCGATCGCATCGACCGAATACGTTTCGACATGCTCGCCCTGATGGCCGGCCGGCACGACGCGATATTCGGTTTCGTGATGATCGATCTCGATCGGCTCGGCGTCGAGTTCGAACAGGTTGATGACCGGCGTGCAGAATAGCCGCACGTTTTCCGCACTGAAACGCTGGTCCGACGGATACGCGTGCTTCAGCACAATTTCGAGTTCGAAGCGGGTCGCACCTTCCGGAAGCTTCGCGACATCGAGTCCGCACAAGTCGACGAACAGAAACTTCTCGCGGAACGTGAAGTATTCGAGCAGAAGCTGATACCCGGAAAACGCAGCATCGGCCTTGGGCCACAATCGCTCTTCCGTCGAGAAGCCCGCGGGCTCGATCGTGACACCTGCGAGCGGCACCGGTTCGCCGTCGCGAATTTCCGGGATGCGCCAGTGGATCGCGTCGACCTGCCTCGTGAGCGCGAGATGCATCGCGAATGCGGTCGGAAGATCCGCGTTCAGATGCACACGCAGGCGCGACAGGTTCGTTTCGTTGCGGAGTGCGGATCCCTCCAATGCGAAGCCGATCCTGATCACCGATCGGCCATCATGGCGCACGGCCGGCCCGGCACGGGTAATCGTAACCGGCTGAAGCGCGACGGGTTGCGTGGTCCGGTACAAGCACTGGATCGTTCGCGGCGCCGAACCTTCGACACCGCCGGGCGACGGGACATTAAGCGGTGCCGACCTGACAGGTGCGCCGGCCGGCACCACTTCGGTCTTCTGCAGTTTCTCCGCGAACGGCATCAACTCCACGATCGACAGCGATGGAATCATTCGCAGATAGTGCGGCCACAACAGGCTGACGAGTCCTTCGGTGAGTTCGGGCAATTCATCGTCGAGCTTTTGTCGGAGCCGGCCGGTCAGAAACGCGAAACCCTCGAAAAGTCGCTCGACGTACGGGTCACGATCACCTACGCGATCGAGATTGAGCAAACGCGCGCGATCGGGATGCGCCTTCGCGAATTCCTTGCCGGATTCGCGCAGATAGCGCATTTCTGCTTCGTAGTAGCGCAGGATGGAGTCGTTGTTATCCATGGAAATCCGTTACGAAAGGGTCAAGGCGCGCGCGGGATCGAGCACGGTCAGTTCGGCCTGCAGTTCAGCAACACGACGCATGAGCGCCGGTTTGTCGGCGTCCTTTCGGCTGCTCATCGCTTTTAATGCCTTGACGAGTTGTTGCTTGACTTCGAACGTCAGCGCCGGCTCCCAGCGCATCAGCGGCAGCGATCGCGACGACGCATCGAGCTCGGCAAGCAGCGCGAGCGACGTATCGGGCCGGCCGGCATGATCGGCCAGGCGGGCCATCACGAGCCGCTGCAGGTAGTGATGCCGATCGGTTCTCATGCCGGGTAGCGCTTCGAGCCATGCGAAGGCCGTCTCGATGCCTTCGCGCGCGGCCAGTTCGCGGGCCTGGGTCTCGATCTCCGGCCAGTCACCGGCGGCGTCGCCGTCGCTATCCGCGGAGACCGGCAGCGGCGCCACCGTCTCGCCCGCCTCCAGGTCGCGCACGACCGCGTGCCGGGCAATCCATTCGAGCGTCGTGTCGTCGGCGAACGGTGTGCCGTCGCTGAATGCGAGTCGTTCGATGCCCGGCAGTCGTTCGAGAAACAGCGCAAAGTCGGCGCGCAACAGTTCGCGCCACGCGCTGTACGGTGTGCCGACGTGATCAAGCGCGACGTGCTGGAAATACTGCAGATCGAACCACAGGTGATTCACGCCTTCCATGAACGCGCCCTCGACACGCTCCAGCAACTCATGCCAGTGCTTCTGCAGCACGAGGCGCTTCATCTGCTGGCGCAACTCGGCGCGCGGCGGAGCCAGACGCGTATGCGATGCGGCATCCGCTGGCGGCACGTCATGCAAGGTGTCCCAGCGAACGCTGCGCACGAGGCGGACCGACGGCAAGTAGCCGTTTTCCTGATCCCGCAGCCACGTCGACATCGAACGTGCCTGATCGAGCAGGTCGCGCGTCGACGCGATCGCGCCGCTCGACGCGGGAACCGACGTGATCTTTTGCTGCGGGACCACGCCCGGATTCGCACCGCGAGCTGGTTCCTCCTTGCGCTCGAAACGGGCAACCAGCGGCTGCAGATTCGGCCGCGCGGCCTCCGGCCAGTTTCCCGTTTGTTCGACGAGCACGTCGAACGCAGCAAGCGCGCGTTCGAGATCGGCCAGCGCAAAGTCGCCGCGGCTGTCCAGCGACTCGATCATGCGCGACGTCGCCAGCATTTCCAGCGCCGCCCGCTTCGCCTCAGCCCGCGCGGGTAACACGGCGTCGCCGAACCGGTCGACGAGCGAAGCGGCCAGTTCGAGTCCGTCGGCAAAGCCTGCCGGACCGTCTTGCCGCAGCCTCGCAAACGTGTAGTAGCCGACCAGACGCAGATCCTTCCCGGTTTCCTTGAGCAATTGCTCACACGTGCGGACGATCAGTCCGTCGTCGATTCCCGACAGCTTGTTTGCTTCGTCCTTCAGTTCGAAGAACGCATCCTCGTAGCCGGGATCGCGGCCGCATGCTTGCTCCCCGGGGATCGGAGCCAGCCAGGCCGCCCAGGTCGTCTGTCGGGATTCCTGCAGCGAATCGACGCGAGGACCTCCGACGAGTGTCTTTACGAAATTGGCAAGCGTCATGGCAGATCTCCTCAGTACGCAAATGCGTCGCCCAGCAAACGGAGGGCGTGTCCGAACGGTCTGGTGGAGGCATCGGAAGATGCGGAATTCGTCGCCAGCGAAGACATCGCCATTCGCGGATCGCTCTTTGGCGGGTTCTCGCCGGGTGTGGTCGGTCGCGGTTCCGCTATCGCGGCCGTCTGACGGGATGCCTTCTTGGCCTCCATCGGCATCGCTTCATCCGGCCACGCCATCGCGCCCGGCAGCCCCGGCAGCCCCGGCAGCCCCGGTGGCAGCGGCACGGCAGCGTGCCTGGCTGCGGCGATCGCCGCAGCCGGCAACGGCGGCGGGCTGGCCGTCGACACCTTCGGCCCGGCGCCCGCCACCCCGGTCATGAAAATCCGTGCAGGCAGCACGAAGTTGCGCAACTGGAGAACGTCGAGCGGGCCGGCGCCCGCCTCGCTGCGCAGTTGCACCTTCAACGGGATGCCCTGGCTCGTATCCGGCATCCAGGTCAGCAGGTAACGGGCGTTGTCCTGTTGCGTGACCTTCGCCCGCTCGAACAGGCGAACCAGGCCGAAGCGCCCCTGCGAATCGAGCGCCGTCCGCAAGCCACCCTGCTCGGTCTGCCATTCGATATGCGACAGGTTTTCGAGCGACTGGCCGGGCCATTCGAACGGCGTCCATTCCTGCTTCTGGTTGAAGTAGTGCAATTCGCGGCCGGACAACACGAATCGCATATCGGTGACGCCCGGCGTCGGCACCGCCTGCAACTCGTAGCGCACGCGCGCATCGCCGGACGGAAACAGCACCGTCGAAATGCGCGTGAGTTTGTTCAACCCGATCAGAAAGCCCGGGTCGATCGTCAGCGCACCGGAATCGGTGCCCTGTGCGGGCACCCAGCGGTCGCCCTGCCGCTCGATGACGCCGGCGAGCTGCGTCGTCACGAATTGCGTGATCACGCCGCCATCGGGTCGCATGAAGCGCGCCATTTCCGGCAGCGACGCATCCGGATCGGCGCTGGAGACGATCTGCGACGTCTTCAGGCGCATGGCCGTGATGCGCTCCAGATAGCGGGCGAGGCTCAGGTCACCGGTCGCGGCCATTTGCGCGGCGGCGGTTTTGCCGTTGGCAGGCGTGCCGGAGACGAGATCGCTGCCAGTCAGGCGCAGGATCGGCCCGAACGCGGCCGCCAGCGGCGCGAGCTGAGGCTTGACGTGCTTCGACGGATCCTTTTCGTCGGCACCGACGAGTTGTTGCGCCTTGCTGATCAGCGTGTCGGACAGCGACTGCATGTTGGCTCCCGTTCCCGCCTGATAGACGATCGCGTTCATCAGCGCGACGAGCGGCGAACGTTGCGGATCGCCTAGCAAGGTCAGTTGATCGGCCGTGGCGGAAAGCGTCGGTGCCGGTTGCCAGCGCACGCTGTTGAGGAACAGTGCCCAGGCGCGCGCATAGTCGTCGAAATAGCGTTGGCGCAGTTCGTCCTTTAGTGTCGATGAGGACTGGCCGGCTGCCTTGGTGTCGGAAAGCACCCAGTCGCTTGCCACGTCGTGTTGCTCGTCGGCTTCGTCGATGGCCTTGGCGATTCGTTCGTCCCATGCTGAGCGGGTGAATACGCCCGGAATGGTCATGGTCGTGTTGAACAAGCCGCGGCTTGTCGCGCCACCTGCACCGGCCTGGGATGCGGCGTCACCCAGCAGCGTGGCAAGCGATACCGGCGGATACTTCGGCGTCGCTTCGTCGAGGATCTGCTGGTAGACCGCGTCCCGCGAATTCTGAATGCCGCGAACGCCGATCACCGTCTGGCGGGTTGCTGCGATCAAGGTACTGTCCGGAACGATCGCCAACGCAGCCGCGGGCGACTTCGCACCGGGTCCCAGGTGGTTCGTGAAGAATGTAATGGCTTGCCGCCGCAAGTCTTCCCATCTGCCTGGCGACAACGATGAATTGACGGGGCGTGCCGGCATCGACGTCGCGACGAGCTGGGGTGTCAGGAATGCGGCCACCGCGCGCTCCGGCTTCGCGAGCATCAGATAGGTCTTGAGCGTGTCGTATGCGGCCTGTACTTGCGCATCGCCGCCGCTGGCGATTTCTGCGTCGGACAACGATGCCAGTTGATGCAGTCGCGCCTCGAGTTGCCGGCGAATCGGGCGGACGAGAATGCGGTTTGCCGCATCCGCATAGTGTGGCCAGAGGGTGTCGAGCAATGCGTGGTCGCGGTTCAGGCCGAAGCGGGTGGTCAACGGTGCGCCTGCTCGCCGATGGATTTCAAACGTGTCGATTTGCCTGTCGAGGTTGACAAGCGTCTGCAGCAACCGCGTCGGGTCGTCGGTTCCCTTGAGTGTCGCGACCGTGTCTGCTGCACTTCCGATCGTTGCGCGGTTGACGAAGCCGGACAGCATCGTGCCAGCAATCCAGCAGCCGATCACGGCTGTCGCCATCCATGCTGCCGTGGTCGACAGCGAAAAGCCGACGCGGCGACCATGAACCTTGCGGCTGTGATCGGCGACGGTTTGCCAAACCGTCCGGTGCTGAGGATTGAATCGAGAAACATCGGCCCTCTCAGTATCGGCATGCGGCTGCGCCAGATCCCGCTCCTTGAATAGCGGCGCGAACATCAGGCCATAGATTCCACCAGTCCGAACACCGGATTCGGTGGTTTTGAGCACCAGACCCGCCAACGCGCTGCGCAACATCGAAATATGCTGCGCCAGTTGTGCCGGGTACGGTTCGCGGTTCGAGTTTGATTGAGCCGCCCAGCAATTTGTCGAACGCATCCTCTTTCGCGTCACTCGCAAACCTGTATGCCGCCGCCAGCAGCACAAGCGGTCGGCTGGCCTGTTCGAACACACCAGTCACATACTTTTCCCGAGCTTCGTTCCACGCAATTGCATCCAGTCGACGACCTTCGAAAACGCTATAGCGCCGCAACACGACGAAGGCGGCAACGCCAACCGGGTACACCGTGACGCATATCCAGAACCATAGGGACTGCGTCGGCTCATCTTTGGGCCAGAGAAGCAGTACAGCAAAAACTCCGGCAAGCACGATGACGAAAAACACAATGGTCCAGACGAAGCGAGAGGGCGGCTCGTCCGGCTCTGGTTCTTCCGGTGGAAGATTTTCGAAGTTAACAGCCATTTGCAATCCTAAAAATATTAGGACGATGTTGGAGTCTACGAGACACTGCATCTATCAAATCAATGTCGTCCTCAGTTGAACTGGCCTCGTCAATCTTCTACTGCAATACCGTCCGACGGCCGTGTTCGTTCCGTCGATCGACCGCACCCCGCAACTCGTTCCGCTTCTGACATGGCGACGGAAATACCTCGTCGCATAAGTAACGCATTGCCTCGTTCACTGTCATCACGCACGGTGCGCCCAACGCGATGCGAGGCAGCATCGTGGCAACCGGCATGGCAAGAAGCGTCATCAGAACTTCCCGGCGAGATAGCGTCTTCATACCGCCCCCGGGCGCAGGCGAATTGAATCCACCACGGCATCCCACAACTCCAGCGCCTCGCCGTCGTTGGCGAACGATTCCTTGTTGGTGGGGTAAGCGCTTTCGCCCACGCGCAGCGAGGCGTTCGCGCTGCAACAACTGGCGTCGGCCATCGCCGTATCGCCTTGGGGAACGCTGAACGTCGACGTCGACGAAGAAGCACTGGCCTCCGGCCGCCTGAAGCTCACACGGCTGCAACTTCGCTTCCCGGATGGCACGCCGGTCGACACGACCGTCGCCGACGCACTGCCGCCCGCTCGCGACCTCGTCCGCGAAATTCCTGCCGATACCCAGACCGTCGATGTGCTCGCCGCACTCGCGCTGCCCGATGCGAACGGCAGCAACTGCCGTTTCGACGAAACGGCGCTGGCCCGCCCGCGTCGCGCGTACCGCGAATTCGTCAAGGTGACGGACCTGAACGGAACGGCGGAAGCCGAAATCGCCGCCGAGCGCCACGCGGTCCGGTTGTTGTACGGCTACGAATCGCACGCGGACGATACGGCCTGCGCGATAGCCCGCCTGACGCGCACGACGAGCGGCCAGTTCCAGATCGATCGCGGATATGTACCGCCTTGCCTGTCGCTGTCGGGTCACCCACTGCATATCGAGCGCATCCGGCGGCTTGCGGATATCCTCGCCGCCAAAAGCGCGCTCCTCGGCGCGCGCCGCAGCGAACGGATCGAACAGGTAGCCGAATACGGCGTCGCCGACGTCCAGCTCTTCTGGCTCCTGCACTGCATTCATCAAGCGTGGCCGCAACTGCGCTTCCTCTCGTCGCATCCGGCGCAACCCACGGATCGCCTGTACCAAGTACTCGCCCAGTTGGCAGGATCGTTGACCACGTTCTCGACGCGCGTGTCGCTGACCGACATCCCGCCTTACGATCATGCCGGTGCACATGAGGTCTTCGCGACGCTCGAGTCGCTGATCCGCGATCTGCTCGACGCGATCATCCCGTCGCGCGTCGTGTCGATCGGGCTTTCGCACACGACGCCGACAACCTGGGTCGGCCAGTTCCGTGACGAGCGCATCGTCGAAGACGCGGCGGACTGGTACCTGTCCGTCAGCGCCGCGCTGCCGGCATTCGAGCTCGTCGAACAGTTTTCGCGCCTGTGCAAGATCGGTGCGCCGGACGATGTCGAACACATCGTCAATTCCGCAGTGGCCGGTATTCCGCTCAAGGCCGTGCAGCGAGTGCCCGGCGCCATTCCGGTTCGGCTGGACAACCACTATTTCGCGCTCGACGCGCATGACGCCGCGCATGCGCGGATGCTCGCCGCGCGTGCTTGCCAGATCTACCTGCCCGCGTCGATTCCGGACGCGTCGATCGAACTCTATGCGGTGCTGCGCTGATGAACGCCATCGTCTCCACTCACCATGAATCCGCGCTGCTCGCGCGGGAGCCATCGTCCGGCCGCTCGCCCCGGCCTTCGATGCGGGCGCTGCTGCGCGATACCGCGCTGCTCGTTACTCACCTGTCGAACGGTGGGCAGGTCGACAGCCAAGAAAACCTGCGTCAACAGTGCGTCCGACTCATCGCGCAGTTCGCGACGGCACTCGATGCGCAAGGAATTGCCGCCGATATCCGGGACGACGCCGTCCTCGCCCAGTGCGGGCTGATCGATGAAGCGGCATTGCGTTACCTTCCCGCGTCGGACAAGGGGAACTGGGAGTCCCGACCGCTACAGGTCGAGCGCTTCGGCACTCACGACGCGGGGACCCGCATCTACGAGCGCCTCGAGCACCGAATGCGAGAACCCGCGCCGAACGTCGACCTGCTCGAATGCTATGCGGCCGTGCTCGGCCTCGGGTTCCGCGGCCGTTACGCTGCCCGCTCGGGCCTGTCGGCGGAAGCCCACGACGGCGAAGCGAAGCGCCAGGCCGTGATCGCTGCGCTGGTCGCACAGATCGATCAGTTGCGACCGGACGCGCAGCCGGGGTTCGTCACCGACCGCTCGAACACACGGCTGATCGACCGGTTCAAACGCCTGTCGCCGTGGGCGATTGCGGGAATCGCATGCGTGATCGCGATATGCGTGTGGTTCGCGTGGGATCGCATCCTCGACGCGGAACTGGCACAACTCGTCCAGAAAGCGAAGCGGCCGTGACTTCCGATACCGCTCTCCCGCCGGCGGCAACACGCGCCGACTCCGATGCCGCGCGCGCGGCGCTGTCGGGCCTCGGCTACCCGCTGCGCACGGTCGTGACGACATCGGCCGCACTGGCGCTTGCCGTCATCGGATGGGTTCTGCCTGTCGACCGCGGCGTCATGTGGGGATTGATTGCGATCGTCGTCGCGCTTTCGGCGCTGATCGTCTGGTTGCATTCGCGCAGAATGACGCATGCCCGCGAACGAAACGTGCACGTGCTTGCGCAACTCGGCGCGGCGACCGCCGACCTGCCCGTCGCGCTGCGCACCAGGATGCCGCTCGCCCTCGTCACCGGGGACGGCCTGCCCGCCTTGTTCGATCGCGACGCAACCCGATCGCGTTTCGTCCACGTCGGCGACGGCGCCATCTGGTTGCGCGCCGATCGCCCCCAGGATCTTCCCCGTCTTGCCGTCGCCGTCCGCCAGTGGCGGGACGGTCATGCCCCCGATTGCGTCGTGTTGTCGGTCGCGCCGGGACTTCATGCGAACGACGATGTGCTGTCGCAAACGCTGCGTATCATCCGGCAGGCGGTTGCAGACACGTCGCGCATGCTTGGTGCGTCGCTGCCGGGCTACGTCGCGATCTACCAGCGACTCTCCGATACCGCCGCTTCAGCGGGGCCGGCATCCCCATGGTACGGCGTATCGGCAGGCTCGCCAATCGCGGACATGCACCGTTTCGACTCCGCGATCGACGCAGCCGAATCCGATGCCCTCCATGCCGACGGAAGCCACTCAGGCGCGGCACGCGCCGCCGGGATCGGATCGATGATCGGATGGACTCGCCGCACCGTGTTCGACACGCTGACGGACCGACGCCAGCCTGCGTCGCCCTGGCCGTTGTTCGGCGCCGGCTGGATCGACCATGGCCCCGCGACGGGCCCCGGCAAGCCATGGGAACGTGAAGTCCGATCGTGCATCGGTATCGCGCCAGCCGCGCTGCCTGCATCGCCGTCCCCATGGCCGCTGCCGCAGCCGCTGATCGACGCGATGCCGCGCCGGTCGCGGCGATCGCCACGCGTCACCGCAGTCGCGCATGTCGTCGCGATCGTTGCTTGCGCGGCCACCGCCGCCATCTGCGGCGCTGCGAAAAACAACGAAACGCTGATGACCCGAATCGGCGAACATGTCGAGCGATACAACCGTCTCCCCGCTGCGCAAGACGCCGCAAAGCGCGACGCGCTCAAATCCCTTTCGTCGGACCGCGACCAACTCGACCGGTATGCCCGCATCGGCGTTCCGCTCCGACTGTCGTTCGGCACGTATCGCGGAGCTCAACTGCTGCCGATGCTCAACGACGCGATCGCCTCCTACGAACCGCCCGCGCCGCCACCCGCCGTCGTCACGCTGGACAGCATGTCGCTGTTCGACAGCGGCAAAGCAAAGCTGAAGCCGGGTACCACGCGCGCGATGGTCGATGCGCTGGAACTGATCAACGCGCATCCCGGCAAGCGCGTACTTGTGGCCGGCTATGCGGACGACCAGGGCCGCCCCGACCGCAACCTGAAGCTGTCGATCGACCGCGCGACCGCCGTGCGCGACTGGCTCGTCGATGCATCGGGCTTGCCGACAACTCAATTCGCGATTCAGGGCTACGGCGATACGCGGCCGGTCGCGGACAACGCCACGCCTGAAGGACGGGCGAAGAATCGTCGGGTCGAAATCACACTGGTGCCCGATATGCCGGCGCCGGTCGCTTCGAGCCGCACCGCGATGTAACACGCGTTTTGGTTCCCGGGGCATTCGCCCTGGGTTTGTCAGCGCCGGGCTCCGGTTCCGGCGATTCGCAGTACGAATAAGAAGGAGTGGACAAAAATGGCAATTCCGGCCTACATGTGGCTCAAGGACGACGGTGGTGCGGACATCAAGGGTTCGGTAACCGTCCAGGATCGCGAAGGCAGCGTCGAACTGGTCGCGTTCGATCACGGCATACACATTCCGACCGACGGCAACACGGGCAAGCTCACCGGCACGCGCGTGCACAAGCCGATCACGCTGACGAAAGAGACGGACGCATCGACGCCATACCTGTACAAGGCCGTGACGAGCGGCCAGACGCTGAAGTCGGTCGAGATCAAGTGGTACAAGATCGACGACGCGGGCAAGGAGAAGGAGTACTTCAACACGAAGCTCGACAACGTGAAGATCGTCGCCGTGAAGCCGAAGATGCTCGACATCAAGAACCCCGACTACGAGAAACACAACCATCTCGAAGACGTCGAACTGCGCTACGAGACGATCACGTGGTCATACAAGGACGGCAACATTATCCACAAGGACACGTGGAACGAACGTTCCTGATGCGCTGACCGACTGGCGGAATCCGGCACGCCCGCGCGCCGGGTTCCGCTGCGCCAGTCGCCCATTCGCATTCGCGCCCCGCGGTTCGCATGGGCATCGACGAATGCACGCCCTCCTCCCTTCCTGATCCGCTATCGACATGACGCCGCCTCTCCGGGACGCCTCCCATCTCATTCGCCGTCTCAATCCTCATTGCACGCGCGCGCTCGAAGCCGCCGCGAGCCTGTGCCAGACCCGGCTCGCGGACGAAATCGCGGTCGAGCACTGGGTGCTGAAACTGATCGAAGCGGACGACGGCGACATTCCGGCAATCCTGCGCCACTACGACCTCGATATCGATGCGGTGTGGGATGCGTTGATCGACGTAATCGACCGCATGCCACGCACGTTGCGCGGCATGCCGGCGCTGTCACGGCAGCTCGCCACGATGATCGAGGATGCGTGGACGCATGCGATGTCGGACGGTTCCGACGGCACCATTCGTTCGGGCCATCTGCTGCAGGCGATCGTCGACGCGCCGCACGTCTTGCGCACGCAACGTGCGTGGCCGCTGTTGTCGGTTTCGAGCGCGCAGATCCGGCGCGTGCTGCCGCGGATCGGGCGGCGTTCATCCGAGAACGCGTCCGATGAAATGACGTTGCAGCCGAAAACGTCGCCAACCATCGATCAGCCCGGCAATGTTGCGACGGAAAATTCCGTCGATCGTCACGCCCGGCACGCACCGTCTCGCGCTACCGACGACAACGCACTCGCGCGCTTTGCGCTCGACCTGACCGAGAAGGCCCGCCGTGGCGAGATCGACCCCGTCTTCGGCCGCGACCGGGAGATCCGGCAGATGATCGACGTGCTGGCGCGCCGCCGCAAGAACAACCCGATCCTGGTCGGCGAGCCGAGTGTCGGCAAGACAGCGTTGGTCGAAGGACTCGCGTTGCGCGTGATCGAAGGCAGCGTTCCGGAAACGATCCGCGACACGCGCATCCTGACGCTCGACCTCGGCTTGCTGCAGGCGGGCGCAGGCGTGAAGGGGGAATTCGAGCAACGGCTGAAGAACGTGATCGACGAGGTGCGGACATCGGCGACACCCATCCTGCTGTTCATCGACGAAGCGCATACGCTGATCGGCGCGGGCAACGCGGTAGGCGGCGCCGACGCGGCCAACCTGCTCAAGCCGGCGCTCGCCCGCGGCGAATTGCGCACGATCGCGGCAACCACGTGGGCCGAGTACAAGGAATATTTCGAACGCGATGCCGCGCTCGAACGGCGCTTCCAGGTCATCAAGGTCGACGAGCCCGACGACGACACGGCCTGCCTGATGCTGCGCGGGCTCGCAAGCCGCTATGCGAAGCATCACGACGTCCACATTCGCGACGACGCGATCGTCGCGGCCGTGCGGCTGTCGCGCCGCTACATTCCTGCCCGCCAACTGCCGGACAAGGCCGTCGATCTGATCGACACGGCGGCCGCGCGCGTGCGCATGGCGCTCGACGTGCCGCCGGTGGAACTGCAGCAGGCACGTGCAACGCTGACGGCACTCGAACTGGAACGCGCCGCGCTCGATGCGGATTCCCGTGCCGGGATCGACGACGTCGCCGGGCGGCGCGCGACGATCGACACGGAGCACGATTCCGTGCGCGATACCGCCGACCTGCTGCTCGGCCAGTACACGCGAGAACGCGAAATCGTCGACATCTTGCGCACCCTTCGCGGCGCAGCCGGCTCCGCGCCCGATCCGGTGGCCATTTCCAATGCCATCGATGCGCTGTCGACCGTTCAGGGCAAGTCGCCGATGATCGCCGCCGACGTTGATGCGCAATCCATCGCGCGCGTCGTCGCGGAATGGACGGGTGTGCCGGTCGGCAATCTCGTCGACGACGAACTGCGAAGCCTGCTCGCGCTCGAAGCGACGCTCGCCGCGCGCGTAGTTGCACCGGACGATGCGATCGGTGCGTTGGCGGAGAGCCTGCGTACCGCCAAGGCCGGCCTGAAGAGCGAGCACGCACCGCTCGGTGTGTTCCTGCTCACCGGGCCGTCCGGCGTCGGCAAGACCGAAACCGCGCTGGCACTCGCCGACCTGCTGTTCGGCGGCGAAGCCGCGCTGACGACGATCAACCTGTCCGAGTACCAGGAAGCGCATACGGTATCGCAACTCAAGGGCTCGCCGCCCGGCTACGTCGGTTACGGACGCGGCGGTGTCCTGACCGAAGCCGTGCGTCAGCGTCCGTACAGCGTCGTGCTGCTGGACGAAGTCGAGAAAGCGCATCGCGACGTGCTCGACATTTTCTATCAGGTGTTCGACCGCGGCACGATGCGCGACGGCGAGGGACGCGAGATCGATTTCCGCAATTGCGTGATCGTGATGACGTCCAATCTCGGCAGCGCGCAAATCGACGATGCAACGGCCGAGGATCCGGCGATTACGCACGCAGCGCTGCGCGAAGCCGTTCATCCGCAGTTGGTCGCGCACTTCCAGCCCGCACTGCTTGCGCGCTTTCAGACACTCGTTTATCGGCCGCTCGGCGCGGCGGCGCTCGCGTCGATCGTGCGGATCAAGCTGGACAAGATCGCCGAGCGCCTCCATCGGCAACACGCAGTGACCCTGACCTGCGCGGACGACCTGATCGAAGCGATCGCGCAGCACTGCGTGTCGCGCGAATCCGGCGCACGCAGCGTCGACGCGTTCCTGAACCAGCGCGTGCTGCCGGTCGTGTCCCGCGAACTGCTTGAACGTATGGCATCGGGCACTACGCCAGGGCAGATCCTGTTGTCGGCCACCACCGAAGGATCGTTGACGATCGACTTCGTCGACGCGCCGGCGGCCGGCGATACCGGCACTGCGCGATGGAACGACCGATGACCGCCGGCCCCTCCCTCTACGACATGCTGCTCGGCCAGATCGGCGGCGAACCGATCGGCGCTTACGACGACCGGACGCTCGAATGCCTGAGCGTGCAGCAGAACGTACGCCGCATTCTCAATACGCGGGCCGGTGCGCTCAAGCACCTGCCCGACTACGGGCTGCCCGATCTCACGAACATCTACAAGGCACTGCCGGCATCCGCACACTTGCTCAAGCAGCAGATGGAAGCGACGTTGCTGAAGTACGAGCCGCGCATTCGGTCGATCGACGTCGGGATCATCGACAACCGCGACCCCGGCATCCTGGTCAGCTTCGAGATGACGTGCCACCTGAAGAACGCCGGGCTCGTGCGTTTCGGCACCTACTTCGAGCCGCCGGGCCGCCTGCGCGTCGAACGGCGCATCGATCGGTCATGACCACGCGCAATCAGCGCCCATGCGCGAGATGCGCCGCAAACCCCGCCCTCCCCGGCGCGATCTCCTCCTTCAGCGTCAACGCCGGAATCTCGTAATCGCCGGCGTTCTGCCGCCGGAACGGAATCGGCTGCGTGGTCCACAGATCGTCGAGACGCCTGCCGAGCGCCGCGCGCGTTTCCTCGAAGCGCGCGTCGTTCATCTTTCCCGTCCGGTAGATCACGAACGGCGGCAGCACGTCGAAACCCGGGTAATACAGAATCCCGTGCTGAATCGGGAACAGCACGTCGTCGATCGGCCCGTTGATGCCGCGCGGGCTGTAGTGCGATTCCCACCCGCCTGCCGTGACGATCACCATCGCCCGCTTGCCGGCAAGCGACCCTTCGCCGTAGCGGTTACCCCAGCGCGTGTCCGAATGCTCGCCGACGCCGTAGGCAAAGCCGAACGCATACACGCGCTCGACCCAGCCCTTCATGATCGCCGGCATCGAGAACCACCACAGCGGAAACTGCAGGATCACCGCATCGGCCCACTTCAGCTTGTCCTGCTCGCGCGCAATGTCTTCGCTTTGCGTGCCGGTCGCGAACGCGTGCTTCGAATCGAGCGACGGATCGAAACGCGCATCGGGCGCGCGATCGGTCACGTCGTTCGCGTCGAACGCGGCCTTCCAGTTCATCGCATACAGATCGGTCACCTGCACGCTGTGGCCGGCCGCTTCGAGATGTTCGACGGCAAAGTCGCGCAGCGCGCCGTTCAGCGAACGCGGTTCGGGATGGGCATAAACGATCAGCACATTCATGTTCGTCACTCCGTTGATTGAATGACTGCAGGATGCCGCCGCCCAAGGTATATTTGAAATGAATTTCTGATATTCCAGGTATAGCCATGAATAATCTCAGGCGGCTCGATCTGAACCTGCTCGTCACGCTGGACGTGTTGCTCGCCGAGCACAACGTCACGCGCGCGGCCGAGAAGCTGAACATGTCGCAACCGTCGGTCAGCGTGCAGTTGCAGAAACTGCGCGACCTGTTCGGCGATCCGCTGCTGCTGCCGGGGCCGCGCGGGATGCGGCCGACCGCGCGCGCGGAAGCACTGCGCGAGCCGTTGCGGGACGCGCTGGAAGCCGTCGAGCGCGCGGTGAGTCCGGCCACGCCGTTCGATCCGGCAACCGCGACGAACACGTGGCGCGTGGCCGCGACCGACTACGGCGAATCGACGATCGTGCTGCCCGCGCTGAACACGCTGCGGGCGGCCGCGCCCGGTACGCGGCTGGCCGTCGTCGAGCTCGTGCCGCCGCGCATCGAGCAGGATGCCGAGCGAAGCGGCATCGACCTGGCCTTCCATACGACCGAGGGTTCGCCGGCCGGCATGCGGCGCCTGCCGCTGTTCGTCGAGCGCTACGTGCTCATCGGCCGCGCCGGGCATCCGAAGCTGAAGCGGCGCCCCACGCTCGCGCAGTTCGGCACGCTCGAACACGTGATCGTGTCGCCCGATGGCGGCGGCTTCTTCGGCGTGACGGATGAAGCGCTCGCGAAAGTTGGCGCCGCGCGGCGCGTCGTGCTGTCCGTGCCGCATTTCTTGTTCGTGATGTCGGCCGTCGCCAGCACCGATCTCGTCGCGATGCTGCCCGAGCGGCTGGTGCGCGACGTGCCCGCGCTGCGCGTCGTGGAAGCGCCGGTCGAGGTGCCCGGCTATGAAATGTCGATGCTGTGGCACGAGCGCGTGCATCGCGATCCGGCCCATCGGTGGCTTCGGGAGACGATTGCAGCATCGGTATAAGCCAACGACGGCGGCCGGATTCGGCAAGGCGGGGAACGGCGTGCCGGACGGCGCCCGATTGCCGGTTTCGGTCGCCTTCGCCAGGGCCGCCCGGCCCTGCTGCAAGATTCTTCATTCGGGACTTGAAACCGCCTCGAACACTGTATATATTTACAGTGCTTTTGCACCATTTGACCCGAATTCCGTCACCCATCGACGGACGGATTTTTGTGAGGCGACCATGTTCCAGTCATCCGCATTCGATCCCGAGCAACCCGGTTTCAACCCGATCCACTTCGAGCGCGCCGCGCGGCAGGCGGTCGTCGATCTTCAACGCGTCGTCGGCGCCCCCGCGCAGCGGGCGCTCGGCCTGCGGCGGCGCAGCCATCCGGCCGCGGTCCGCACGATGAGCTGGCAGGCGCTGTTGAATGTCGAGGAGCTGGCGTTCTCGAACGCCGGTTTCCTGAACCGCAACGATCCGACCGTCGTCGATGCATTCATCCGGCTGCGCGACAGCCGAATGGTCGCGGCGGACATCGAGGAAGCCGTCGACTGGAAGCGCGACGACGACGATCTACCTGCCGTCTATCTGATCGTCAAGGCGATGCTCGAGGCGGAAGAAACAGAGGCACAGCGCGTCGAGATGGAATGACCCCGGCGGCCGGCGCGGCCTTCCGGTCAGGCCGCGCCGGCGCAAGCGCCGAATCCTGGGACAGCGCATGCCATCGCGGTCACGCGCAGCCGCGCCATCGAGCAATCAGAGCCGCGCCGCGAGCCGCGCGCCCTGATCGATCGCGCGCTTTGCATCGAGTTCGGCGGCCAGTTCCGCACCGCCGATCAGGTGCACCGAGCGCCCGGCCGCCTGCAGCGGCGCGAGCAATGCGCGCTGCGGCTCCTGCCCCGTACAGAGCACGATCGTGTCGGCTTCGATCAGCTCGTGATCGGTGCGCTGCTCGCCGTACGACACATGCAGCCCGCGCGCATCGATCAACTCGTAGTTCACGCCGCCGATCATCTTCACCTGCTTCATCTTCAGCGTCGCGCGGTGAATCCAGCCGGTCGTCTTGCCGAGCCCCTTGCCGAGCGGCGCGGCCTTGCGCTGCAGCAGCGTCACTTCACGCGCGGGCGCCGCAACCTGCGCACGCGTCACGCCGCCGCGCGTCGCGGCCGGGTCGGTCACGCCCCACTCGGCCTTCCACTCTTCCAGATCGAGCGCCGGCGACTCGCCGTCCTGCACCAGATACTCGGCGACATCGAAGCCGATCCCGCCCGCGCCGACCACCGCGACACGCCGGCCGACCGGCTGCTTGCCGGCGAGCACGTCGATATAGCTGAGCACGTTCGGCCCGTCCTGCCCGGGAATCTTCGGATCGCGCGGCGCCACGCCGGTTGCAAGCACGATCTCGTCGTAGCCGCCCGCGATCAGGTCGCTCGCGTCGACGCGGCGGTTCAGGTGCAGGTTCACGCCGGTCAACTCGACCTGCCGGCCGAAGTAGCGCAGCGCTTCATGAAACTCTTCCTTGCCCGGAACCCGCTTCGCCATGTTGAACTGGCCGCCGATCTCGGCGGCGCCGTCGAACAGGTCGACCTGATGGCCGCGCTGCGCGAGCACGGTCGAGCACGCGAGCCCGGCCGGCCCCGCGCCGACCACCGCAATGCGCTTCGGCCGCTGCGCGGGCGTGTATTTCAGCTCCGTCTCATGGCACGCGCGCGGATTCAGCAGGCACGACGCGATCTTGTTCCTGAACGCGTGATCGAGACACGCCTGGTTGCAACCGATGCAGGTGTTGATCTCGTCGGCGCGGCCCTGCGCGGCCTTGACGACGAACTCGGCATCCGCGAGCAGCGGGCGCGCCATCGACACCATGTCCGCGCAGCCATCCGCGAGGATCTGCTCGGCCACTTCCGGCCGGTTGATCCGGTTGGTCGTCACGAGCGGAATGCCGACCTCGCCCTTCATCTTCTTCGTCACCCACGCGAACGCGCCGCGCGGCACCGACGTCGCGATGGTCGGCACACGCGCCTCGTGCCAGCCGATCCCCGTGTTGATGATCGTCGCGCCCGCGCGCTCGACGGCCTTCGCGAGCTGCACGGTTTCGCTCCAGTCGCTGCCGTCCGGAATCAGGTCGAGCATCGACAACCGGTAAATCAGGATGAAATCGCGGCCGACCGCTTCGCGCGTGCGCTCGATGATCTCGATCGGCAAGCGGATGCGATTCTCGTACGAACCGCCCCACTGGTCGGTGCGCTTGTTCGTATGCATCGAGATGAACTGGTTGATCAGGTAGCCCTCGGAGCCCATGATCTCGACGCCGTCGTAGCCGGCTTCGCGCGCGAGCTTCGCGCAACGGACGAACGCGCGAATCTGCCGCTCGACGCCGCCCGCGCTCAGTTCGTGCGGTGCGAACGGCGAAATCGGCGACTTGATCTTCGACGGCGCGACCGCAAACGGGTGGTAACCGTAGCGGCCCGTATGCAGGATCTGCAGTGCGATCTTGCCGTCCTCCGCATGCACGGCGCCGGTGATCTCGCGATGCCGCCGCGCGGCGGCCGACGTCATCAGCGTGCCGCCGAACGGCTTGGTCCAGCCGGCCACGTTCGGCGCGAAGCCGCCCGTCACGATCAGGCCGACGCCGCCGCGCGCGCGTTCGGCGAAATATTCGGCGAGCCGCGGCAGCGTCTTGCGGCTGTCCTCGAGGCCCGTGTGCATCGAGCCCATCAGCACGCGGTTCTTCAGCGTCGTGAAGCCGAGATCGAGCGGCGCGAGCAGATGGGGAAAGGGGGTCGTCATGATGATCCTGCCAGTAAGCGATGCCTGCATCGTAGGCGCGCGCCGCCTTGAACGTGAGGGGGCAAACAGCCATAATGCTTGTCATTTCCGGCCAAAATGACATGACCTCCCCACTCGCCAAGGACCGCCTCGGGCTGCGCCGGCCGACGATTCCGGTCGCCTATACGCGCCTGCTGCTGCAGGCGCTGGCCGCGCGCGGCGTCGACCTGGCCGCCGTGCGTGCCGGCACGGGCCTGCGCGACGCGGTGCTGGCCGAACCCGACGCGCGCGTCGCGCCGTCGCAATGGGGGCGGCTCGTGCTCAACGCGATCGAAATCGGCGGCGATCCGGGCATCGGGCTCGCGTTCGGGCTGCTGCTGAAGCCGACCGTGCACGGCTTTCTCGGCTACGCGACGCTGACCGCGCGGGACATCCGCGAAGCGCTGTCCATCACGCAACGCTACTTCCGGATGCGCAACCGGCAATATCGGCTGACCTATGCGGAAGACGAACGCGGCGCGACGCTCGAACTGCACGGCGTGCAAGCCAGCCCGGTGCTGCAGCATCACGTGATGTTCGAATTCGTGCTGACCGGGCTCGCGCAGAACATCTCGCAATGGGCCGGACGTGCGTCGCCGCCGATCGCGTTGCAATTCATGTGGCCGGAGCCCGCGTATTTCGCGCGCTATCGCGACCAGTTGCCGCCGGTCGAATTCGGTTGCGCCGCAAATGCGCTGTGGATTGCACGCGACGTGCTCGACTGGCCTCTGCCGCTCGCCGACGAAGTCGCGCACCGGCAGGCGCTCGTGCAGGTCGAGCGCGAGTACGCGCAGGTGCGGCAGGAGGAAGGCGATCTGGTCGAGCGCGTGCGCGCGGAGCTGGCGAAAGCGACCGGCGTTTATCCGGGGCCTGAAACGCTCGCCGATGCGCTGCTCGTATCGACTCGCACGCTGCGGCGCCGGCTGGAGGAAGCCGGTTCGAGCTATCGGCAATTGCTCGACGAAGCGCGGTTTCGTGACGCGAAGCAATTGCTCGCCGCATCGGATCTCGACCTGAAGACGATCGCCGAACAGCTGCAATTCACCGACCCGGCGAATTTCACACGCGCGTTCCGGCGCTGGGCCGGGCAGACGCCGAGCGCGTATCGGGAAGCGGCCGGCGGCCCGTCACACGACTAAATCGGCTGGCTGGCGCGCGATGCATCAGCCGCCGACGTAGATCCGCGCGCCGCCGTCCCCGTCACCTGCCTCGATCCGCACCTCGCCGGTTGCGGCGACGATCGCGTCATACACGTCATCGGTCACGCACACCACCGGCACCGCGATCGCATACAGCTCGGCGGCCACGATCGCGCCGATCGAGATGATCAGGTCGCGCTCCTTCAGCACGATCCCGACCGGCCCCGTGCCGTTGCGCACGGCTTCCGCGAGCACGCTGCTGCTCGAACTCGAGCCCTTCGCGTGCGGCATCACCATCACCTTGCCGGCAAGACTCGCGCCGGCCTGCGGGTGCCCGCGGTCGACGATCCTGCCCGCGCCCGAATCGTAGCCGCCCCAGAAGCTGAGCGGCTTGTCGAGCACGAACGCGCTCGCGCACGCGCTGCCCGGCACGAGCGTGTCGCCCGTCAGTTCTTTGCCCGTCGCGTCAGTCATCGAATCGCACCTTTCCTTCGTACGCCGACCGCACGCATTCGCGCATGCTGCCGTACGCGACCGTCACGCCGATGTTCGCGGGCGCATACGACGCCCATTTCCCCGAGTTGGTCATCACCAATCCCGACAGTTGCTTCATCACCGGCGTGATGTACGTGCAGGTATCGACGACGATCTGGATGCCGCGCGCGGCGAACTTGTCCGCGAGGCCGGCTTCGCCCAGCTCCCACAAGATGAAGCGGCTCGTGTTCACGTAGAAATCGCAGGCCGGCTTGCCGTCGTACGCGTCGAGCAACGCATCGAGCGTGCGGAATTCGGCCAGCGAGAAATGCGGCGTGCCGAGCGCCACCGCGACGAGCGCGTCGCCGGCCGCGCCGTGATTCAGCGTGCGGCGAATCTCGTCGAGGTCGGTCATCGCGACGTCGACCGTGCGCTGCGCCGCGCGCCCGTGCAATGCGGCATCGAGCGTCGGCGCCTCGGGCGTCACGCCGACCGCATGGAACAGCGCGACGGCCCCGCTCGATGCGGCGGCCGCACCCAGCGCCTTGAGTTCGTCTTCGGTGGTATCCGCCGGCAGCCCGACGATCGCCGGCACGATCGCGCCCGCGACCTTGCCGATCAGCAAACCAAGCGCGGCGAAATAGATGTCGCGCGACGGTAGGCCGCTGAAGTCCGGCGCGTTGAACACGATCCGCGCGGCGCGGTTCGCTTCGACATGCAAACCCGCGTACGGCGCGCGCCCGGTGATCGCGGCGGCCAGGTCGAGAAAATCGCCGTACCGGCTCGTGCGCGCGCCGAGCACCGAGTTCGCGAACACGATCGCATTCGATTCGGCCCACGCGATCTGCTCGCCTTTCGCGGGACGGTTCTTCAACTGATACGGCGCGCACGTGAAGCTCGATTCGCAGCCGAGCTGCAGATGCGCGTCCATCAGGCGCTGCGCATCGCGCTGGATCGTGCGGTCGCCGTGGTACAGCTCGGGATGGATCAGGTCGAGCGACCCGACGTTCAGTGTGGTCGGCACCGCGACCTTCGCGCCGGTGTCGACGAAATACTCGACGAAGTCGAGGCTCGTCTGGCCGTGATAAAGACAGCCGTCGATATGCGCGGACTTGATGTCGATCAGGTGCGGCGCGGACATCACTTCCGCCGTGCGCGCGACGATCCGCATCGCACGCGCGACGCCATCGCCGAAATCCCCGCGCAACATCGCGTCGTCGCGGTCGCTCAACTGCAGCATCGGTTGCTCCTCGTGACTCGTGCCGGCGGCGCCGGCCCGTGAAATCCGTCAGAGGACTCTACAACTGGAAACAAAAAACGTCCAGATATCCATCCATCCGGACAGTTAAAAAACCAATTATCAGTTGTAGATGCCACCTTTCCGCGCCTCGAACGCTGCCGAAGCGGACAATGGCTCGAATTTGGCTCCAGTTCGTCGACACACGCCAGCCAGCCGGCCGCCCCCGCCTAGCGTTCCGCGGTAAGGCTGAACAGTTCATCGCGCAGCGCCTTCGCGCGCCCCTCGCCGAACTGCGTCTCGAATTCTTCCTGCGCGGCCTGCCACGCGACCAACGCCCGCGCGAACGTGCGCTCGCCGAGCTTCGTGAGGCTCAGCGCATGCGCGCGCGCATCGTGCTCGGACGCGGCCGTCGCGACAAAACCGTCGCGCTGCAACGGCTTCAGCGCGCGCAGCAGCGTCGTGCGATCCATCACGAGCGATTCGGCGAGTTCGCTCATCAGCAGGCCGGGCCGACGCGTCAGGTTCGCCATGATCGAGAACTGCGCGGGCGTGACGCCGACCGGGGCCAGATGGCGTTCGTACAGTTGCGTGACGAAGCGCGCCGCCTGACGCAGCGCGAGGCAGTTGCACGCTTGGGCAATCTGGATGTCGTTCATGCTCCGCAATTTATATGTGCATATGCATAAAGTCAATGTACACTCCGCCGTAACGAGGCTGGCGGCCGGCCAGGAGTGTCCGGCGCCCGCCATCGCGTCAAGGAGACGGACATGGACTACATCGACAAGCTGCGGATTTTCCGGTCGGTGGTCGAGATGCGCAGCTTCACGCGCGCCGCCGACATGCACGGCCTCGCGCGGCCGGTCGTGTCGCGTGCTGTTGCCGATCTGGAGGCGCGCTTCGGCAGCCGGCTGCTGCACCGGACCACGCGCCAGGTGTCGCTGACCGAAACCGCCGAGCGCATCTACGAGCGCTGCGCGGCCGTGCTGGACGAACTCGACGCGCTCGAAGTGGAAGCACAGACACAGACGCAGACGCGCGAACCCGAGGGCCTGCTGCGTCTCGTCGCGCACACGACGGCCGCGCTGAACCGGCTCGTGCCGCTGATCGCCGGCTTCAAGAGCGCGCATCCGAAGGTCCGCCTCGACGTCACGCTGACCGAGCGCCCCGTCGATCTCGTCGGCGAAGGCTACGACATCGGCATCGTCGTGCCGTACATGCTGACGAGCGAGACGACCGTCGTGCGGCTGGTCGAGCGCATTCCGGTCGTGATCGTCGCGACGCCCGCGTATCTGAGCGCACATCCGCGCCCCGAGACGCCGGCCGACCTGGCCGATCATCCGTTCGTGCCGATATCGCCGTCGCTGCGCCGGCCCGCGCTGTCGTTCCGCGTCGACGGCGACACGCTGACCGTGCCGTACCGCTTCGACATCTCGTCGAACAGCCCCGTCTTCAACCGCGAAATGGTGATGCACGACTTCGGCATCGGCGTCGTGCCGAGAACGCTCGTCGAAGCCGAACTCGCGTCGGGCGCGCTCGTGCAATTGCTGGAGGACGCCGATCTCGTCGACGCATTCGTCGAGATCAAGCTCGCGTACGCGAACCGCGCGCTGCTGCCCGCGAAAGTGAAGGCGTTCATCGACTACACGGCCGCCTATTGCGACCGCGTGGGCCGGATCGTTACGGCCGCGGCCTGATCCGGCGCGCGGACGCGCCGGCCTGACGCCGATTGGTACAGCCACGACACCAATCTGATCTCGCTCCACCCATCGCTTCACCCCGCCCCGCGCCCTAACATGTGCACATGCACAAGACCACGCTAACCGATGACGATTGCTTCGCGGTCCGGCAAGCCGCTCGCCGGATCTCGCAGTTCTACGAGCGTTACCTGTCGCGGGCGGGCGTCACGCCGTCGCAGTACAGCATTCTCGCGCTGCTGCGCGAGCGGCCGGGCCTGACGATGGCGACGCTGTCGGCCGTGCTGGTGATCGAACGCACCGCGCTGCTGCGCGCGCTCAAGCCGCTCGTCGGCGCGGCGCTGGTGACGGGCCGGATCGAGCCGCCGTGCCGCGGCCAGACGTTCGCGTTGACCGAGCACGGCGAAACGAAGGTCGCCGACGCGCACGTGCACTGGCTCGCCGCGCAGGAAGCGTTCGAGCGGCGGTTCGGGTCGACACAAGCGGCCCGCCTCAGAGACGAATTGTTCCGGATCACGCACAACCTGCCGGAGCGCTAACCCCTTCCCCGATCGACGTGATGTCGTCGGTCGTTTTAATACGTGCATATACATAGGTGAATCGATGGAAACGACCCAGGAAGTCACTGCCTCCCGTGAGGCAGCCACAATCGACCGGCCCGCGAAGCAGCGGCGCCGCGTGCCATGGATGCGCATCGCGGTGATTGCCGTCGTCGTCGTGGTGGCCGCGGCCGCGCTCGACTGGCTATTCGTGCTGCGCTTCCAGGAGAGCACCGACGATGCGTATGTCGGCGGCGACGTGACGGTGCTTGCACCAAAGGTCAACGGCTTCGTCGACCGGATTCTCGTGACCGACAACCAGCGCGTGAAGGCCGGCGACGTGCTCGTGCAGCTCGATGCGCGCGACTACGATGCGAAGCTCGCGCAGGCCAGCGCCGAAGTCGACAGCGCGCGCTCCGCCGTGACCGAACTCGAAGCGAAGCAGCAACTGCAATACGCGGTGATCGGCCAGCAAGCGGCCGACAAGAATTCATCGTCGGCCGAACTGACGCGCGCCGCATCGGACCGCGTACGCTATCGCGAGCTCGTGAAATCCGACGCCGTGTCGAACCAGATCGTCGAGCGCGCGGACGCCGACTATTCGAAGGCCGGTGCGGCCGTCGAACGCAGCGACGCCGCGCTGCTCGCAGCGAAGCGGCAGCTCGACGTGCTCGGCGCGCAGCTCGCCGATGCGCGGGCCCGCGTGAACACCGCGCTCGCCGCGCAGCACGTCGCTGCACTCAACGTCGAATACACGACGATCCGCTCGCCGGTCGACGGCTACGTCGGCAATCGTACGGGCCGCGTCGGCATGCTCGCGAACGTCGGCGTGCCGCTGCTGACGGTCGTGCCGGCTTCCGGGCTGTGGATCGACGCGAACTTCAAGGAAGACCAGCTTCGCAAGATGCGCGCGGGCGATCGCGTCGACGTATCGCTCGATGCGTCGAGCACGCGCCTGCATGGCCGCGTCGACAGCGTCGCGCCCGCGACCGGCGCGACCTTCAGCGTGCTGCCGCCCGAGAACGCGACCGGCAACTTCACGAAGATCGTCCAGCGCGTGCCCGTGCGCGTGCATCTCGATCCGCAGCCGGGCCTCGAACACGTGCTGCGCCCCGGCCTGTCCGCGGTCGTGACCGTGCATACCGACCACGCGAACTGAGCGGGAGCCGACCATGACCACCGCGTTTTCCGGCGACCCCGCGTCGCAACCCACCAGGCAGCGCGTATTCGCGTTCGCGCTGATGTGCGTCGGCTTCTTCATGGCGACGCTCGACATCCAGATCGTCGCGTCGTCGCTGCGCGACATCGGCGGCGGCTTGTCCGCGAGCCAGGACGAGCTGTCGTGGGTGCAGACCGCCTACCTGATCGCCGAGATCATCGTGATCCCGATGTCGGGCTGGCTGTCGAAGGTGATGTCGACGCGCTGGCTGTTCGTCGCGTCGGCCGTCGGCTTCACGATCACCAGCATGCTGTGCGGGCTCGCGTGGGACATCAACTCGATGATCCTGTTTCGCGGGCTGCAGGGCGCGCTCGGCGCCGCGATGATCCCGACCGTGTTCACCACCGCGTTCGTGCTGTTCCCCGGCAAGCAGCGGCTGATCGCATCGACCACCATCGGCGCGCTCGCGTCGCTCGCGCCGGCGATCGGCCCCGTGATCGGCGGCTGGATCACCGACCAATGGTCGTGGCACTGGCTGTTCTACCTGAACCTCGTGCCGGGTATCGCCGTGGCCGCACTCGTGCCGCGCTACGTGCATATCGACGAACCCGACCTCAGCCTCATCAAGCGCGGCGACTATCTCGGCATCGTGCTGATGTCGGGCTTCCTCGGCTGCCTCGAATACGTGCTGGAAGAAGGCCCGCGCAAGAACTGGTTCGGCGACGATGCGATCGTCATCTGCGCATGGGTCTCCGGCATCTGCGGCTTCCTGTTCATCGTGCATGCGCTGACCGCGGAAGATCCGATCGTCGACCTGCGTGCGCTCGCCGTGCGCAACTTCGGGATCGGCAGCCTGCTGTCGTTCGTGACCGGCATCGGGATCTTCGTGACCGTGTTCCTCACGCCGCTGTTTCTTGCACAGGTACGCGCGTTCAGCTCGCTGCAGATCGGCATCGCGCTGCTGTCGGTCGGCGCGTTCCAGTTGCTCGCGCTTGGCGTGTATGCGTTCGCCGCACGCTACTTCAGCATGCGTGCGCTGCTCGTGTTCGGGTTGATCTGCTTCGGCCTCGGCTGCTATCTGTACACGCCGATCACGCACGACTGGGGTTGGCGGGAACTGCTGCTGCCGCAGGCGCTGCGCGGCATCGGCCAGCAGTTCAGCGTGCCGCCGATCGTGACGATGGCGCTCGGCTCGCTGCCACAGTCGCGGCTGAAATCGGCGAGCGGGCTGTTCAACCTGATGCGCAATCTCGGCGGCGCGATCGGCATCGCGGTGAGCGCGACGATGCTCAACGACCGGCTGAACTTTCACTACCTGCGCCTGAACGAGCATGTGAGCGCCGGCGAGCCGCAGATCACGTCGCTGCTCGACCACCAAGCGGCGTACTGGACGGCTGTTGCGGGCAATACGCTGAATACCGCGCAGGCCGGGCTCTCGAACCTGCATCGGCTGATTTATCGCGAAGCGCTGACGCTCACTTATGCGGATGCGTACTACGTGCTGTCGCTGTGTTTCGTCGTCGCGCTGCTTGCCGTCGTGTTTTCCAAACCCATTACGTTGAACGCGCCACCGCCGGACGCGCACTGAGGCTGAGGCCATCATCATGAAAAAGCTACTCGTCGCGCTGGCTGTCAGCGCATTCGCCGCCGGCTGTGCAGTGCAGCCCGCGCAGCATCCGGCGCTTAACGAATCCGTTCAGACGCTCGCGCCCACCGCCTGGGATACCGACGTGCCGCGCGCGGACATCGACGCCGCCGCATGGTGGGCGCAATTCCACGATCCCGTGCTCGACCGGCTGATCGCGACCGTGCTCGACGGCAACCTCGATCTGCAGGCCGCCGCCGAACGCGTGAAGCAGGCGCAGGCGTTGACCGTGCAGAAGCGCGCGGCGCTGCTGCCCGAACTCGACGCAACCGCGCATGCGGCCGACGCGCGGCAGAACACGCCACCGCCGCTCGGTTATGTGCGACAGGCCGGCGTGGGGCTCGCGCTGAGCTGGTCGCCCGATGTGTTCGGCGGCGAACGGCTCGATCTGCTCGCGGCGCAGGCCGAGCTCGTCGGGCAGAAACATGCGGAAGATGCGATGCGGCTCGCGCTCGCGGCCGATGCGGCATCCGCGTATGTCGATCTGCGCTGGGCGCAGCAAGAGTTGAAGATCCTGCAGGACAACGCGAAGATCCGGCAGCATGCGCTCGAACTCACGCGCAAGCGGCAGGCGTTCGGGCTGTCGACTGAACTCGACGTCACGCGCGCGCAGAACCAGCTCGACGCGCTCGAAGCGCGGATTCCGCCGACGCAGGCGCAGATTTCGCATCAGCTCAATCTGATTGCCGTGTATTCGGGGCGGACGCCGGAATCGGTCGATCGGCTCGTGTTGGCGCAGGCTGGGGAAATTCCTGCGCCGCCAGTTGGTGCACCGGGGACGTTGCCTTCGCAGGCGTTGCTGCGGCGGCCCGATGTGTTGACAGCTTATGCGCAGGTCGAGCGGCGTGCGGCGCAAGTGGGTGTTGCCGAGGCCGAGCGGTATCCGAAGTTTTCGCTGAATTTGACGGACGGGATTCTGGCGGCGTCGTATCTCGGGTTGCCTACGTTGACCGACAACCTGTTCAGCGCGGCGTTGAGTGCGACGAGTCCGATCTTCAATGCGGGGCGTATTACCGCCGATATCACGCAGAGCGAAAGCCGGATGCGCGAGTCGGAACTCGGGTTAAGGCAGACGATGCTGCAAGCGTTGAGGGAAGTCGAGGATGCACGTGCGAATCTCGTCAGTTCCGATGAGGCTACGCGGCGGCTCGATAGCGCATTGGCGGCTTCAGATAAGGCGCTTGGGTTGGCGAATCAGCTCTATAAGGGAGGCGCGACGGATTTTCTCGACGTGCTTTCGGCGCAGGAGGTTTATTTGCGCGATTCGGATTCGCTCAATCAGGTCAAGCGCGAGCACGCGCTAGCAGCGGTGGCGTTGTATCGGTCGCTTGGGGGTGGGTGGAGCCGGAACGACGCGACGGGTGGGCCGCAGACGGAAACTGACGCTGTGGCGAAGAACTAGGCCGGATCACGATACGGCGCCGGCTTCAATACTTGCCGGCGCCCCGCTCTTCAGCCGCACGATCCGAGACACTGGACCGTCGTCAACGCAATCGAGTAAGCCACGATCCACGCAATACCGAGCCCGACAATCACGGTGACGATGCGCGTGATGAGCTTGTGCCAGAACCGGACCGCAACGAACACGCCTGCCGCCAGCAGGAGCACCATGAGGATCGGCCAGATCACATTCATCGCGAACTACAGCGGCGGCCGCTTCAACTTCACCCAACGCTGCACCGACGCCCGCTCCCACTGCGCACGCGCATAATCGGCGAGACGCTGCGGCACCGGATCGTCATTCAGCACCAGACGGTTCAGCATCACCGCCAGATCGACATCGGCAATGCTCCACTCGCCGCACAGGTGTGCCGCGCCCGGCGCGAGCAATTTGTCGGCGGCCGCGAACAGCTTCTGCGCGGCAGCCTGCGCCAGACTCGACAACGGCTCGCTCGTCGGGCCGTAGAACAGCACTTCGGTCGACCGCTCCGTGCGGATCGGCATCAGGTCACTGCGCAGCCACGCCTGCACCTGACGCGCCCGCGCGCGCTGGCGCGGATCGGCCGGATAGAGCCGCGTGCCCGGGAAGATCTCGTCGAGATACTCGGTAATCGCCGACGATTCCGACAGCGCGAAATCGTCGTGAACGAGCGTCGGCACGCGTTGCGTCAGCGACGTCGCCGCATAGTCGGGCGCGAAATGCGCGCGGTTGCCGAGATCGACGGTCACCAGTTCGTACGGCAGTGCTTTTTCCTCAAGGGCGACGAATACCGACATCGCGTAAGGGCTCGTGTATTGCGCATCCGCGTAGAGACGGAGATTACCGGTTTGCACTGCTGGCTCCTTTTTGGGGCGGAGGTTCGGTGGGCTTGCGCTCCGACGAACTCCGCATGGGTCAATGCGGCGTGTGCGACAGATTAGCAGCGGCAGGAAAGGCGGTGTTGGTGGTTTCGTGTGCGTTGTGGCCGTTTGGTCATACTGCGCGTAAGTCGACACCTGATCTCTCAGTCAGTGTCAGATCAGATCCGAGCTCGATTGGCCGTCACTTCATGAACCTGTCCGCATTTTTGTGGGCGAGGCGGTTGAACAACGCGTTATCCACGCGCCTGGGTGAATCGTTCACCGAACAGGATAGCAAACTGGTTCATTGCTGATTTCCAGTCGAACGCTGCCCGCAC